>JBBQTN010000005.1:0-56169 GCA_038213195.1 Acidimicrobiales bacterium | reverse complement strand
GAGATCGGGCGGGGTGCCGGCGACCCCTTGTCGGGGGCGCCGGCACCCGCACTCAGGTGCCCGCTGGCGGCTCGACGTCGTGGCGATTCAGCCACGACGCTGGGATGTTGGCGGCGGCCGTCTTGGCATCCTCGCCGCCGTTCACGAAGGATGTTCCCTCGGTCCAGAAGCTGCCCGATCCGACGTCCGCAGGCATCTGGTCGGACGCGTCGAACGCCGCTGGATTGGCAGTCGCGAGCGTCTTGAGGAAGCCCTGCTCGAGCGGGTTCCAAAGACTCTGGTCGGCGTTCTTGTTCCCCGTGAGGAACCCGGAGTTGCCGCCGCCGACCCGCTTGGTCTGCGCTGCCTGCCGGTCGTTGGCGAACTCGGGCGAGCCGAGGTAATCCATCACCTTCCACACCTCAGGGGCGTCGCGGAACGCCCCGACGTTGATGCCGCCGACCAGAACTGGATGGCCTTGGTCGGACGGGAAGTAGAACGTGCTCACCTCGCCGTCGCCGGTGCCGAACTTGGTTCCCTTTGGGAAGAAGGCGGCGAAGAAGTTCGCTTGGCGGTGCATCAAGCACTTGCCCTTCACGAGCGGCTCGCCGTTGTCGCCGAACGCAGTTGCGGCGATCGATCCTCCGGACGAGTATGCGGCCCCCTTCTTCGTCCACAGCCCGCCCGGTCCAGCGACCTCGTTGAACGCATCGACCACAGGCTTGTCGTTGAACGGAACCTCGTGTTGGACCCACTTGTTGTAGTAGTCGATGCCCTGCTCGCGCAGGACCAGTTCCTCGACCCAGTCGGTGAACGGCCATCCGGTGGCGGAGCCGGACTCGATGCCCACGCACAACGGGGTATCGCCGGCGGCGATCATCTTGTCCTCGAGCGCCTTGAACTCGGTCAACGTCGCGGGCACCGAGTAACCCTTCGCCTTCCAGACGCTCGGGACGTACCAGACCAGCGACTTGAGGTCGTTCTTGATCGGAACGCCGTACTGCTTGCCGTTGACCTTGGAGAACGCCAAGAAGCTCGGGTCCCAGTTCTTCGCCACGTCGGTCGCAACGGTGTCGGGAAGAACCTTCAGGCTGCCGTCCTTGGCGAACTGGGCCAGCTTGCCCGGCTGGGGGAAGGCGGCGATGTCGGGCGGGTTGCCGCCGAGCACCTGGGTATTGACCTGCTGCTCGAAGTCGCGACGGCCCACGTACGTGACGTTGATCCCGTTCGCGTCGCCGAACTTCTTCAGCGCGTCCTGCATCGCCCCGGCCTCGTTCGCGGAGTCCTCCACGCCGAAGACCGTCACCGAGCCTGCGCTCCCGCGGCCAGGGGTGGGTGGCAGCGTCGTCGACGGTCCCGCCGTTGTCGCAGCAGCCGCCGTTGTTGCAGTCGAGCCTGACGTTGTCGCGGCGGCCCCGCCGGTGGTCGCAGTCGAACCTGCCGTTGTCGCGGCGGCCCCCCCGGTGGTCGCAGTCGAGGCTCCCACGGTTGTCGCGGCGGCCGCCGCCGTGGTCGCAGACGCCCCGCTCGCGCTGGGCGCCACAGTGGAGCCGGACGAGCCCTTGCTGTTGCTCGAACTGCCACAGGCGTTTGTCACGACAGCGAGCGCGATCGGTAGCGCGGCGAGTTTGAGCCAGCGTCTCCTCATCGAGTTCCCCCCTTAGTTGATCTCCGGTGGTGACCGGATCTGCAAACGCTCACAGATCGGCAGGCGGAGATCAAGCACCAATCGCTCAGATCGATCTGCGGAGACCAAGCGGGGGGGCATCCTGGAACCGGAGCGGGCCCGATCGATCTTCGTCGCGGCGACCGTCTCGCTCTCAGGTCGGGGCGATCGCGCCGTGCTCCTGTGCCTCGTTGGCGGCCGTGGGCTCCAGGATTCGGCGCGCCAAGCTCTTCGCGTGGTTCATGTCGAAGTGCCGCATGGTGACGAGCCGTTGCGCGTGCTGGCCGCCGCCTGACAGCTGGCCGGTGGCGAATGCCCAGCCGCCATACGCGTCGGCCGTGGTGTCGCGAAGGTAGTGGAAGAGCCGGAGCCGTTGCGTCGCCGAGAGCGTCGACGTCGTGAGCATGGCTTCGAGACCATCGTGGAGGTCGGGGTGTTCGAAATCGGCGAAGGTCGGTGCGTTGACGGTGAGCGTCCCGGCGATGTCGTGGAGGATGTCGAGCAGCTTCGCGTGGAACTCGTTCTTGTAGTACTTGAGCGCGCTGATGTACAGCGGTGACGGCGTGAGGATGCCGTCTTCGTTCTGCTGACCGTTCGCCATCGCTGCTTCACCGGCTGCCTTGCACATGGTGGAGTGGATGACGAGCGTGGCGAGGGCGTCCTTGATGTGCGGCTCGTTCTCCACGCCGTTCGCCTCGGCCAGCAACGCGGCCAGGCCCACCTCTCGTTCGAGCCCGGCGCCGCCGTGGGTGACGCCTGCCGCCCGTTCCCACAGCCCGAGGGAGTGGGCGAGCACCGCCGCCTGCTGCACCTCGCCGTCGAGGAAGATCCGCTCGTTGGGCACGAACACGTTGTCGAATATCACGAACCCTTCGGGCGAGCTTCGATGTCCACTGACCGGGAAGTTCCGGGGATCCTGCTCGCCGTACGGCGCGTAGGTGGTGTCGATGACGCTGACGCCCGGCGCGTTGACCGGCACGGCGCAGGCGATCGCGTAGTCCTCCTCGCCCGGCCGCATCGCCTTGGTGGGAAGCACCACCTGTTCGTGGCCGACCGAGGAACCGCTGATGTGCATCTTGCAGCCGTTGATGTACACCCCATCGGAGGTCCGGTCGACGACATGGACGTAGAAGTCCGGGTCCGCCTGCTTGCTGGGACGGAGCTTGCGGTGCCCCTTGGCGTCCGTGATGCTCTCCGCGCAGCGAAGGTCGTTCTTCTGCGCGTAAGCGATGTACTCGTAAATGGCCTCGCGGTAGACGGGCTTCAGCTTCGCCAGTTCGGGTGCCGCAGTGACGAGTGTGAGCAGGATGACACCCGTCGTCCCGAGCGTCATGTCACCCTTGCCCTTGGCGAGGAGCCGCTCGCGCTCGCGGAACTCCTCGATCGACTTCGGCATGATGTAGATCGGGTTGAATGCGTCCGGATCATCCGAATGGAAGCTGTCGTACACGTCTGCTGCGGCCTGAACAGCGGCCTGCAGCCTCGGTTCGTTGGCCGGATCGGTGACGCGCTTGCCATCGAGGTACGTGTAGCGCCCGTCCTTCAGGGACTCCTTGTACTGCTCACCGGTCATCATGTCGCTTGCCTACCCTCCTGAGGGTCGTCACCCTCGCGTTGTCCAGATCAGAGATGGAACGGTGGTCTACCGCTCAGCGATGCGGGCCACCCGCCGCGCTCGCGCCTTGGCCGCTTCCGACGGGAACGTTCGAAGCGTCGCCATCCGCTGTGCGTGGAGACCGCCGCCGACCATCTGGTTGGTGATCTTGGCCCAGCCCCCGTAGTGGTCCGCCGTGAGGTCGCGGATGACGTGGAAGATCTTCATCCGATCCTCGCCCGTGACACCCTCCATCGTCCGGAGGTACTTCTCCATGTAGTCGTGCGTCTCCGGGTTCTCGTAGTCCGCAACGGTCGGACAGGTCAACAGGAGTGCGCCGGAGACGTCGTGCAGGTACGAAACCATCTCGTTGAAGAGACTTCGGCCGTAGGCCATCGTCGCGTACACGTGCGCGTCAGCGGGCACCACCATCCCGGTCTCCGTCGTCGCGGCGTGCACGAGCGCGGCCGTCCAGCCGGCACGGCACATCGACGCCCACACGGCCATCTTGCTCAGCTTGTCGAGGATGTGAGTCGCGTCCGGGACGCCGTTCATCTCGACGATCGTCTGGGCGAGCCCGAAGATCAGCTCTGCTTCGTCCGCGAGCGTCGCCGCGGCGCGGGCGCGCTCCCACGTGCCCAGCGCGTCGGCGAGCGCTGCCGAGTACGCCACCTCGCCGTCGAGGAACACCCGATCCCAGGGCACGAACACCTCGTCGAACAGCACGGTGCAGTCGGGGATGCTCTTCTCGCGACTGATCGGGAAGTGCCGCGGATCCTCGGCGCGCGGAGCGGTGGTGATGCTGATGATCTTGAGTCCCGGAGTGTCGACCGCGACAGCGCACGCAATCGCCCGGTCGGCGTCCTCCTTCGGTATCGCGCCTGACGGCACGACGCACAGCTCGTGCACCACCGCCGCTCCCAGGACGTGCCGCTTCGCGCCCTGCAGGATGATGCCGTCCTTGGTGCGGCGCACCACGCGCAGCTCGCCACCGTCCTCTACCGCCGCAGCAACACGCAGATCGTCGTCTCGACACCGCCGGAGGAACCGCTCGAGCCGGTCGCGGTAGGCGGGCTCCGCCTCGGCCAGGCGCGGCGCCACATCGCTCAACGCCATGCAGCCTGCCGTGCTCGCTGCAGTGACATCCGCCTCGATGAGGAAGGTCATCTGCTCGTCGAGCTCGGCCGGAGTGGCCGGCTGATCGAAGATCGGGTTGCGGGCCTCCGGGCCAGCCGAACACGTCTGCTCGTAGGTGCTCGCCACCCAGTCGACCGACACCCGCAACAGCGGGTGCGTGACCGGGTCCACGATGCGCCGGCCCTCGAGGTACGAGGCCCGCCCGTCGCGGATCGATCGCCGGTAGTCCTCTGCGGTGAGCATTCCCCCACGCTCCTCTGCTCGACGTCGTCCGAGCGCCGTTCAGCCCGCAACCGGGAGTGCTCGAGGCACGCCAGGACTCGACCTCATCGCACCCTGTTCCCTTGCACCTGTGCTTCATCACCACGCGTGACTCCCGGGACATTACCCGACCCACCGGCCAGCACATCGAGCCGACCGGGAACGTCGTTCCATCGGCGACACCGCCGACGGCGGCCGTGTCGGATTCAGTGTCTGCCGTCCGAACGGTTCGGTCTACTCACCGTCGATGAGACGCCGGATCGCTGCGGCGTCACCCGGTGTCAGGGCAAAGCAGCCAAACCTCAGTTTGCTCGTAGGGAGGTGGTCACGAACGCGGTCGAGGGTGAGTGGCTCGATCTCGCGGAGACTGGCGCGTCGGCGGAAGCCATTGGCGATCAGATCGCTTGGTTCGGGCTCCTGACCGGTCACGACGCCGACGATCGTGATTGCCCGCAACGGATCCCCATCTGGATGGCTCGTCTTCGGCGAATAGATCAAGATGCTGTCGTTGCGTCGCATCCGCGCAAGAGGTGCGCGCTTGCCGTGGTTGGCCATGATGAACCCTTCGGCCAGGCCGCGCCTGGCGTGATCGCGTGACGCCACGATGACCCAGGTCGTCGGGGTGACACCGGTGTTTGCATCGCTTTCAGACGAGGCGGGGCGCTCAGCAGTCATCACCTGCGAACGATACGGAGCGAAGCGGCGACCTTGGCAACGCTCGAGAGTCGGTCGCCGGACGCTCATTCCTCGGGTGGCGCAGCCACAGGAGGCGAACGGTGGGCCGCCCGGGGGAACAGGCAGCGATGGGTCGCTCGCTCGTCGTTCGCTCGCGCGTCGTGGGTGGTCGACGATCGAGAGCTGACCTGTGGACGTGTACTCGGCGCCGCAGATGATGCGCAGGTTCGCGGCCGAGGTGGTGACAGCCGTGGACGTCCCCCGTGCGCCCCGCCTGGACTAACGCAGCATGCACGACCACGAGATGTGGCCGGACAGGTTGGCGTTGCCGTTGCTGGGGATCAGTCCGGCGAAGGTGAGGTCCCCTGCGCCCGCCGCGTCGATCACCAGGGACACACCCGGCGCCGTCGGGTCGAGACCGTAGAACACCACCTGCAGGTCGTTGTCGGCCTTCGCCGACAACTTGAGCGCCGGTGGCCCGTAGGTGCCCGGACCGCCGTGGCCCGGCGGTAAGGAGACGTGCATCTCGAACGTGGAGCCGTCGGGCAGCTTGGCGGTGAAGGCCCACGAGGTCTTCGCGGCGAACGTCGAGCACGAACCGCGGAACACGAACGGCTGCCCGGAGAAGGAGGCGGAGAGCTGCTGGGCCTGCAGGTCACCGTCAAGGTCGAGCGGCCCGGAAAGCTCCGGGTGCTTCAAGATCGGCAGGACCTTCACCACGGCCCGGTGGTACGGCCCGCTCACCCCGGCGCCGATGAACGCGGCGACGCCGAGCATCAGTACCAAGGTGATCAGTCGCCCGATCCATCTGGCGAGGCGACGTGGTCCGCCGCGCCGTCGCGGGGAGCCTGCGGAGGCATCGGCCTGAGCCGTGCCCGGGGTGACCGACCACCACCCGATGAGCTGCTGCAGCGCAGCGTCGGCGTCGCCGGTGCGAGACTTCTCGACATCGTCGATGCGGATCACCCGCCATCCGCCACCGGCAGCGATGGACGCGCCGCAGTAGCGGCAGCTCCCCCTGCTGGCCTCCACCAGCGCGCCGCAGTTGGTGCACCGCGCCCCGGCGCTCGAGCGGACCGTGCGCGATCCGGCGGCGCGCTGGAAGCACCACTGCTGCTCCCGTTCCTCGGGCATCGGCATCGGCATCGGCATCGGAGGAGGCGGGTGGTGGCGTCGGTCCCGCTGGTCCTCGGCGGTCGGCACGGCGTGGGGCGACCATGACGAGCTGAAGTGGACGACGATCGTGTCGTCGAAGGCATCGCTGGCGACCGAGACGAGCCGGGCGGAGGAGGCGTCGTCGGGCCGGGGCGCCCGGGTCGTGCCGGCCCGGCAGCCGGACTCGATCGTGGCCTGCTCCCGAGCGGTGAGATCCGCCGAGAGCACCGCCTGGCACAGCGCCGGGTTGCACTCGGCGTAGGCCCGGCCGAGGAGCCAGAACGCCTGCTGGGCCTCCGCGAGGAACAGGTCGAGGTCGAACGCCGGATCGCGCTGCGCGATGTCTGCGAGCGCGGCCCGGGCTGGAGCCTCGTTGGGCGCGGGTGCGGTGGTCTCCCAACCGTTGGCGTCGGTCATCGGCTCAGCGCGCGGACGTCGCTGATGACCCGATCAGCACGAGTGGCCTCCGCTCTCAGCTGCGTCCCTCGCCGAGTTACGGCATCCATACCTGGTCGACCGAGACAATGTGGCCGTCCTGGACGGTCACGAAGAACGGAAAGCCCACGAACCGGTACCCCGCCGGCGCAGCACTCGCAGCGGATCCACCCGCGACAAGACGGAACAACTCGCCACCATCTATTTGCAGACTCAGCTGCGTCATTTCGTCCGAGACGGTGACACCAGCCTCGCCAACAACCATCACGAACTCGCCTGAGTTCGTGTCATCGGTGCCGACACCGTCATCGCACGAACCATCTCTACCGCCAAAGTGCGCCTCGCACGCGCTGCCGAAGTACGCCTCCGTCAGTCGGAACTCGACTTGAGCAGGCAACCCGGTCCCGTCGCCCACGACCGTCGCCCAATATGTCCCATCTCCGAGTCCGCTGCTCAGCGCAGCCGATCCTGCCTGGTGCCAACGCGGATCAATCAACGCGGTGTGGTCCAGAGGCAACCCGGGACGCCCCACCTCGCTATACAGCGCAAGAGGGGCTCGTGGCACGTCAGACCCCGCTACAGAGCTCACGGTCGGCACGTCCACTTCGGGAACCTTCGACGGAGAGACATCAACCGAACCCGATCCCAACGTCGAATTCGGCGGGTCCGTCGAGCCGGCACTCACCGGCGAGGTGCCCCCTGCGTCTGATCCAATCGGTACAGGCCGCGCGGAACTTGGCCCTGCTGCACGCACACTCGTCTGTCCGAGCGACGAAGTGGATCCCGCTACCGCAGCAGGCGCAGTTGCCCCAGTGGTAGGTCCCTGCCCGTTCGACGCGTTGGAGCACGCCACGACGAAGAGGGCACACACCGGAAGAGTCAAGTACGCAACACGCACGCCTACATGTCGGCAACACACCGCCCGGCCTTGAGCCCGGCACGACCTTCCCGGTCGAGACGCTGACACCGCAGACGTGCGTGCGCGGTTCGACCACGCCGACCCCGGTGATGCTCATCGTGGTCCGACTCGTGGACCGTCCGTCGAGTCGTCTGTCGACCTCATGCTCGCTCTGGCGGTTTCGACGCGGGTCGAACGGTCCGTGGCGTGGGCCTGTTCGGCGAGTTGCTTGATCGTTCGCAGGCGGCGGTCCCAACGGTTGGCGACCTCGGACAACGCGCTGGTCGCTTCGACGAGGCGCTCTTCACGGACCTCGTAGCGGACCTCGCGTCCTTGACGGTGCCCGTCGATCAGCCCGACTCGCTGCAGGAGCGCGAGATGTTTGGAGATCGCCTGGCGACTGACAGGCATGTCCGCGGTGAGGGTCGTCGCTGTGGCCTGACCGAGGGCAACGAGGAGATCGAGCAGCTTGCGGCGCGTCGGATCCGCCATCGCTTCCCACAGTTCGTCGTCATCGGATGGCTGGTTCATTCCGACGCTGCGTGTCGCGAGGCGAAGAGGTCGCGCAAGCGGTCTCCCTGGACCTGCCAACCGCGACGGTGCTCCTCGAGAAACGTCTGATTGTCGTCGTCGGCTATGTCGATGTGGTCGAGGCCGGATTCGACGACGCGTAGTAAGGTCCGTTCGTCGCCGTCTGCGACGAGCGTGAAGGTGACGAGCGTCGAGTTGGCTTGTGTCGCCTGCTGGCCGGGCGGATACACCCAACGATACGAGAAGCGGTGCGGGCGATCGGCGTCGACGACCGTGATGCCGACGATGTGGGGGGCGTCGGTGCCGGCCCGGAACGTGAGCGACCCGACGGCGCCGGGTCGCGCTTCGACGTCGGCGATGTCGGCGAACCAGGTGCGGATCAGTTCCGGTTCGGTGATCGTGCGCCACACGACCTCCACCGGCGCCTCGATCTCGATGTCGCGTTCGATCGTCCGGTCGTTCATCGGCCCAGTCTCGTCGGCAGGTCGGGTTCAGCGTTGTGCAGCGATGTCGTGCGCCCCATCGACGCTGAACCCGACGCAACGCGGGGACGCAGAGTCGTCAAGGTCAAGCCGACGTCTCGCGCGGCTCGTTCGGTCGGCCTCGCCCGGATTCGAGGAACTGGTGCAGGCTGGGCATGAAGTGGCCCCAGCCGGCGCGGCACTGGTCGAAGCACTCCAGCGCGGGTCGCAACCCGATGTGGCGGAACACGACGGCGCAGGTTCCGTCGTCGTTGGGGCGCACCGAGAACGACGGCTTGGTGCCGACCCAGTCCTCCATCACGCAGGTGGTGACGGTCCACGTCACCTCAGTCGTGCCCGGCGCGTGGTCAAGCGTGAAGAACACGAACGGTGCATCATCCCTCGACAACCGCACGCTGTCGCCATCACGCTCGGAACTTGTCGCGGCGGTCCACCACCGGCAGATCGAGTCGCCGTCGGTCACGGCCGCGATGATCTCGGGCAGCGGAGCGTGGACCTGCATCTCGTAGGTGTAGTCGTCCGAAGCCGCGATGAGCGGAGCGATGGAAGATGAACGGGTGGTCATGGTGTCTCCTTGTCGTGAGTCGCCGGGCTGATCCCAGGACGTGCAACCAATCATTGCGCATCGTCACTGGATGCGCAACCATTAGTTGCGTGTTTCCAGTGAGAACGACGCGCACGAACGTCTGAGCCCCACGCCCGGCACGCACCACCCTCGATCGGCACCGTCGTCAATCGACCAAGGGGCGGAACAGTGCTCCGCACACAAGCCCGCACGGGAACGCGCGAAGGCGGTGATCACTGATGTCGGTCCAGTCGTCACGCACGTCGTCGCGATAGACAACGTCGATGACCACCGACCACTCGTACTACCAACACCCGCTCGACTACGAAGACATCCTCTACGAGGTCGACGGCCCGATCGCGCGGATCATCTTGAACCGCCCCGAGAGGATGAACGCGCTGCGCAACATACTGCGCGGCGAGCTCTTCCACGCCCTGCGAGTGGCCGAGAGCAACCCGGACGTGTCGGTCATCATCATCAAGGGCAACGGCCGCTGCTTCAGCGCCGGCTACGACCTCGCCGGTGGGATCACGCCGGAAGATCTCCCCGACGTCGGTCCACTCGTCCCGGGACCGGCCCAGTGGGCGCGACACCTCAACGCCGGCTACTTCTTGATCTGGGACCTCACCAAGGTCGTCATCGCCCAAGCCCACGGCTACTGCCTGGCCGGTGGGAGCGAGCTCGCCTCGTACTGCGATCTCTTCGTCGTCGCCGACGACGCCCTCATCGGCTATCCACCGGTGCGCGACATGTCCACACCGGACAACTGCTGGTTCCCCTGGCACCTGCCGATGCGCAAGGCCAAGGAGATGATCTTCACCGGAGATCCCCTCACCGGCGTGCAGGCCGCCGAGTATGGCCTTGCCAACTACTCCGTGCCAGCCGACGAACTGGAAGAGTTCACGACCAAGCTGGCCAACAGGGTGGCGCTCGTCCCGCCGGGGCTGCTCGCGTTGTCGAAGCGTCAGGTCAACCGCACCTACGAGATCATGGGCATCCGCACCGCGCTGTCGGCCGGCAACGACATCATGGCGCTCAACACGCACGGCGGCCCGTTCATCACGACCATGCGAGAGCAGGGTTTGCGGGCCGCGATCGACGAACGCAACGCACGCTGGGGTGCCTACGGCCCCTCGCCGCTGCTCCGCGACGACTGATCGGCTTGCGTGGCACAACGGTGAGGCCTGGTGCCAGAGTGCTCGTGGTGGAGGATCCGACCTTGATCGGGCTGATGCGGGTCATCGGTTCTGGCGGCGGGAACGTTGCGTCGCGAGTGTTGGAGAAGGCACCGGAGCTGGCGGTGGCGCGTCTCGAGCGGTCCGAGGAGTTCTTCATCGCTGAGTGCCACGCGCAGTTGTACGCGGGCGACACCGCCCTTCACGTCGCAGCCTGCGCGTATGACTCGAGGATCGCGGCGCAGTTGGTGGCGGCCGGTGCGGATGTGCGCGCCAGGAACCGTCGCGGCGGCGAACCCCTTCACGCGGCCGTCACCGGTGTGCCGGGGTCGAGCAACTGGAACCCACAACGACAGGCTGACGTGATCCGCTCTCTCATCGAGATGGGAGCCGACCCGAACGCCCCGGCCGTCGGCGGCGTCACGCCGCTTCATCGAGCCGTCCGCAACCGATGCTCAGCCGCTGTGCAAGCGTTGCTCGATGGTGGCGCCGACGTGCGTCGCACCAACGACAGCGGCTCGACCGCCCTCACCCTCGCGCAGTGGACGACTGGGCGCGGTGGGAGCGGCTCACCCGAGGCCAGGGTGGAGCAGGACGTCATCGTGCGGATGCTTGCCGCAGCTGCAGGCTGACGCGCGCCGAGTTCGCCCGACGACGAGGGCATCGATGCGCCGCACCCGCGCGACGCGGCAGTCGCCCTCCCGGAATGCGAAACGTCGCGCCGGACATTGGGAGGAGGTCGCTGATCGGCGCGTCATGCATCGGTAGCCGCTCCCGTAGCTTGGCGACATGGCAGCACGACCTTCCGGACACCAGGTTCCCGCGGGCGCCGAAGGTGGCGACCAACCGTCAGCGGGCACGGCGATGGCGCCGCCGCCCGAACCGTCGCACGCCGAACGCTGCCGCACACTCGTCTCCTCGCAGACGCGCGGCGCGCTCAGCACGATCGCCGCAGAGCCCGCTGGGTTCCCCTACGGCTCCGTTGCCAGCTACGGCCTCGACGACCGCGGCAATCCGCTGTTCTTCGTCAGCCTGATGGCCGAGCACACCCAGAACGCGATCCGCGATCCGCGGGCCAGCCTGCTCGTCACCGAACCCGTGCCGGATGGCGCCGATCCGCTCGCCAGTGGGAGGGTGACATTGATGGGGCCGATGTCGCCGGTGACCGACGACGATCGTCAGGCCGTTCGGCTGCGCTATCTCGCCGCGAACCCGACGTCGGCGTACTACATCGACTTCGGCGACTTCACTTTCTACCGCCTCGACGTGCAGAGCATCCGCTATGTCGGCGGTTACGGCAGGATGAGCTGGGTCGACGCGGCGATGTATGGCGCCGCGCAGCCCGATCCGCTCGCCGACTCCGCGCCGGGGATCATCGAGCACATGAACACCGACCACGCCGACGCCCAGGTCCTGTTCTGCCGCCACCTCCTCGGCCGCGGCGACACGACGGAAGCGACGATGTCCGCCGTCGACCGCTATGGCTTCGAGATGATCGCTGTCGGCCCGGCCGGACGCGCCGCCGTCCGGCTCGGCTTCCCATCACCTTGCTCGACCGGCACCGAAGTCCGCCAGGCGATGGTCGCAATCGTGGCCACAGCGCGGGCCGCAGCCGCGCAGTCATCGATCACTTCGGAGTGAACCCCGCTCCGGCGGTGAGGCGATCCAGCGAGGCGATCGCGGCGTGGACGGCGTCACCGGTATGTCCGAGCGCTGTCGCGGACGGAGAGATCTTCGCGGCGACCGGGCCGACATCGGAAATGACGCTTCTCGCCTCGTCCGTCGCCCGGCGCAGCGCGGCGGTCGCGCTCGCGACGCGCCGGAGCTGCACGGCGGTCGGCTGCCCGTGCACCCGCTCGGCCAAGACATCTGCGGAGCCGGCCATCAGGGTGCGCAGTTCGGCCAGGGTGGCGATGCCTGCCGCGACGTCGCGAGACAGCAGCGCGGGGTCGGCCGCAGTGCGGGCGCGCAGATCGTCGGACACTGCGCTCACGGTCGAGCCGAGCGATGCGATCTGCCCGACGAGGTTGACGAAGCCGTTCGCGAGTTGCGTCGACGCCTGTCGTCCGAGTGGGTCTCCGCCGGTGGGCTCGGGACCCTTCCTGCCGAGCACCCAGACGCGACCATCGGCGAGGCTGCCGATGAGGTCGTTCCAGCCGACATGGGTCACCGACGAGGCGTCGGGAACACGGGGCAGGAACGCGGCCTGCCACAAGGACCGACCCCACGACGACAGGTAGTAGGTCACACCGCCACGCGGGTGGCTGACCGCGCGAAGGTCTGCGCAGTGAGGCATCGCCGGGAGCCCCGCTGAGGCGTCGAACCATGTGCCGCCGGAGTCGCTCGATCGCAGGACCTTGCTCTCGGTGGCGACGAAGATGCCGTTCCACGGGTCGACCGCGAGGCCGTAGATGACGGCCGAGGGGAATGGCACGGCACCGGCGACACCTACGGGCGGTAGGCCGGTGCCGAGGCGGGTCCAGGCTCCATGCGGCGGCGCCGTCATCAGCAACAGCACCGACGTCGGGCCGGTGAGGACGACCGCGAACAGGCCCGCTGCGGTCAGTTCGAGGTGCGTGACGGTGGCCGCCGAGCCCGATGCCAGTCCGGCGGCGATCGCCGGGTCGGCGAGCGTGGTGATCGTCGAGGTGGACGCGTCGACGCACACGACCTGGGCCGGCGTCGCGCAGCCGACGTACACGCTGTGCCCGTCGGCGGCGACCCGATACGACCACGTCGCGGTCTGGGGAGGACTGAGCGCGGCGAGCTCTCGCCATTCGGCGGCGGTGACATCGGTGCCGTAGAACAACCCGTAGACGATGTTCGACTGCTGACCGAATCCGCCGACGGCGCGCATCACCTTGCCGTCGGGAAAGCGCGGGTGCACGAACGAGGGGACGGGCACCGGCGCGATGACCGGGTCGTCCAGGCCGTCGAGCCGTGAGCCGTCGGAGTTGACGACGGCGGGCCTCGACCACGCCGACGAGGTACCAGCGACCGCATCCCAGGTCGCGAGGTGAGCGGGGATGCCGGCGCCGCCCCAGGCGACGAAGCAGTACAGCAGCGCACCATCGGCCAGGAACGCTCCCGCTGCGCCGTCACCTCCCGCGTCCGGCCCTTTGACCCACTCGCCCGTGACGCGCAGTGCACCTGTGCCGTTGTCCTTCCACCCGCCCGCCACGACGCCCGCAAAGGTCGGGTGCGGAAAGGTCGCACCGTAGTTGTTGCGCTCCGGGAACCCCGTCGGCTGCAGGTTGCGCAACGTCTTGGATCGCTCGCTCGACCAGGTCATCCCGAGGTCGGTGGTGGAGGCGATGCCTCCGTCTGAGCCGACGTGCAGCGTCGACCCCTTCGGGTCGCGTGGATCGAAGTACACCGCGTGCACGTCGGCGTGGAGGTGGTCACCGCCGGACGTTCCGGCGAACTGGCGGCCACCGTCGGTCGACAGGAACGTGCCGCTCTGCCACCCGACCGCGACGATCGACGGGTTGGACGGGGAGACCCCGATGCAGTTGTTGTACGAACCTTGGCCACCGGCGATCTGGTCGGCGATGAGGTGTTCGAGATGTTCCGCCACGTGCTCGGGATCCCAGCTCGACCAGGTTCGTCCTGCCGAGGCGGACATCGCGAATGCACCCTGGTGGCCTGCGGAGTCGGCGGCGATCAGATACATCGTGCGACCGTCCACCGATGCCGCCAACGAGCTCCGCCCGAGGTTCCCCGGCAACGACGGGCTCACGGTCGCTGTGGTGAACGTCAACCGTGGCCCGGCCGGTGCGGTCTGCCAGCTGCCGACGAGGATGTGGCCGCCCGCAGCAGACGACGCCACCGGTGATCCGCCCGGTCCCAACACCAGACCCGTGCAGCTGTAGCTCGAAGCCTTGACCCACTGCGCCCGCGGGCTCGTCCTGAGCGTCACCGCCAGCGACAGCCACCACACACCGGATCCCGTCGCGCAGACCAGCGCATGTGGGCTCGCGCTGATCTGGATCGCCCACACCGTCCCGAAACCCGCAGGCACGCGAACCGGTGCCCACGCACGATGTGGTTCTGGGGCCGACGTCGCCGTCTCGTAGAGCAACTCCGCGTAGGCCGGTTCTGGACTGCTGCCGTCGCGCTGACGGCAGCCGGCGACGACACGGCGCGGGTCCGTCGGGTCGACGGCGAGGCACTGGACATCCGGGTTGGCCCAGTCGTCGCTGACCGGCAACCACACGGGACTGGCATCGTCACCTGTCGCCAGCCACACGCCACCGGTGTCCGATCCGACGAGCAGCTCGCCGCCCGCCGCCACCAACGCATTCACGTGTCCCGCGTTCCACGCGCCACCGCCCATGTCGATCGCGAAGCGGTCGGCCCGCTCCCAACTCAAACGGTCGTACGAAGGCGTGCCGAGATGGTAGTCCTGCGCCATCTCCCGCACGGCGAGCGAGCGGCCCTGGGTAGGTCCTCATGTGGACGGCGGAATGAGCCTCGCCCGACGAGTCGGCGGCTCTCCGTGACCGGGTGTCACGCACTTCGATCGAGCTGACGGTCGTGGCGTCGGCTTGGCTCACACACCGCCACCCCGTCGCGATCTTGGCGCGGGGTGGCGTGCGGGCGTGCGCGGCGTCGTTCGCAAGAGCGAAACACTCGCTCTGCTCGCGCAGGAGCTGCCCGATGACGGAATCGCGGGCGCGTCGGGCATTCGCCGACAGTCGGCAACCCCTCGAGCGCGTCTGCACGAGACTGGGTGTCACAAACCGGGCCGCGGTCGCCCTCCGCGCCACACGGCCTTGAAGGCCGCCGACACCATCTGGCTGCGGTTCTCGATGTCGCTCTACGGTGTGTTGCGGTCGAACGGCCACCGTGTCGCGGCACGCCGTCGGCCGTGGCGCCGTCATGGTCCCCGACTCGGGGGATCTGCGCCGGCGGCGTCGGGGAGACGGCGCGTTGTGTCACACCGCCGGCACTGCCCCGAGCCCGCCCCGCCACGTCCGGGTGCCCTTGCCGAACCTCCACGTGACGAATCGGGTCGTACAGCCCGATGTGGGACGTCGGGGACGTCCTCGGCGAACCTCCACGTGACGATTCGCTCGGCGGCAGGCCGGTCGTCCGATACCCGCCCTTGCCGAACCTCCACGTGACGATTCGCTGGCGGCCATGCTGGTCGTTCCGGCCTTGCCGAAGCCCCACGTGACATTTCGCTGGCGGCGGGCCGATCGTCCGTTGCCCGCCTTCGCCGAACCTCCACGTGACGATTCGCCGGCCGCGACGATGGCCGTTCCGGCGGTTGTCATAACCACGTGACGAACTCGGGTCGACAGCCCGCCGCCCACGGTTTGGGGGTTGGGGGCCGGTTGCCAACGTCTACTACGAATCGACCATCTGGGACGCCGGGGCGACTCGTCACGTGGAGACCCCCCGACGAGCCGGAGCGGCCCCGCCGTGATGCCGCCGAATCGTCACGTGGAGACCCCCCGACGAGCCGGACCGGCCCCGCCGTGACGCCGCCGAATCGTCACGTGGAGATCCCCCGACGAACCGGACCGCCCCCGCCGTGACGCCGGCGAATCGTCACGTGGAGATCCCCCGACGAACCGGAGCGGCCCCGCCTTGATGCCGGTGAATCGTCACGTGGAGATCCCCCGACGAGTCGGAGCGCCCCCGCCGTGATGCCGCCGAATCGTCACGTGGAGATCCGGCAAGGGGATCTCAGGCCACATCGCCTCGCCGGCGCGGCAAACCGTCACGTGGACTTCTGGCAAGGGGATCTCACAACCGACCGCTCGGGCGGGGGCGCCTTCAGGTTTGCCGTCCATCGGCCGATGAAGCAACGTGCCACGGACTCGCGAGAACGTCCGTTCAGCATTCCGACCGCCGCGGTCGACGGGCCTGCATCAGCAGGTCCGGTGCTCGGACACGACGATGCTCGGCGCCTCGCAGCCGGCGGCAGGCACGAGGTGCCGGCCGAGCCCTGCAGCCCCCCGGCCGAGTCGGGGCCGACCGTGATTCGGCTGCCGATCGACGTCGTGCGCCGTGGTGCTCCACGGGGCCGCTGTTGGCGCGATCGTCGGCATCGGCCCGTTGCCGCGGTCGCGCTGGTCAGCCTGTTCAGCGCGATGCTCTCGGTGTTCTCGCCGACGTCGGGGGCCACGGCCGCCGTGCCCGCGACGGGCTCGTCGGTCGCTGATCACCAGATGCTCGCGGAGATCATCCGTGTCGCTCGCGACCACCACGTGCCATGGCAGGTCCTCGTCGCTCTCGTGCAAACACAGACAGCGGCGGGCCGTACGGTGCCGACTGACAAGGGGACGGCGTTGTTCGCCGCCGCAACGACGTACCCGGTCGTGTCGCCGGCACTGTCGACGACGGTGGGCGGCGCGACCTACGTCGGCCCGTTCCTGGTCATGTTGGATCAGTGGGGCGTGGCGGACCCGAACGCTCGGACGTTGACGCCGGCCGAGATCGCCGCAGCAGCGAACGTCGCACCGAACGACGCCACCTCGGTCGATGGCGGCTCGGTCGATGCGTATGCGCCCGCGACCCGCGCCACCCCGGCCCTCGCCACGGCCGACCCGACGACCTCGCCTGCGGCACAGTCAGAACTCGAGGCCGCTGCGGCCAACAACGTCTATCAAGCGACGACGTGGGTGGCGGAACGGCTTGCCTCGTTCGCCGAGGCTCAACCGGGGTACTCGCCGACAGCGCCGTTCACGGATTCCGCGCAGGCTGCCATCTGGAGCTCGGCGGTCGGGCAGCTGCCGGTGTGGCACATCGCCGACGCCGGGTCGCTGACATCGCCGATCGTCGTCTACGGCGACTCGATCCAAGTCGGCGCGAGGGCGGCCGGAGCGTTTCCCGGCGCGACGTTTCACGCCAGGGTGGGCGAGACGTTCGCGCAAGGCGTCGCTGATTTCGACGCCGCCCGGCCACCCTCCGCCGCACGTGTCGTCGTCGCCCTCGGCACCAATGGATTCGGGGCGTCGAAGTCGACTCCAGCGCAAATGGTCGACGATTTCATCGACAACACACCAGCAGGTCAATTGACGATCATCAAACCGCGTGAGTACAAACCCGGCTCACCGGTCGCCACCGTGGTTGCCGTCATCCTCGGCGAGGTCGCCGCTCATCCGGAACGCGATGTGCACGTGATCGACGCCACTGCGGCCGATCTCAGCACCGACCAGATCTCGCATGACAACGTCCACCCGACACCCAGCGGATACAAGATCCTCGCCGCATGGGAGACGAACACCATCGCCGCCGAGGTTGCGGTACCGACCGAGCAGATCGTGATGACACTCGCCGGCGGCCTCGCCGATGGAACCATCACCTCCGACTCGACAGCGCCGACGGGGACACCCGGGTTGTCGGCGATGGAGTTGGCCGCAGCCGCAGCCGCGGTGTCCTCTCCACTGAACACGTGCGGCCTCGACTGGCCGTTCGTCGCCGCCATCGTCAGAACGGAAGCACCCACGCTCGACCTGACCAGTTCTGGGACGAACAAGAAGCCGGACATCGGCGCGCCAAGCCTCACCGTGAACGACCTGAGCGAGGCCGATCAGATGTTCTTCCACGAACCGATTGCCGTGTTCACGAACGAAGCCCCACTCGGACCCCTGCAACTCCTCCCGTCGGAGTGGTTGGTGATTGAGCCACAGATCTCGGCCCACGACGGTGTCCGACCCGACCCGCAGAACCTCTACGACGCCACGATCGCCGGGGTGCTGCGGCTGTGCAGCTCGACCCTGGGAGCGCCCGCCTCGACCATCGAGATGTCCGCCGTCGCGGCGCGCTTCGACCCGACACTCGATCCCGCCGAGATCATTGCTGCGGACGACGCCTACCGGTCATCCCTGCTCGACCTGGCAACCCGGCTCGACACCGCACACGCGCTGTCGGTCCAATCGATGTTGCGCTGGGCGGACTCGATGCTCGGCACGCCGTACGCCGCGGTGTCGCCGTATCGCTTCGGCGAGGTGCTGTGGGACGGCGGTACCCACATCGCCGATGCAGGCGTGAAGACGAGCTTCACCTACCCGGCAGGCACGCGGGTGTTCGACTGCTCAGGCTTCGTCTCCGAGGCGTACAAATTGATCGGCGTCACCATCCCGACGTCGTCCGACGCCATCGCCGCCTCGACACTCACCGACGTCGATCCTGCCGACCTCCAGCCCGGGGACATCATCGTCTACCAGCCGATCGCCGGCATCGGCCACGTCGCGTTGTTCGTCAGCGGGACGACCCAGATCGAATCAACTCCCAGCGGAGTGCACTACTCCACCGTGGTGCCGGGCCGTGTCAAGGCGATCAAGCGACCACTGGCGACCCTGACACCGACAACCGCACCGCTCGTCGCGTACCTCGACGGCGCCCCGACCACGATCACCCTCCCGAGCGGACTCCAACTCGACTCCGAGAAGTTGTCGAACGCCGCTGTGGTCATCCAGACCGGCAACCTGATGAGGATCCCGGCGATCGGGATCGTGGCCGCGCTCATGGCCGCGATGACCGAATCGAACCTCCACAACTATCAATTGACGGACTTCGTGCCGTACACATCGCGCATCCAAGATCACGATTCGTTGGGGATCTTCCAAATGCGACCGAGCACCGGTTGGGGCACGACTGCCCAAGTCACCGATGTCACCTACGAAGCAACCACATGGTTCCAGCACCTGCAGAACATCCCCGACTGGACGACGCTGCCGCTCGGCCCCCTCGACCAGCTGATCGAACAATCAGCCTTCCCGGCCCGTTACGCCGGCCACGAGATCGACGCCCGGGCGCTCTACTCCGCGCTGCTCCCGCTCATCGTTCCCGGTGCAATCGTGTTCCTCCCGGCCCCGGCGACACCGATCATTCCGCCCGCCACCGTTCCTGCGGCGACCCCGGTGGCACCGATCCCCGACGCCGACCCCGGCACCCTCCCCGTCGACCCAGCGCCGCCGAGCCCGGCGGTCAGGGATGCTCCGACCACGACGGCTCCCGCGACACCGGCGGAGCCGGCGACCACCAGCCCGCCCTCGATGCCCGCCGAGACGATCCCGGTTGTTCCCACAACGACAACCGTCTCGGCCACCGACCCGTCGACGCCGGCGCCGACCTCGACGACGACCACCGCCGCCCCGAGCCCGCCGACGACCCACGCGCCGACGACGACAACGACGAGCGCGCCCTCCACGGTTCCGCCGTCCTCACCGCCGCCAACGGCCACCACCGTCGCGTCGGTCCAGACGACACCGGCGTCATCGACGACGACCGTACCGAGAGGCCGCGCGAGGACTCCGTGAATGTCCTTCCGCGTGGTCAGCTCGGGCGGTAGTAGCCGTTGAGGTCCACGATCAAGTGCGTCGCCGCATACGTGAACACACACACCCGACCACCCACCCCGACCTTGGCGATCACCGCATTCGCAACCGTCCCACCCTCCACATAGTTCAAGCTCGACCCGTTCGGCCGATCCGTCCCACACGGGAACACCGACACGAACCCCGGACCCTGCGCCTCAGTCGCCGTCACATTCAGCACCACCGCCGACGCATCCACCGGCACCCCACCCCGACCAGCCACCTGCACCTCAGTCACCACGCCAGCACCACGCAACCCGACCCCACTCAACAACCCATCAATCGTCGACCCACCACCACGCGAATCCACGAACCGCGCCGGCACCACCGGCGAATACGCCGGCACGGGCGGAACGACGGCCGGCTGGGTGGTCGCATTGATCGGCGCAGTCGGCGGAGGCGGGGAGTACAGGAGCAGGTTCGGGCTTCCCCGGCCTGCGTCGTCGACCACACCGGGAGTTGTGTTCGCGATGAGTTGCGCGGCCACCCCTGCAGGGCTGAGCGTCGGTTGGTCGGCGAGGATCAATGCGGCCACACCGGCGACGTGCGGGGAGGCCATCGAGGTCCCGGAGAGGACGTTGAGGGCGGTTGCCGTGGTGTTCCACGTGGACAGCACGTCGACACCCGGTGCGAACAGGTCCACGCACGAGCCGAAATCCGACCACGACGGGGAGAAGTCGGTGCTGTCGGTCGCTGCGACGGTGATCGCCGCCGGAAGCCGCGCCGGCGATTCCAGGCAGGCGTCCTGGCCGTCATTGCCGGCCGCGTCGACCACGACGACGCCGTCGTCGATCGCGGCCTGCACTGCAAGGTCCAACGTGCTGCTGGCCGGTCCACCGATGCTCATGTTCAACACGGCGGGAACCCCTGGTTGATGGTTGGCGACGATCCAGTCCAGACCCGAGATGATCCCGGACGCGGATCCGGCTCCTGCGCAGTCCAGCACCCGCACCGGGATCAGCGAGACGTCCTTGGCGACACCGTACGTTGCAGAGCCGATCGTGCCGGCGACATGTGTTCCGTGACCGTTGCAGTCATCGGGCCCCAGACCGTCGTCGAGCCAGGCGCCCTCATGGACCCGACCTCCGAACTCGACGTGATCCGCTCTGATGCCGGTGTCCAACGTGTACACCTCCACTCCGGCACCGGTGCCGGCGGAGTCGTAGGTGCCCGAAAGTGGGAGCAGCCGCTGGTCGATGCGGTCGAGGTCCCACGTCGCAGAGTCCTCGACACCCTGCCTCGAGGATGCATCAGCGATCGTCACGCGCTGGTCCGCCTCGACCGACACGACGTTCGGATCGTTCTTGAACGCGCGCACCTCCGCCGGCGACGCCTCGACGGCCGCCCCGACGAACGGCGTCTCGTAGATCGCGCCGAGCGACGTTGCCGGCACGCCGAGCCGCCCTGCTTCGTTCACCGGATCGATCCCTTCGGCGAAGCGGACGATCATCGCAGTCGAGCCCGGAGCCGTCGCACCCGCGGCCGACGCACTCAGGACCGGACCGGGCGCACCGGTCGGGTCAGGCGACACGACGGCAGCCGCGGCGAAGCCGGCGGACGGCGCGTCCGCGAGCACGGCCGACGGGCTCGTCATCGCAGCGGCGGCGGCCAGGAGTGACACGACGGCAAGGGTCGTGGAACCCAGGATCTTCACACGCATCGCCCCGCTCCCGCGACGTCGGCCGCCGTCGCTGCTGCTTCGCAACGTATCGACGAACCCGCGAAAGAGCGCATTGGCAGCCACAATGAGTCAAACGACCCACCGATGGGTGGTGCTCGCCAGCGGAACGGTACGTACGGTCTGGCTGCGACCAGAACGTGTGAGCGATTGGCGGGCGAACCCGCCGTCAGGCGGTGACGTGGGCGAGGAGCTCGCGTTCGACGATCGCCTCCGCACCGTCGTCCGTGAGGAAGTGGCCGCCTCCGTCGATCTCGACGAACCGGTAGGGAGCGATGACGTGGTCGCGTGTCAGCTCCGCGGCGATGCGTCCGACGGTCGAGTCGGCCGTGCCCCACAGGTACAACGTCGGCACCGTGATCGACGGCGTCGCGGAGGCACGCAGGCCGCCGCCCGCTGCGGCCGCCCGGTACCAGTTCATCGCCGAGTCGAGCGCCGGACGTTCGGCGAACGTCGCCAGGTAGGCATCGGCGTCCGCGGCGGGCACACCGCCGTTGGTCAGCATCGTGCGCAGCTCGGCGCAGCCGTTGGACCACAGCCGCTCGGCGACCGAGGCCGTCATCCGCTGGTGGTGCCTCGAGCGATCGGCCTGCGCCGGATCGGTCTCGAACGATCGCGCGAACGCCGCCGGGTGGGGACGCGACAGGACGGTCAGGGTGATGACGCGATCGGGGTGGTGTGCCGCCGTCAGCCACGCCACCTGGCCGCCCCAGTCGTGGCCGACGAGGTGGGCGCGTTCGACCCCGAGGGCGTCGAGCAGGTCGAGCACGTCGCCGACCAGGCTGGTCGTGGCATACGCGTCCACGTCGTCCGGGCGCACCCCGGGCGTGTAGCCGCGCTGGTCTGGGGCAACGGCGTGGAACCCGGCGCCGGCGAGCGCGGGCACGATCGAGCGCCACGTGTACCGGGACTGGGGGAAGCCGTGCAACAGCAGCACCGTCGGGCTGCCCGCTGCTCCGGCGACGTCAGCGACGAACGTGCCCTGGGCAGTCGTGATCGTCGACGGCGCGCGCACCGCGCCGACCGTACGGCACCCACCCCGCGACGTTGAACCCGGAGCATCGAGTCGCACCGGGGCGCCGTGCACGACCACCCCAGCGACCCCGACCCGGTGCTGTCGTGACGCCAGGTATGGGGAATGGCTCGAACGGTGGGTGGTCGACCAGCCTTTCGACACGCGGATCTCCCCCTGAACGGTCGGAGCGGGTTACACCACGACCCATTGGAGCAACGTGTGCGCCGGCTCGTCGTCCGCGTGGTGCTCGAAGACGCCGGCGACCGCAGCACCGATCTCGAGCGGCTGCTCGGCCTCGCCGAGGAGGTTGCCGATCAGCCGGACGTTGTCGGCCTGCGGCAACTCGACGAGCACGACGATGTACGGGCCCTGCTCGGCGAGCGCCGGGTGCACGGGGTGCCAGACTCGTTGGTGGCTGTAGATGATCCCCTCCGCAGCCGTCTCCTCGTAGTCCAGATCGAAGGACAGGCAACGGTGGCACAGGAACTCGGGACCCCACTGCCACCGGCGGCACGTGGCGCAGCGCTGCAGCAGCAACTGCTCACGCCGCAAGCCATCCCAGAACGGTGCGTCGAGGCCGTCCGTGGACGGCGCCGGCTTGGCGAGGCCGGGCTTGAGGTACGGGGTGGTGGTGTTCACAGGGTCGCCTCGCTGCCGAAGATGCTCGAGCTGACGGGGGTGACCATCGGTCCCGAGCTGACCATCGCGACCTCTGCGTCGGGCACCTGACACGTCGACTCGCCCCAGATCTGGCGCACCGCCTCGATGTTCAAGCCGAGGCCGTGCATGTAGCACTCGGCGAGGTTGCCGCCGCTCGTGTTCAGCGGCAGGCGGCCGTCTGGCGCCCGGAACGTCGCCGGGGTGAAGAACTCGTTGACCTCCTCGCCGGTGCAGAACCCGTGCTCGACGATGCTCATCATCACCCCGCCGGTGAAGTTCTCGTAGCTCTGCAGCACATCGACGTCTGCGGGTGCGAGGTGGGCCATCGCGTACAGCCGGGGGGCGACGGTGCTGAAGCTCGACGATGCGTACTCCGGCGTGTTGTGGATCGGCGCGTCTGCTCGGTGCTGCGAGCCCGAGACGGCGGCGAGCACGTAGCACGGCGGGTGGTCGAAGTCCTTGGCGCGCTCGGCCGACACGAGCACCATCGCCGCTGCGCCGTCGTTCTCCTGGCAACAGTCGTAGAGGTGGAACGGCTCGGTGATCCATCGCGAGGAGTCGTACGTGGCCTCGTCGAGCGGGCGGCCGTACATCACGGCGCGCGGGTTGTGCTGGGCGTGCTCGTACGCCGCGATCGAGATCGCGCGCAGTGCCTCCTGCTTCACTCCATGGTCGTGCATGAACCGGTTTGTCTTCATCGCGAACATCTGCGCAGGCGACATCAGCCCGAACGGGATGCTGTGGGCGAATGGGCCGGACACGATCCGGCTACGCGAGCCCTGCCCGAACCGACCGAACTGGCCTTGCGCCAGCGCCCGGAAGACGACGACGCATTCCGCCTGGCCTGTGGCGATCGCCGCGGCAGCGTTGGCGACGGCCCCCGAGCCACCACCGCCCCCGCCGCCCCACTGCATCGACGCGAAGCTCAGTTGATGGCAGCCGAGCGCTGCTGACAGGTGCGACGCATCGCTGCGGTCGTTGCTGTACGAGGAGAATCCGTCGATGTCCTTCGGATCGATGCCCGCGTTCGCGCAGGCGCGCAGCACCGCAGTGATGGCCAGCTTGAACTCGGGGTCTGGTGACCCGCCGCGCCGGTAGTACGTCGTCTCGGCGACACCGACGACCGCGGCCTTGCCGCGCAGTGTGCGCTCGGTCACGTGCGCGGTCCCGTCGCGTTGGCCGCGACCGCAGCCGCGTCGGCGTGGTCGAGGTAGCGCGATGGGATGTGCAGGTTGAAGATGCGCGCGCTGTTGAGGCCGAGGATCCTGGCCCGTTCTGCGTCGTCGAGCCCGCCCATCGTCCGCTCGATCGCCTGGGCGGAGTACGGCCACGAGCCCTCGTGGTGGGGGAAGTCGTTGGCCCACAGGAAGTTGTCGACGAGGCCGTGCTGGCGGGCCAGGTCGAGGCCGGCGCTGTCTTCCTGGAAGCTCGCGAAACCCTGGCGGCGGAAGTAGTCGCTGGGCAGCAGCTCCAGCTTCGGCCGCACCCACATGTGGTGCTTGCGGTAGGCCTCGTCCATCGCCTCGAGCATCCACGCGACCCAGCCGATGCCGGCCTCGATGCTGCCGAAGCGCAGGTTCGGATGACGCTCGGCCACCCCGGAGGCGCAGATGTTGACGAGCGGCTCCATCGTCGGGGCGAGAGAGTGGACGGTGTAGTTGATCACCGCACCGCCCTGGCTGCGTGCCGTGCGCGGATCGCGCCCTGTGGAGACGTGGAATGTGATCGGCAGGTCGACGTCGTCGATGCAGTCCCACAGCGGGTCGAACTCACGCAGGTTGTAGTTGAGGTCCTCGTGGTTCGGCGGCCCGAACACGGGCTTGCACGGCAGGCACAGCCCCTTGAACCCCAGTGCGGCGCAGCGCTGGATCTCGGCGATCGCGCCGTCGAGGTCGCCGGTGGCCACGCAGGCCAATGGCGCGAGCTGTTCGTTGACCGGGCCGAAGGTCTCCCATGCCCACTCGTTGTAGGCCCGGCACATCGCCTGGCTGAACACCGCGTCCGGCGTGGCCCAGATCGTCAGGCCCCTGTTGGGGAAGAGGATCTCGGCGTCGACGCCGTCGAGGGCGAGGTCGCTGATCCGCGCCTCGGGGGTGCGGCCGGAGCTGTTGCGCAGCTTCTCGTGGCCCTCCAGCGGCACGTTGAGTAGCTTCGTCGGCCGGAAGCCCTCCGTCTTCTGCAGCTGGTTGCCCTCGGCGTCGACGATCACGCCCGGCAGACGGTCGCGGAGCTCGGGTGCCATGCGACTCACCCACAGGTCGCTCGGCTCCATGACGTGACCGTCGGCGGAGACCATGAAGTACTTGTCGGGCGAATCAGGCCGCGCCGAGCGCGACCAGCCCTCGTTGCCAGGCGTCTCCAGACGCCACACGTTGTGCAGGTCCGGTTCGGGAATGACCGTCGTCATCGCAGCTCCCACGTTCTCGTCGCGGACCACCATCTCGGTCGCGTCTTTGACAACGGACCTTGCCACACAGATCCGGGGCATGTGCAGTCGACTGGGGCGACGGCGGACGCGGAACATCGAGCGCGGGCTACGGTCGGAGCGCCAACGGGGAGGCGAACACGGTGGCGAGTCGTTCGAGGCGAACAGGATCTCCAGCGGACTCCGCCGTGCGGCGCGACGGTCCGCTCGATCGCGCCGATTCGGTGCCGGCGTTCCCCGGGACGGCTGAATGATGCCGACGGACCCTGCGCTGCGCGCCGTGCGCGAGCGCGCGTTGAGATCGCGCGGTGACGCCGCGGCGCGGTGGGACGCGGCGATCGGCGCCGACCGCGAGAACCGGCTGCCCGAGCGCGCGGAGCAGTTCGCCACCGCTGGCCGGCTGACGTTGAACTTCCATCCGGACCGGGTCGACAAGTCAGGTTCGACGGTCGCCGCGGCGCTCCTCGCAGGAGGCCGGTACCGGAGTCGGCGTGCGACCGGGACCTCCGACGCCGGCGACGGTGCGGCCGCGGAGGACCCGCAGCGCTTCGAGCGTGCGCTGTTCGGCTTCGCGTACGAGGCGGCGGGCTCGGCCACGGTCGAGTGGCCGGTGTACGGGGCGTTCGATCTGCTGGGCGATCCGCATGGGGGTTCGCCCCGGTTCGGCTCGGCCTACCTGGTGCTCGCACCGCACGTGCGCGAGCGCACGACGATGTGCATCGGTGACAGTCGTGCCGGGCCGCGCGACGTCGGGACGTTCGATGCGTGCTGGAGCCTGCTCGCCGGCCTCGCCGAACAGGCAGCGGCCGGCGCACTGCTCGACCGTGGCCTCGGTCGCGGAGCACTGCTGCGCGCCCTCGACGGAGCCGTCGTGGCAGCGACTCCGGCTCGCCGCCTCGACGGTTATCTGGAGGCGCAGGTGCACGGGGGCGTCGATCTGAGCACCGACGTCGACGCGCTCGTGCTCGATCCTTCGTTCACCGGCACCCGGGTCGAGCGCGACCTCGCCGACGCGGCAGGGCGCTACGGGTTCGAGCTGCGGCGCCACGATGGCTCAGAGCTCGCCGCCACCGACGTGCCGATCGACGTCCATGCACCGACGATGCCCGACATCGCGCGCCTCGCGGCGCGCCCCGATGGAATGGTCGATGCCGCTTCGATCGGCGTCGCAGTGCGGCGAGGCCAACACCCGACCCCTGCGCCGGACGAGCAGTTCGAGCAGTTGTGGCAGACGCTGCTCACCGTCGGTCGCGACGCTCGCCGCTGAGCCGGCCCGAGGTTGCTCGGCCGCCGCCCGCCGTGCGCCCCGCGTGGCTCAGCCGATCAGCAGCCGCTGGGACTGCTCGATGGTGCTGCGCGCCCTGTCCGCGAGCTGCGCGTCGGTGGCCGAGGCGATCGGGTGGTGGATGACGACGAACGGGTAGCCGGCGACGCCGAGGGCGGCGGCCATCAGCTCCGCGCCGTCGGTGAACGCGTCGGTCATCACTGCGACCGCGGGGGTGCCGAGACGTTCTGCACTCACGGCGTCGTGCAGACTGCACGACGAGCAACTGCCTCAATCGCCGATACCGGCGAACATCACCGCCCAGCCGGCCGCCTCGGCGATCAGCTCGGCCTCGGCGGGAGCCGAGTAGTTGCGCTTGGCACGCCTGACGACGTCGCCGACACGCCACTCCTCGCGCAGCAGGCGCTCGAGGTGGTCGAAGAACGGGCGGGTACCGACCTTGCCGTTGGAGATGATCCCGACGGTCGCACCGACGAGTGTCGCAGGGCGCGCCGGCAGCTCGAACGACGACGGCGCCTCTTCGAAGCTCGGGTCGAGCACGACGATCATCGGAGGTCCGCTCCACTCGCGTCCGGTGGCGGACCACAGTCGACGCAGGCACCGATGGCGGCGGTGGTCGCGCTCGACTTCGGGCCGAGCCACGGCGGGATGACCGCGACGAAACCGCCGGCCTCGCCGCCCGCCGAGACGACGAGCAGGTGATCGGGCGACGGCAGGGCCCTGTACTCCGTGTCGCGGTTGCGCAACGACACCACCGCCGACTTGCCGACGTGCTCCCACTCCGACCGGCGCACAACGGCATGGTCGTAGACGAACCGGCGGACATCCGCCTTCGACCAGCCGCCGGCGTGGAGGACGGCCCGAACCTGGGGTGGGAAGACGACGGCGTAGTTGCCCGCCCAGATCGAGTAGTGCAGCATCGACGCCTTGATCTCGGCGACGACGGTGGTCAGCAGCGCTGCCGGATCCGTCGTCCACTCGTTCATGATCTGACGCGGGCCGGACGCTGCGAACGCTGTCACCGACGAGACGTCGGCGGGGATGCCCCGCTCCACCCCGAGCGGGATCCACGGCGCGCCGCCCTCCTCGTCCTCCGCGACGCACCACGACAACTTCCCGGGAGGGCCGAGGGTGGAGCGATCGAGCTCGCCGGGACGGACCTCGAGCAGGTTGCGCAGCACCAGGCGGACAGCGCGGCCGATGCACACCGACGCACGATCGGGCCCGGCCAGCGCCGAGTGCGCCGACGACATCTGCAGCTGCCTGCGGATCGGACCGTTGACCACGAGCAGGATCGCGCATCCACCCGTCGACGCCGTGGCGCCGTGCACGAGCAGCTCCGGCTTGCAGATCGCCTCCACCGCGGCGATGACGACGGGGAAGTGCGGCGGGACGCAACCGGCCAGCACGGCGTTGATCGCCACCTTCTCGGCCGTCAGGCCGCGACCCTTGACCTGCTCGACACCGATCACGTGGTCCGCCGGGATCCCGGCCCATTCGAGCATCGCCGCGACGCGCTGCGGGGTCGGGGCGACGACCGGCAGGCCATCGGTCCAGCCGCGCTCGTGGAAGTGCTGCTGGACCTCCTCGTCATCGGCGAGATCGAACGCACGGGCGCGCATCGGCACCCGCCATTCATAGCTGCACGAGCGACCGACCGCCAGGCCGGTCACGGTGGCAGCTCGAGGACGACGCGCACCCCGAGCAGGCGCACGGGCCGGAGCTCGCCGAAGCGGGCGAGCACCGTCGACGCCTTGGCGGCGACCTCCTCCGGGTCGGTGCTCGGAGCGGGGAGCTTGCTGATCTTGCTGCGGGTGAAGAACGTCGCCGTGCGCACCTTGACCGCGACGTGGGTGACCCGGCGGCCGTCGGCCACCACCGCCGCCGTCACCTCGCGCGCCAGGCGTTGCACATGGGCCGCGATCGAAGCGGCATCGGCGACGTCGGCGGTGAACGTCTCCTCCCTGCTGCGCCCGCGGGCGACGTGTGGCTCGTCGACGATCGGCGAGTCGTCGCCGCCGAGCCCGAGCACGCGCAGGTGCGGGCCGATCGTCGGGCCGAAGCTGCGCGCCAGCTGCTCGTGGTCGGCGCGGGCAAGATCTTCGACGGTGACGATGCCGAGGTCGCCCAGCCTGGCTGCGGTACGGCCGCCGATGCCCCAGATCGCAGTCACCGGCTTGGCGCCCATCGTCGGGATCCACTCCCGACGCATCAGCCGGGCGACGCCGCCCGGCTTGGCGAACCCGGTCGCCGTCTTGGCGAGCAGCCGCGTCTCGCCGATCCCGACCGCGCAGGACAACTCCGTCGCGTCGGCGACACGCTGCTTCGCGTCGGCGGCGAACGCCTCGGGGTCGTGGGTGCTGACCCCGAGGAAGGCCTCGTCCCAGCCCCACACCTCGACGGTCGCGGCCAGGGTCCGCAGCACGGCCATCACCTCGGCCGACGCGGCATCGTAGGCCGGGCGGTCCGACGGCAGGAACACAGCGTCGGGACAGCGGCGCAGCGCCTGGCCGAGCGGCATCCCCGAGCGGATCCCGAACGCGCGGGCCGCGTACGACGCGGTCGCGACCACCTGGCGCAGCCGGAGCGGATCGCCGTCACCACCGACGACGATCGGCAACCCGGCGAGCTCCGGCCGGCGACGCACCTCGACGGCGGCGAGGAACTGGTCGAGGTCGACGTGCAGCACCCACGTCTTCGTCGCCGCCGGGTTCGGGCGAGGTGCGTCGGTGGTGACCACGACCGCCACGATGCCACGCGTCAACCTCGACTATCCGCGCAACGGCTGGCCGCGACATCCCGGAGATGCGCCGTGGCCGGCCGTACTACGCTGCCCCCTCGGGGGACGAGAGGGGGGTTCATCGAATGGGCATCTTCAACGGAGTGTTTCCGATTCTGGAAGGCAAGGAGGACGCCGCACGCGAGTTCGCCGCCGAGACGATCGGTGCGCGGAAAGCGGACTTCGCCAAGATGCAGGCGCGCTCGGACGTCACTCGTGAGACCTGGACCATGCAACAGACCCCGATGGGGACCTTCATGCTGGTGTGGTTCGAAGGCGACGTCGAGAGCGCGTTCTCAGATCTCGCCACCGACAGCTCCGAGTTCGCGACGTGGCTCAGGGCACAGGTCGCCGACTTGACGGGCGTCGACCTCGCCGCCCCGATGCCGGGACCGTTGCCGGAGGTCGTGCTGGCCTGGAACAGCTGATTCGAGGCGTCTGGACGGCGGCGCGTCAGACGCCGAGCAGGGACTGCCAGACGCCGATCGTGACCTTGCCGTCCTGGGCGATGCCCTTGGCGCTCTGGAAGCCGACCAGGGCGGAACGGGTCGGACTGTTCCCCTGCGCGGAGTAGACCCCGTCCAGCGTGCCCGGCGCGAAGCCCGCCGCCAAGAGCAGGCCCTGCAGGCGCTTGACCTGGTCGCCCCGGTCACCGGGGTTGATGTCGGGAAGTTGGTTCACGATGGCCTCCGTGGTCGTTGCGGTGGGAGCGATGATGTGCCCGTTCGACGCCGATCCACCGAACACCGCGTCGAATCGAGCACGATCGAGGACGTGGCTCGAATCGAAGCCGAGCTGACCGTGAGATCCCGCCCATTGGTGCACCACCATCCTCGACTTCGCACCGGTGATCCCCCCGCTGGTCGCCGCCGCGATCGGGTCCGCAACCGATGTGTGGCGGTAGTCCGGGTACACCAGCGGGAACGCGCTCAGCCGGGCGTCGTTGACCATGCGTGAGACCATCGGCAGCCCGGCGTAGAGGAGGACGCGTCCAGGACGCTGCGCATCGAGCTTCGTCAACAACGCCACGGTCTGCTCGACGGTTCCGCCTGTCGCCGGGTCGTCGGGTGGCAGGGCGACGAAATCGCCGGCCGCGTTCTTCTTCTGCCACGTCTCCCAGTCGACCATCCACGCCCCGATCGGCAGCCCGTCGATCTGCGCGAGGAAGTTGGCGATCTCTTCGTCGACCCGGCTCAAACCGCCGTCGCCGCGCAAGTTGACGTGATATGCGCCAATCTGCGTCACCCCCAGGTCGGCGGCGATCTGGACGAGCTCGCGAAAGCGCGGGTCTTTGAACGTTCGACCCTCGGTTGCCTTGAACATGAACGTCCCTGCGCCGAGCGATACGAACTTGCCGAGCAAATCCTTGGCGTGGTGCCCGGGATTGCTCTGCAGCCACGAGTCGACAACTGCATGGTGGACGTCGACCGCATCGAATTGGGGCTGCGCTGCCACGTCCTCCCCCTCACTCACCAGATCATTGATCTGGCTCGACTCAGCCGCCGAGGGTTCGGCGGAGCCGCTATTCTCCACCCTCCGAACTGGCTCGACAAGAGAAATATCACGTTCAATGTGATGCGCGAGATCGACCGAAGCGGCGCAGCGATGATGCATGCCATGCGAGGACCACCGGGGCCTCGCGCGACCCGACCGCGCTCCGACCGCGCGCACCGTTGACACCAGCCGGCGCGGCGACGGCTGCGACAATCGTGCGATGACGCTGCCCCACCGCCCGCTCGGCACGTCGGGCATCTCCGTGTCGGTGATGTCGCTCGGCTCGTGGCGGACGTTCGAGCGGATCGATCGCGACGCCGGGTTGGCGGTGATGTCGGCCGCTCGGGAGGCCGGCATCGACTTCCTCGACGATGCCCGTTACGACGACGAGACCGGAACCGCGCCGATCCCGACTGGCTGGTCGGAGGTCGTTTTCGGCGAGCTGTTCCGGGCCGCAGGCTGGCGCCGTGCGGACGTGACGGTGGCCAACAAGCTGTGGTGGGAGCACTGGCCGGAGCAGGACGCCGCGGCCGAGCTCGACGGGTCGCTGGCGAGGATGGGTCTCGACCACGTCGACGTGATCTACGCGATGCCGGCGCCGACAGCGCCCGCAGTGGCGGTGGTGGTCGAGCAGGTCGCCGGGTTGATCCGGTCCGGGAGGGCGCGGGCGTGGGGTACCGGGATGTGGTCGGGCCGCCGCATCGCCGATGCGCTCGACGTCTGCGCCGCGACCGGCGCGCCCGCCCCAGCCGCCGCCCAGATGGCGTGCAGCCTGGCGGACCATGGCCAGTCGTCCGATCCCGAGATCCTCGCCGCCCTCGACCGCGGCGGCATCGGGCTCGTCGCCGCGCACGTGCTCGCCGGAGGCGCGCTCACCGGCAGGTATGCGAACGGCGGCACGGGCCGCGCCGCCGTTGACCAGTCGCCTGTCATCGAGCGCGGCACCGCCATCGCCGGGCCACTCGGCGAGCTGGCTGCGTCGTGGGGTGTGCCGGCTGCGCACCTCGCCATGGCGTACGCGCTCGGCCATCCCAACCTGGCCAGCGTCCTGCTCGGCGCGAGCCGGCCACAACAGATTCGCGAGAACGTCGCAGCCCTGACCACCTTCGACTCGCTCGACGAAAAGCAACGCGCCACCGTGGAGGCGCTGGGCTGACCGCGCCGCCCGCCCCTTGCCGGACGTGGACGCACCTCCCTTGCGGGTCATAGTCTCGTGTCGTGCCGCAGTGTGCGGTGCCCGGCCGGTGACAGACGCGCCACGACCGGAGACTCGGGTCGGGTCGTGCCGGACCCGAGTGCCGAACAACGAGGGGACGCACGTGTCGAAGCCAGAAGTCGTCATCACCGGTCTGGGCATCGTCAGCCCGTACGGCTGCAACATCAACGAGTACTACGACAGTCTGGCGGCGTGTGAGATCGCATTGCGTCCGACGCCGTGCATGCCGCCGGAGGCGGGCTCGTGGTTCTCCGAAGTCCGCGACTTCAAACCGGAGGACTGGATGAGCGCGCAGGTCGCCGAAGGTTCCGACCGCTTCGCCCAGTTCGCGTTGGCCGGCGCCAAGCAGGCCCTCGATCACGCTGGCATCGAGGAGCTGCACCCGTTCCGCACGGCGATCGTGATGGGCACCAGCATGGGTGGGACGCGCGCCGTGGAGCGGGCCCAGCACCTGCTCGAGACCGAGGGCGTCTCTGCGGTGCCGCGCAAGCTGCAGATCCTCATCTGGCCGAACATGGCGGCGTCGCAGATCGCGATGGCGTACCACCTGCACGGGCCGTTCATGACGGTCACCACCGCGTGCGCCGGCGGTGTCGACTCGATCGGCACGGCGTGCCGATTCATCCAGTCGGGCGCAGCGGACGTCGCGATCACTGGCGCCACGGAAGGCACGGGCGGGGTCGACTTCATGTCGGCGCTCGGGTCCAACGCGATCGCGTATGGGATGACCAAGCCCGCCGACGATCCCTCGAAGGTCTGCCGTCCGTTCGACCGCGACCGCACCGGCATCGCCGGCTGCGAGGGCGCCGGGATGTTCGTGTTGGAGTCCCGCGAGCACGCAGAAGCGCGCGGCGCGAAGATCCACGGCGTGATCCGCGGCTACGCGAACCTCGCCGACGCGTACCACCCGTCGTCGCCGAACCCGACCGGTGAGTGGGAGGCGCTGGTGATGCGCCAGGCGCTGGCGGAGGCCGATCTGCCGCGCGGGACGAAGGTGACTGCGGTGTACGCGCACGGCACGGGGACACCGAAGGGCGACATGGCCGAGATCCGGGCGATCAACGACGTGTTCGCCGACCGTGGCCGGGACCTGCTGGTGACCTCGATGAAGGGCCACATGGGCCATCCGGGCAGCTCGGCAGCGGCGATGAACATCGTCGCCGGCACGATCGGCATGGCCCGCGGCGAGGTGCTCCCGACCGCGAGCACGACCACCGTCGACCCGGAGGCCAACTTCGAGCTCGTCCTCGACAAGCCGCGCCAGGCCGACGTCCAGGCGCTGCAGTTCAACGCGTTCGGTTTCGGCGGCCAGAACGCGTCGCTGGTGCTGACCCCGAACTGATCGGCCGACGCATGACGGCGCGGCAGCCGGCGCCGCGCCGTCAGCGGGGCCGGCGGATGTTGCGCTCGCGAGTGCGCAGGCGGAGCTGCATCACGCCGTCCTCGAACAGCCGCGCATCCATCGGCGCCAGGTCGGCAGAGACGCGGATCGGGAAGTCGGCGCGGTCGAGCACCTGCGTCTGCACGTCGATCCCGGGGGCCACCTCGGTGAGCACAAGACCGTCCTCGGCAAGCCGGAACACGGCCCGCTCGGTGACGTAGGTGATCTCCTGGCCACGCGCGACCGCCTGGCGGCCGCTGAAGCAGACCATCTGGCAGTCGCCGACGAACTTCGTGATCGTACCCTCCCGCGTGATCGCCAGGCGCCCACCGGTGGCCTCGACCGCGAGGCCGCCGCCCGTCATCGTCCCGCAGAACGTGACCTTGCGCGTCCCTGCCGCGATGTCGGTGAACCCGCCCGGCCCGGGCAGCTGGTCGCCGAGGCGGCCGACGTTGACGTTGCCGTGCCGATCGACCTCGCCCATCGCCAGGAACGACTGGTCGAGGCCACCGCCGTTGTAGAAGTCGAGCAACCACGCCGGGGTCGTGATCACCGTCGGGTTCCAGTGCGTCGCCGACAACGACAGGCCACCGAACACCCCGTGCTCGACGCTCCAGCTGAAGTCGGGCTGAACGCCCTCCTCGTGCGCCACCGCGAACATGAACTCGATCGGGACACCACCGCCGGCGTTGACCAGATCACCGTGCGCGACCTCCATCAGTGCCCGCCGCCCGATGACCTTGCCAGCGCACTGCGCCACCGTCGCCACCTCGGGCAACGGCATGCGGTACTCGCCCGTGGTCGCCGGCACGTCGCCCACTGTCGGGCCGTACTCGTGCTGGCGGCCGGCTTCGTGGACGACGACGTAGTCGACGACCACGCCGGGCACCTCGACCATCAGCGGGTGCATCGAACCGGCCTCGACGACCCGCCTGACCTGGGCGATGACGATCCCACCAGAGTTCCTCGCAGCCGTCGCCTGGACGAGGATGCCCTGGGTGAGGCCTTCGTTCTCGCAGAACAGGTTGCCCTCCGTGTCGGCGGTGCTGGCCTTGATCAGCGCCACGTCGATCGGGATCGACGGATAGAACAGCTGCTCCACTCCGCCCACGGTGACCAGTTCGATCAGGTCCTCCTTGGCCGACGGGTTGAGCCGCCCGCCGTCGCGGCGCGGGTCGGCGAACGTGTCGACACCGATCGTCGTCATGTACCCGGCCCTGCCAGCACCGGTGGCGCGCAACGTCTGGAAGATCGCGTTGGCCGGCCAGCAATAGCCCTCCACGCCATCATCGAGGACCAGCCGGTTGATCTCCGCCGACTTGTTCAACACCGGGAGGATGTAGGTGCTGCCGATGATCCGCTTCAAGAAGCCCGGATGGGCGAACCGGTTCAACCCCGTCCCCGACGGCGCCCCATACAACCACGGATGGATCTCGGTCAGGCTGTGCGGCGAACCGGTGTCGACGAACCGCCGTTCAAGCGAGTCGAGGACCAGATCGGGGACCATGTTGCCGAGCAGCCCGCTCACCGTGATCGTGTCGCCAGGTTCGACCAGCATCGCCGCATCGGTCGCGTCGATCACCTGCATCGCGTTCCCCCTCGTACCTCAACCACCGTGGTCACCGGCGGTCGCCAGAACCTATCCCGGCGCGCCGGCGGTCGGCACGGGGGGCGCTGCGGGCGACGCACCGCCGTCGATCGTGAGGTCCTGGTAGCGGACGGCGAGGAACACCGGCCGTGCGGCGAGCCGGTCGGCCTGGTCGGCGGGCAAACCGCCGGCCGCCGGTGTGGTGACCGCGACGACCGATGCATGCAGCGTGACCGTTTCCCCAGCGACGACGTGCTGCGGTGACTCGCCATGTCCGACCAGGTGCACCCACATCGGTGCGCCGTCGGTGGAGCGGATCCAGAAACCTTCGTTGGCGGGCACCTCGACGACTGCCATCCCGACCAGCGTGTACAGGCACGTCGGCGGCGGGACGGCCTCGAAGGCCGCGGCGAGCGGTGGACAGGCCGGCGGCGCGGGTGCCGGCGGCGCCGCGGTCGCTGACGTCGCCGCGGCGGTCGGCGGCGATGTCTCGGCGGGCTGCGCTGATGCGGATGCCTGCGGCGGCGCAGCGGTCGTGGTCGAGGGCGCGAGCAGCGCGGACGTCGACGACTCCGGTGTCGCGCTGCGTGTGCTGCCGTGGCCGGCGGGGACGGCGAGCGCCGTGGCGGCGACGACGACGGCGATCACCAGCGCAGTCACAGCCTGAGCGGGCCGGCTGTCGCGGATCTTCCGGCCGAGTCGGGCGATCCAGGCCGGCACCGGCAGGAACCACCAGGCCGCGGCCCCGCGGCGCCGTTCGACGAGCGGTTCGGAGAGCTGCGCGCAGGCCTCGCAGCCGATCAAGTGCTCGGACGCGTCGAGCGTGAGCTGGCGCCGCTGGTCCCCGGCGGAGATCGCCAGCAGCACCTGCCGGCACCGGTCGGTCGGCAGCGTCACCCTTCGGAACGAGAGCAGGAACTCGAGCCTCAGCACGGCCCGGGCACGGGCCAAGCGCATCGCGATCGCGCCGGACGAAGCGGCGTGGCGATCCGCCAGTTCGGCGACGCCGACTCCGTCGACCTCGTGGTCGAGGAGCAGTCGCCGGTCGCCATCGGCGAGGGTGTCGAGGGCCTGTGCCAGCGCGTCCGTCTCCTCGCGTTCGAGGGTCAGCTCCTCGGCTCCGTCGAGCGTCGTGTAGTCGACGACGCGGTGCGCGTGGCGAGAGGCGACGCTCTGCTTGCGATGGTGGGCCATCAGGCCGTTGCGGGCGGTCACGATCGCGTAGGCGCGCAGCGCTTCGGGCTCGAGCTGCGGCTGGGCCACGGCCACCCGCAGCACTGCGTCCTGGGTGATGTCTTCGATCAGGTGGGGATCGGACGTGCGCGATCGCAGCGTCCTACGGATCACGTCGGTGAGCTCGACCAGCCGCACATCGTCGTCCACCCGTCGAACCTACAAGTCGATCGGCGGCGCGAAGTCCCGCGTGATGCGTACCCCCCGAACGCGTTAGGTAGGTGAAGGTCGAACCCGGCCTTTCCCACGCCCCCGCGTGGACACGCAAAAGGACGACTGAGATGAGTGATCAACGCAACCCGCAGGTGAACACGTGGATGGGCCGGACGGTGACCGACTCTGGAGGGAGCAAGGTCGGCACGGTCAGCGACGTCTACGTCGATGTCGATGTCGACAGCAACGTGCCGGACTGGCTCGCCGTCAGCACCGGCCTGTTCGGCACGAAGGTCAGCTTCGTGCCGGTCGAAGGCGCGCGTGTCGACGGGGACCGCGTCGTCGTTGCCTACGACAAGGACAAGATCAAGGATGCACCGCGCACCGACGCCGACGGCTCGCTGTCGATCGAGGAGGAGCGGACGCTGTACGCCTACTACGGCCGTGGCTACACGGACCATGCAGGCAGCGATCGGCCGGGCACGCCGGCGCCGGCCCCGGCGACCACGACGCCCACCGGCGTCAGCTCAGGTGACCGGGGGGCCTCGATGGTGCGCGCGGAAGAGGAGCTGTCGATCGACAAGCACACTCGCGAGGCGGGCCGGGTCAAGTTGCGCAAGTGGGTCGAGACGGAGAACGTGCAGGTGACCGTGCCGGTCCAGCGGCAGATGGCACGGGTCGTGCGCGAACCGGTCCGCGAGGGCGACACCGCCGGCGTCGGCGACTTCGTCGAGGGCGAGGAGGAGATCGTCCTGTCGGAGGAGGTCGTCGATGTCTCCAAGCGAACTGTCGCCAAGGAGCGGATCGGCTTGGAGAAGCAGACCACCACCGAGCAGGTCCCGGTCAACGAGACGGTGCGCAAGGAGCGCATCGAGGTCGAAGGCGGCGACGTCGTCGACGAGACCAGGAAGACCGACCACTGATCGCTGCGGCGCGACCGCCGGCGTTCACGCTGACCGATCACGGCTCGCCCGCGAGGGACGGTCGCGGTGCCGAGCACCGCCACCGTCCCCTCGGGCGTGAGATCACTGCTGCCGCCGTCCACTCGCTTTCGAAGGGCCGTCGGGACTACACCTGAACGATGACCGACGCCGATCCTGCCGACGAACTGTTCCATCCTGTCGGCGACGACCCCGCGTGGAGCGAGAGCTACTACTTCAACTTCGTCGATCCCGAGACCGGGGTGGGCGCGTTCACCCGCATGGGGTTCCGTCCGCACGACGGCTGGGCCGACGCGTTGCACGCCGTGTACCTGCCAGGCGGTCGCGTCGCGTTCACGTACGGCCGGCGCACGGATCTCAGCCCATCGGCCGTGACGGCACTCGGTTCGTCCGATCCGTCCGTCGGTCACCTCACGCTGCGTCGTGGCGAGGCGTTCCAGCGGTGGGAGATCGTCTACTCGGGCGACGCCCAGGACATGGTCGAGCCGACGGTGATGCTGGCCGCAACCAAGGACCGGCCCGCCGGCTGGAACCGTCCGACACAGCTCGACATGGAGGTTGCCTTCGAGGCGATCAGCGCGCCGCACTACGCGGTCGGCGGCGCGCAGGGGCACTTCGAGCAGACCGGCCGGGTCAGTGGCGAGATCCGCGTCGGTGACGAGCGGTGGGACGTGCACGGGTACGGCGTGCGCGACAAGTCGTGGGGGCCGCGCACCTGGCAGGCCCCGAGCGGCACCGCCGCCAAGGCCGGCGGCCCTGCGACGGTCCAGCGCGGCTGCTTCCTGAACTGGTTCTCGATGAACTTCGGCGCCGATCTGGCGCTGGGTGGGGCATGCGGCAAGACCGCCGACGGCACGTTCAAGGGCAAGGGCTGGATCCAGCGCGACGGCGCGACGCTCGATCTCACCGACGTGACGATGACGACCGAGTACGACCCGGGCAACCCGCTCCTGCACCGGGCCGTGCAGCTGCGCGCCACCGATGGCCGAGGGAGAGCGATCGTCGTCGACGGGACGGTGCTGACGATCTGCCCGACCAAGATCCCGCGCCGCGACGGCGTGACGTTCGTGAACGAGGGCCTCGCCCGCTTCCACATCGAGGGTCGCGACGGCTTCGGCATCGCCGAGCACTGGCACGCCGTGCCGCGCTGAACGACGTCGAAACCGATCCGCACGCTCGCTGCCGGCCGGCGAGTCAGCCATGGCGCGTCGTCGCGTCGAGGATCAGGATCGAGATGCCGTCGACACGCGTGAACGGTTCGTACTGCGCGGCGAGCAAGCGCCGACTCGCGCCGTCGAGCGTGCAGTTGACCGGCTTCTGGAACAGGGCGATGTAGGTGGGTTGCCCACCCGGTCTGCCGAGCAGAGCCCGCAGCTGCGCCGACGCGCCGGGGACCGCGTGGACGTTGTCGAACCACAGGTACGGGAACGGTGGATCCTGATGTGCGTAGGCGTAGACCGCTGCGCTGGCGCAGAGCACGTAGAGCGACTCGCCCCCTGTGTGCGTGCGCAGGAACCACTCGCCGACCCGTTCCTCCTGGGCCGACCGCCGGTAGTCGCTGACCTCGACGAGCACCTGCGATCGGGGCAGCGTGATGAAGTGGACGCCGCTGAGCAGACCCGGGACCACGACCAGCACGGCCAGCACGGCGCTGAGCGCCTTGGTCCGGATCGAGGCGATCAGCACCGCCGCTGCCACCGAGACCGGGAACGTCAGGATGATCCAGTAGTGAACGTAGAACTGGCCGCCGATCAAGAACCCGCCGGTTGCCGCGGCGAGCCACAACGGCACGAGGGCGACCGAGCAGTCCGGCGGGCGGACCGCGCGCACGTCACGACGGGGGGTGCGACGCCCGCGCGAGCCGACGCAGGCGACGAGAACGGCGACGAGCAGCGGGCCGAGGATCGGCAGCGCGGCGTGGGCGGTCTGACGAAGGCGCTGCCAGTCCGCGCCGATCAGCGCACTGCGCGACTCGACGCGGTAGCCGGCGATCGCGTACCACCACTCGCGCCAGCCGGTCAACGCTCCGTGCAGGGCCAGGGCGCCGAGCACGGCGGTCGCTCCGATGGTCAGTTGTCCGAGCTGACGCAGGCTCCTGCGTCGATCCTGCCACTCGAACAGCAAGCTCAACAGCAGCCACATGCCGACGGCGGCGAGGCCATCGAACGCGGACTGCTTGATCGACAGGGCCAGCGCGCCGAGCACGCCGCAGGCCACCATCGACCGGTTGTCCGCCACGCTGTGCAGCGCTCGGCAGGCGACAGCGATGGCGACGACGGAGACCGCGCCGCTGAGCAGCTCACCGTTCGCAGAGAACCCCTCCAGGGCGGGAGCGGACGAGCACACCGCAACCAGCAACGCCGCGACGACCCCCGCCATGGGTGTGGCGACGACGCGACCGATCTCGGCGGCGGCGACGACGGCCAACGCCCCGAAGACGATCGCCAGGAGCCGGACCGATTGGGTGTGCCCGCCGGTCAGGTCGTCCCAGATCCGGTAGACGACGAGCAGACCCTGCGGTCGGTCCACCCACACCTGCGAGTACAGCGCGCGTCCGTCACCCCACGCCCTTGCGATCGCCAGGAAGCCGCCCTCGTCGGCCGTCAGCGGCGTGAACAGGAAGCGCACACGCAGCACGACCGACAACGCGACACACCAGGCGACCGCGGATGGGTGACGCCGGCCGCGGCCGCCGGCGGGGGCCTCCGGTCGCTGTTCGACCGAGATCGTCCCGGCCGGCGGAGGACGAGCATCCGAACTGTTGATCGAAATCGCAGATCTCACCGTTGCCGTCGCCCATCTGGAGCGACGTCAGGCCGCAACGGCGAGTGTAGGACCGTCGGTGAGGATCACCGACGGTGGTCGAGTGAACGCGTCACGTTCTTCTTGGCTGTCGCATCGATCGCGTCCCCACCCGTTCTGGTCGCAGCCCGGCACGGGACGTGTGCTTGTGGCTGCGAGCGGAACAGCGCCGACGACTGGCAACGGTCTGCTCAGGCAAGCGCTGCGGCCGACTCGAGCTCGCGTCGGCGCGGAGGGTCTGCGTCACGGGTCGGTGAGCGTCGTACCGCTGCGCGGGGATGAGGTCTCGCCGAAGCGGTCGGAGCCGAGGTAGGCGCTGACCACGGCAGGATCGGAGCGCACCTCCTGCGCGGAGCCGCTGGCGATCTGCCGGCCGAACTCGATCACATAGATGCGGTCGCACACCCCGAGGACCAGGCGCATGTCGTGGTCGACGAGCAGGCAGGCAATACCCGTGTCGGCGATCCGCCGCAGATGCCTGCCGAACACCCCGCTCTCGGCGATGTCGAGGCCGGCGGCCGGCTCGTCGAGCAGCAGCACAGCCGGGTCGAGCGCCAGCGCCCGTGCCACCCCGACCAGCTTCTGCTGCCCGAGCGAGAGATCGCTCGGCCTGCGCTCGGCCACCGCGTCGAGGCCGAGCAGGTCGATCGCCTCGCGCACGCTCGGCGAGGCGGGCCGACTGGGTCGTACGAGGTCACGCAGCAGCTTGCGCGCGTCGTTCCCGCTGTCGTCGCTGACCCGCACGTTGTCGGCGACGGAGAGATCGTCGAACAGCTCGACGCTCTGCCAGGTCCGTGCCAAGCCCTTGCGCACGCGGACGTGCGCGGCGGCGCGCTCGATCGGCTCGCCCCGCAACGACACCTTCCCCGTGGCCGGGTAGAAGCCGGTGACGCCGTCGATGAAGCTGGTCTTGCCTGCGCCGTTGGGACCGATCAGCCCGACGATCTCGCCGGCGCGAACCTCGATGCTGACGTCGTCGACAGCACGCAAACCGCCGTACGTGACCGACAGCGAATCGATCCGCAGCACGACCTCTCCTGGTGCCGATCGCGCGACCTCGCCACGTCCGAGGAGCGCACTGGATCCGGGCGATCGCTCCGATGCGACGACGCGATCGCGCTCGGCGATGATGATCGGCCCACGCCGCCGCGCACGGTCGATGACCACCCGGACACGTCCGGCGATGCCCATCGGGTTGACGATCACGGTGATGATCAGCAGCGGACCACTGATCACGGCGTAGTAGGCGGCGATGCCGAAGGTGCGGTCGAGCACGATGTACACGATGCCCAGGGCCACCAACGCGCCCGCCACCACAGCGCCGGCGCTGCCGGTGATGCCGCTGAGATAGGTGATCGCGAGGAAGCCGAGGCCGACGAACACACCGAACGAGGCAGAGGAGAGCTGCCCGCGGCTGTAGGCGATGAGCGCACCGCCGAGGCCCGCGAGGAACGACGACAACGCGAACGCACCGAGCTTGATCGTGCTGACGGCCACCCCGACCGACGTCGCGGCGCGCTCGTTGGAGCGGACGGCGAGCATCTTGCGACCGGTGCCGGCGCGCATCACGTTGCCCACCAGCACGAACACGATCGCGACCACGGCGAGGACGAACAGCGCGAACGGCAGGCGGGCCACGTTGCGGCCCGCACGCACCGAGAGATCGAGCCCGAACAGGTGCCAGACGGGGATCGCCTTCGATGACGAGAGCAGCTCAGGGCCGTCGAAGACCAGCTCCTGCACGGCGACCGCCGCGGCGAGGGTGACCACGGCGAGCTGGGCGCCGCGGATGCGCAGCGCCGGCACACCGACCAGGGTGCCGACCACGGTGGCGACGGCGACCGCCAGCACCAGCGACAGTGGGAAGGGCACCGCGTCGCCGAACTTCGCCAGCACCAGGCCGGCGAGACCGGCGAACGCGGTCTGGGCGAGCGAGATCTGGCCGACCATCCCGGTGAGCACCACCAGCGAGAGCGCGATCAGCGCGCTGGCGAGACTGGTGATCACACCGAACCGGTAGCTCCCCGACGTGGCGACGAGGGCGACGAGGGCGACGAGGGCGACGAACGCGATCGCCGCAGGCCGGTTGCGCGGGACGAACACCGGCGGCAGGCGCGAGCGGATCTCCTCGCCGCGCACCGGGATGGAGCGGCCGGCCACGAACAGGGTGGCGACGATCACCAGGAACGGCACCGCGTCCTGGAGGCCGTACTTGGCCCAGTCCGGCCACCACGACTTGATGTTGGACAGGAACACCAGCTCGCCTTGCAGCGCGCCGAGTCCCAGCGCACCGATCAGCGCCGCCCACAATGACTGCAGCCTGGCGATCAGTGCGACCGCGAGCGCCGGCACCACCAACAGCGTCAGCCCACCGGGCGAGAGCACGCCGGCGGCCGGACCGGCGACGATGAACACGAACGACCCGAACACCGTCGACAGCATCCATGTGACGATGCCGAGCACCGACGGCGAGAGCCGTGCGAACGACGCTGCCCGTTCGTTCTCGGCCGCGGCGCGCAGCGCGAGGCCGGTCCGTGACCAGCGTGCCCACAGCGCGAGCACGCTCCCGCACAGCACCACCACGGCGATCAACCACAACCGGTCGACGGGCACGGGGAAGCCGGCGACGCGCAGCGTGCCGGATGGCAGGACGACATCGGGCAGGCGCGATTCCGTGCCGTACTTGAGCGCCACCGCCGCGGAGAGCGTGGTGGTCACGCCGATCGACGCAACTACTTTGGCCACGACGGCGGCCGACCGCAGCGGACGCGACACGGCCACCTCGACGAGCGCGCCGACGGCGGCGGCCACGACCAGGGCGATGCCGATCTGCGCCCACGTGGGCAGCGGGCCGACGTCGAACGAGCGCAGCCCCGGCACCGGCAGCGTGAGCCGGCCGGCGCGCAGGTCGTTGAAGACGTACAACGACAGCGTCGCCATCGCCGCCGCGGCGAAGTTGATCAGCCCGGCGCCCTGGTAGGTGAGCACGATCCCCATCGACAGTCCGGCGTACACGGCTCCGGTGCCGAGCCCGAGGACGAAGAACAGCAGGTACTGGCTCAACACTGCGGGTCCGCGGCCGGCGCCACCGCACGGGCGTCGTCGGCGATGCGCGCAGGCGCTTCGAGCTCCACGGCGCATTCCTACCAGAACACCGTCCGGCTGGGGACGACGCAGCGGCGGACGCCTCTCTCGCAGCCGGCTCACGCGTCGTTCACACAATATTCAACTGCAGATCTCGTGGAAATCGATCATCACGACGTCTGAGCCGCAGATCGACCCTCAGCCCTGGTAGGAGGCGTATTCGGCGCTGTTCGAGCGAGACGCGGCCAACCGACGTCCTATTCGGGTTCATTCGCGTGTTGTGACAGTTTTCATTTCGATGTCGGACTTGTCGCAGTGGTGCCGGGGTAATTTGTCGGCCATGGATCGAACCACCTCCCTCCTCCTTGCACAACTGAACGGTCTGCTCCGGCTCACAGCCACCGAGGCGACCATCGCCGACGCCCGCACGCCGCTCGCCACCTCCGAGAAGTTCGAACGCGAGCTGCGCGACAACGCCACGAGATGCTCTGATCGCACCCGCCTCATCAGCGATGCGATCCGTGAGTTGGGCAGCGCGCCCGACGTGGTCGGGTCGGCTGTCGGCCGGGTCGGCGCGGCAGCCAAGCTGGCGGTCGAACAAGGCCAATCGATCGAGGAAGCGCTGCTCGGCGACATGGCACTGGCGCACCAGCTGCTCGACCGCACCCGCTTCTGCAAGATGTTGGCAGAGCAAGCCGACGTCCCGGCATCGGTCACGCGGGTCCTCGACCGCCTCGAGAACGGCTACAGCGCCTCCGTGGAGTGGCTCATGCAACGCCTCGCCGAAGTCGCGTTGAGCGGCCCGCCGGCGTTCCGGCCGAGCCCGATGCAGGTCGCCGTCGGAGCGAGCCTCCGGATCAGCCAGCTCCCGGCGCGGACCGCAGCGGAGACGCTCAACCGCTCCATCGCCGCCGCCGGCCAGTTGCAGCAGCGCGCCGGTGCGGCGGTGTCCACCAACATCGCCCGGACCCGGCAGCTGGTCGACGCCGCGGGCGAGATCTGGACCGCAGGGCGCGACGCCTCGCTGGAGCGGAGCCAGGCGATCGCCGATCAGCGCGGCAACCGCGGCGCGGCCAACGCTGTGCGGCACCTCCGCCAAGATCTCGGCGCGATGACCGAGAGCGAGCTGCCGATTCGGAAGTTCGACGGCAAGACGGTCGTCGAGGCCGTCGCCGCCATCGACCGGCCACGCGAGCCGGAGGAAGTGCGCATGATCGTCGCCTATGAGGTCGCGAACAAGAACCGCAAGGGTGTCGTCAACGCCGCGAACGCCCGTTTCGAGTTCCTGGCCGAGGAGCTCGTCGGCGCCGAAGCCTGACCCCAACCGACCTCCGTCGCGGATGAGGGCCGGCTCCGGATGATCCGGCGCCGGCCCTGCCGCGTTCGATCAGCGCTACTCACTGCGCGCCGACGCGGCGGGCGATCTCCTTCGGTGAACGTGCGGGCGATGGCGCCGGGAACCACGATCGCCACTGCGCGCAGGTGTTCGCGGGCCATCGCCAGGATCAGGTCGTCGCCGTCACCGGCCACGATCTCGCGTTGCAACAGCCGCAGGTGGTGCGACGACAGTTCGATGCCGCATCTCCGGCGCACACGTCGCCTCCTGTCGTGTCGCATCGGAGGTCCGCGGGCGATTAGGCATTCGGCATGTCGATCGCGATCACCGACGATCACCGTGCGCTTGCCGGCACGGTGTCGAGCTTCCTTGCCAAGCACCAGTCCCGCGCCGCTGCACGCGCCCTGCTCGACGCAACGGACGAGCACAACGCCTCGTTCTACGCAGATGCTGCCGAGCTCGGTTGGCTCGGCTTGCACGTGCCGGAGGAGCAGGGCGGCTCCGGGTTCGGCCTGGAGGAGGTCGTCGTGGTCGTCGAGGAGCTCGGTCGCGCCCTGGCGCCCGGCGCGTTCGTCCCGACGCTGATCACCAGCGCTGTGCTCGTCGCCGCCGGCTCCGACGACGTGCGCAAGCGGCTGCTGCCGAGGTTGGCGGACGGTTCGACGACGGGTGCGATCGCGCTCGGGGGCGAGGCACAGCTGCGCGACGGCGCACTGTTCGGCGCGGCCGGTGCGGTGCTCGGCGCCGGGCTGGCGGACGTGATCCTCGTGCCCGTCGGCGAGGACGTGCTCGTCGTCGACGCCACCGCGACCGGCGTGGACGTCGAGACGCCTGCGAACCTCGACCCGACCCGCCGGACCGGCCGGGTCACGTTTCTCGGGCGCGACAGGAGAGGTGCTCCCGGGTGCTCGCCAGATGCTCGTCGACCTCGCCAGGACCATCCTGTCGGCGGAGGCCGTGGGCGTCGCCCGTGAGTCGACGGAGCTGGCCGCCGAATACGCGAAGGTGCGCCAGCAGTTCGGGCGGCCGATCGCGATGTTCCAGGCCGTCAAGCACCACTGCGCCAACATGGCGGTGGCAACGGAGCTGGCCACTGCAGCGGTGTGGGACGCCGCCCGCGCCGCCGCGGGTGGCGGCGCGCAGTTCTCGTACGCCGCGGCCATCGCCGCCGCCCTGGCCGTGCCGGCGGCGGACGAGTGCGCCAACCTCGGCATGCAGGTGCACGGCGGCATCGGATTCACCTGGGAGCACGACTGCCACCTGTTCCTCAGGCGAGCCACCGCGATCGGCGCCATCCTCGACGCCGACGACGCAGCGGCCACCGTGACCGACCTGGCCAGGGCCGGCGTCCGGCGCGAGAAGACGGTGGACCTCCCTCCGGAGGCCGAGGAGATCCGCGGCACCGTCCGTACGTTCGCAGGCGAAGTCGCCGCGCTCGACGGCGCGGCCAGGCGCAACCGGCTGATCGACGAAGGCTATGCGATGCCGCACTGGCCGAAGCCCTACGGCCGGGGTGCAGGGGCGATCGAGCAGCTGGTCGTCGAGCAGGAGTTCGCGGCAGCGCGCATCCAGCGTCCGCAGTACGGCATCACCGGGTGGGTGATCCTCACGCTCATCCAGCACGCCACCGCCGAGCAGGTCTCGCGGTGGGTTCGCCCTGCGCTGACCCAGGAGGTGATCTGGTGCCAGCTGTTCAGCGAGCCCGACGCCGGCTCGGACGCGGCGGGGATCACGACCCGCGGCACCCGCGTCGACGGCGGCTGGCTGGTCAACGGGCAGAAGGTCTGGACGAGCGGTGCGCACGTCGCCGGCTACGGCCTGGCCACCATCCGCACCGACCCCGATGCACCCAAGCACAACGGGATCACGATGATGGTCATCGACATGCACGCCCAGGGTGTCGAGGTCCGGCCGCTGAAGATGGCGACGGGCGGCTCCGAGTTCAACGAGGTGTTCTTCAACGACGTGCTGGTGCCGGACGACGACGTCATCGGGCCCGTCGACGGCGGGTGGACGGTCGCCAGAGCCACGCTCGGCAACGAGAGCGTCAGCATCGGTGGCGGCTCGGGCGGTGGGATCGGCGCGTCGGACAGGGCGATCATCAAGCTCCTCGACGCCCACCCGCAGCGGCTGCCTGGCGGCGCGTCCCGCGTCGGGCGCTACCTCGCGGTGAACCAGGCGATGGCGATGCTCAACCTGCGCACCGCCCACCGTGCCGTTGCCGGCGGCGCGCCTGGTCCGGAGGGCAACATCACCAAGCTCGTCCTCTCCGAGAACGGCCACGAAGCGACTGCGATCGTGTCGAAGCTGACAGGGCCCGATACGGCGTTCATGGACGCTTCCGGCGCGCTCGCCGGTGGGCTGGTGCTGTGGCACAGGGCGATGTCGATCGCAGGTGGCACGTCGGAGATCAAGCGCAACCAGATCGGCGAGCGCACCCTCGGGCTGCCCCGCGACCCGCTGATCAAGTAGCGCCGTGCGTCAGACGACGCGACCGTCGCGCAGGTGCTCGATCGCCGCGCCGTCGTAGCCCAACATGCCGAGGATCTCGTCGGTGTGCTCGCCGAGCTGCGGAGCCCGCGAGTGGATCACGCCAGGCGACGCAGACAGCACCGCCGGGAACCCGGCGAGCGGCGGTGCGCTCGGGGCGGTCGGGTACTCGACCTCCTGGAGGATCCCGACCTGGCGGACGTGGGGCAGGTCGAGCAGCTGCTGCGGGGATAGGACGGGGCCGCCCGGCACCTTGTTGCGATCCATCTCGACCAGGCACTCGTCCGTGGTCCGGTCGGCGCACCACGCCGCCATGTACGCCGACAGGGCCACACCGTTGTCGCCGCGGCTGAGGTCGTCCTTGAACCGCTCGTCGTGGAGCAGGTCCGGCCGTCCGATCAGTTGCGTCCACCGCTCGAACTGGTACGAGCCGAGGACCAGGCACATCAGCCAACCGTCGCGGGTGCGGTACACGTCGGCGGGTCCCGACGTCTGGGCGCGGTTGTGGGACGAGACGCGGTCCACACCCAACAGCGCCTGCTCGATCAGGTTGGCGCTGTTCCAGGTGACCGCCGTGCGCAGCAGCGCAGCCTCGATCATCTGCCCCTCGCCGGTCTGGCGGCGATGCATCAATGCCGCGAGCGTCGAGAGAGCCGCGATCGTCGCCGTCGAGAAGTCGACGTACGGCACCGCAGCGCGTGACGGCATGTCGGGCGGCCCGGACAGGTAGAGGTTGCCGGACGCGGCCTGGGCGAGACCGTCGAAGCCGACCTTGTGGCTCCACTCCCCGCCGGACGCCCACGCGTTCACGGTGGTGAGGATGATGTCGGGCTTCACGGCGCGCAGGGTGTCGTAGTCGAGCCCCATCGTGCGCAACGTCGCGGCCGGCAGGTTGGCGATCACCACGTCGGCTGTGCGGATCAACCTGGCCGCGATCTCGCGGCCCTCCGGCTTGGTCACGTCCAGCGTCATGCCGCGCTTGCCGCGGTTGCACTGCAGGTACATCGCACCCACGCCGTCGGAGGTGACCGGCGTGATCCAACGATCCTCGCCACCTTCGATCCGTTCGACCCGGATCACGTCTGCGCCGAGGTCCCCCAGCAGCGCGCCGCAGTACGGGCCGGCGATGTACCGCCCGAAGTCGACCACCCGCGTTCCATCGAGCACCCCCATGTTGGCCCCCTTCCGTGCTCGCCGCAGCCTATGGCACGGGTTGCGCCCCGGCCAGCGCCGCGTTGCGGCGTCGCTCGCTCCGGTTCATTGGCGAGCACGGACGTACGCTCGCAGGAGGGGGGACGCGCATGAACCAGATCCGCATCGAGCCAACGGGAGCGACGCTCGGCGCCGTCGTCACCGGCGTCCGGGTGGCGTCGATGAGCGACGCCGAGTGGAAGGTGATCGAGTCGGCGTTCCACGAGCACGCCGTGCTCGTGCTCCCGGCCCAGCACCTCAGCGACGCCGAGCAGGTCGCGTTCGGCCGACGCTTCGGTGAGCTTTCGATCGAGACGCTGGCGTTCACGAACTGCACGCAGGACGGTGCCCTGCTGCCGCCGGAGGACCCGCTGATGCGCCATCTCGCCGGCAACGAGGGGTGGCACACGGACTCGTCGTTCCAGACGCTGTCCGCCAAGGCGTCGATGCTGTCGGCGCGACGGGTGCCGTCGGTGGGCGGCGAGACGGAGTGGGCCGACATGCGCGCCGCGTACGCGGCGCTCGACGACGAGACCCGCCGCCGCATCGCCGATCTGTCGGCGTTCCACTCGCTCTACTACTCCCAGTTCAGGGTGGGTGTGGACCCGGCCGTCACTGCCGCGGCGAACGCAAGGTTGACCGGACGCACGGCGGTCGACGCGCCAGTCGTGCTCGAGGCGCCACGGCGTCCGCTCGTCAAGATCCACCCGGTGACCGGTCGACCGGCGCTGTACATCGGCCGTCACGCATATGGCATCCCCGGCATGGACACCGAGGAATCGACGCACCTGCTCGACGAGCTGGTCGAGTTCGCCTGCCGACCGCCGCGGGTGCACCGCCACCGCTGGCAGCCCGGCGACGTCGCGATCTGGGACAACCGCTGCGTGCTGCATCGCGCCCGGCCGTTCGGTCCGGACGAGGCGCGGTTCATGGTGCACACCCGCGTCGCCGGCGACATCGCCACCGAGCACACCGAGATGGTTCCGGCGCCGGCGTTCTGACCGGTACAGCGGGGGCGCCGGGCACGGCCGCCCAAGCCGGTCGGGTTCGGCAGGCGACGAATACCATGCGCCGGTGATCGAACCCATCGACGGCCTCACCAACGGTGTCATCGGGATCAAGGCCGTCGGGCCGTTCACCATCGAGGACTACGTCGCCATCGTCGAGCCCGCGCTGCACAAGGTCACCGCGTTGGACGAGCGGCCTCGGCTGCTGCTGTACCTCGGTCCGGAGTTCACCGGGTTCGGCGAAGGCTCGTGGGGTGAGCTGACCAACGAGATCCGCCGCACGCACTTCCTGAGGGGCGCAGTCGTGACCGACGACGGACTCATCCGCACCGAGCTGAACCTCGTGAAGTGGATGCTGCGCGGCGAGGTGCGCACGTTCCAGAACAGCGACTACGAGATGGCCGCGAAGTGGGTCGCAGGCTGAACTCCGGGGCCAGTGGCGCCGACGTCCTCTCGACCGGAGCCTCGAAGTAAGCTGCTGGTGACTTGGGGGTGTGCGCGATGTTCGCTGTTGAACCATTGGATGCCACGTTCGGGGCGACGGTGCGTGGCGTCGACTTGAGATCGCTCGACGACGAGACGTGGAGCGCGTTGCACGCGACATGGCTCGAGCACGCACTGCTGATCTTCCCCGACCAATTCCTCACCCGCGAGGAGCAGGACGCGTTCGCGACGAGGTTCGGCCGGCTCGAGTTCGTCGCCGCGCCGATCTCCAACGTCGGCAAGAACGGCCGGGTGCACGCCGACCCCGCCGACGACGTGGTGAAATCGTTGCGCGGCAACGAGGGCTGGCACCACGACAGCACGTACATGCCGCTGCAGGCGAAGGGCGCCGTGTTCACCGCCGAGATCGTGCCGAGCGCGGGCGCAGCGACGGGCTGGGCCGACATGGCCGCCGCCTACGACGCGCTCGACGAGCCCACCCGCGAGCGGCTCGCCGGGCTCTCTGCCTACCACTCGCTGTTCTACAGCCAGGGCCGGTCGGGCTACCTCCCCTCGAAGCGCGACGACAACGGCGGCTACGCGCTGTACGGGTACCACGACCAGGAGCCGTCGCTGCGCCCGCTCATCAAGGTCCATCCGGACACCGGGCGGCCGAACCTGCTGATCGGCCGTCACGCCTATGGGATCGTCGGGATGGATCCTGACGAGTCCGAACGGCTGCTCGACGAGCTCAACGAGTGGGCATGCCAGCCCCCGCGGGTCCACTTCCACCAGTGGGAGGTCGGCGACGCGGTGATCTGGGACAACCGCCGGCTGATGCACCGCGGCACGCCGTTCGACATGACCGAGCCCCGAAGGATGTGGCACACCCGCATCGCCGGCGAGCCCGAGTCGGAGCTCGCCGTCAACCACAGCTGACGGCTGCCAGGCGCAACGTCAGCCGCGTCGAACCGACTGGCCGCCGTCGACGGGGAGCAGCACACCCGTGACGAACTGCGCTTCGTCCGAGGCGAGGAACAGCGCCGCGTAGGCCACGTCCCACGCCGTGCCCATCTTGCGACCGAGCGGCACTGCCGCGTCTCGCTCGGCGACGAGCTGCTCGCGATCGATGTGGCGCGCCGCGGAGATGCCCTCGATCGCCATCGGTGTGTTCATCAACCCGGGGAGCACGGCATTGACGCGGATCCCGTGGCGGGCGCCGCCCATCGCCAGGTGCTGGGTCAGCGCGTTCACGCCCGCTTTGGAGATCTGGTACGCCGCGGTGTTCGTCGAGCAGATCGAGGCGATCGACGAGATGTTGACGATCGCCCCGTGGCCCGCGGCGCGCATCACGGGGATGACGACCTTGCACGTGCGCCACATCGCCGAGAGGTTGACGTCGAAGATCCGCTGCCACGCCTCCTCGTCGACCCTGGTCGCCGGTTGGTCACCGGCGCCGATGCCGACGTTGTTGTGCAGCACGTCGAGACCGCCGTAGGCCGACGCCGCCGCGCCGGGGATGGTCGCGCACGATTCGGGGTCGGTGATGTCCGCAGCATGGGCGACGGCTTGGCCGCCCTCGTCGCGGATCATCGTCACCGTCTCCTCGGCCGACGCCAGCTCGCGATCGACGACCACGACCCGCGCCCCTTCCCGGGCGAAAAGGATTGCCGTCGCCCGCCCGTTGCCGATGGTCTCCCCCGGGGTCTGCCCGCCGCCGACCACGACGGCCACTCGTCCTTGCAGTCGTTCTGCCACCCCTGCGACCCTATTGCGGCGACCCCGACGGCCGCTTGCCGGAGGTCGCGCGTCGTCGACGACGTTCCCGCGAACGGCCGGGCTACCAGAGCACCCGTGCTTCGAGCAGCTCGGCGAAGCGCTCCGGTTCGACGCCGAGCTCGCCGACGACGACGTCGTAGGTGTGCTCCATCCACAGCGGGGCACGGCGCAGCGGCAGGCGCGCCCCGTCCCACATCACGGGCTCGTGGATGACCACGGCCGACACCCCTGACGGCAGTTCCATCGTCTCCCACAGCCCGCGCATCGCCGGCCGGGTCATGTGGTCACGGAGGTCCTCGACGGCGCTGACCGGGACGCAGGCGGCGCGCAGCAGCTCGACGACGACGTCGCGCGAGCGGGCGCAGGTCCACGCCGCGAGCGACGCCTCGGTCGGGTCCGTGCCGAGCAGGGCCGCCAAGCGCGCCCGCTCGTCGTCGTCGCGACACGCCACGGCGACCCACCTGTCGACGCCGTGCGCGGGAAAGATGCCGTGCGGGTAGTACCACGGCGAGCGGTTCCCGATGCGGCCCGGCGTGGGTGCGCCGTTGCACGCCTCGGTGACCTCGACGTCCATCAACCGCACGGACGCCTCGTACTGGGACAGCTCGAGGTAGGCGCCCTCGCCGGTGCGCTCGCGGTTGTGCAGCGCGGCGAGGATCTGCATCGCCGCGAAGAACGGCACCGTGAAGTCGGTGTGCATCGTTCCGAGGCACTGCGGCACCCGACCCTCGAAGCCGGTGTGGGCGGCGATCCCGCTCATCGCGACGAGGCCGTTGCCGTACGAACGCCAGCCGGCGTCCGGGCCGGTGAGCCCCATCACGGCGAGGTTGGCGACGATCAGGCCGGGCCGCAGCGCTTCGAGGGTGTCGCGGTCGAACCCCCACCGGTCGAGGCGATCGGGCGTGTAGTTGGCGGTGACGACGTCGGCCGTGGCGATCAGCCGGCGCACCAGATCCTGGCCGTCCGGCGTGTCGACGTTGATGGTGACGGCGCGCTTGCCGGCCCCGACGTCGTTGAACACGCCATTCGTATCGAGCGAGACGACTGCTGTCGGCTGCGGACCGATGTGGCGGATCGGGTCGAGACGGTGCTCGGACTCGATCTTGACCACATCGGCGCCGAGGTCGCAGAGCAGCCGGGTCGCCAGCGCCCCGGCGATCGCCCAGGTGAAGTCGACGATCCGCACGCCCGCCAGTGGTTGGTGAGGATCGCCGCCCGGCTGCGCAGGACCCGCTGTCGGTGACCGGTGGCGGAGGTCGTCGAGGATGGCGTCGTCGGCGCCGAGGGTCGGCGCGGGGCCGCGCACGCCACGGCCCCGGGTCGAGCGGAACGGCGATCCGGGCATCCGCAGCTGCTCACCGGTCGGCGTGTCCACTTCGACGAAGAACCCGCGAGCTGCGAGGTGGCCGTCGGCGGCGACGTCGTTGACGTCGTTGACCGGCGTCACCAGCAGACCGCTCCGCTGGCCCTCCGCGATCAGCTCGGCGCGCTCCGTCGCCGCGGCGAGGCGGTTGACGACCGCCATGATCTCCTGGCGGTGATCGCCGACGTAGACCGGGTCGCGCCACACCGGGTCGGCGAGGCCGGTCGGGCCGATCGCCTGCTCGGCCCAGTCGACGAACCGTGGCCAGTTCGGCGGGTGGATCGTGAACGACGTCCACAGACCGTCTGCGCTGAGGACCGTCGAGCCGGCGGCGATCTGCTCGTGGCGGTTCGGTACGGTGCCGTGCCAGTGGAACAGGTTGCCGTTCGACGACTGCAACGTCGTCATCGCCACCGCCTCCTGCGCGCAGACCACGACGTGCCCCGCCCGGCCCGTGGTCCGTCGCGCCGCGAGCAAGGCCATCGCTGCCTCGGCCGCGGCGAGGGCCGTCTGCTTGAAGGCCAAGTCGCCCGCAGCCGTGGTGGGGGGATCCGCTGACACGCCGTTGAGCACCGTGAGCCCACCGGCGGCGGCGACGGTGAGGTCGGTGACCGGTTCGGTCGCGTGGTCGCGCCGGAAGACGACCTCGACCAGCCCGAGACGGCCGTCCGACGACGAGCGCACCCGTTCGAGGAACCGTGCCGTCGCCGCGTTGGGCTGCATCGGCCCGATCACGACGTCGATGCCCACCAGTGCAGACTCGACCCGCGCCCAGTCGGCATCGCTCGACGTGTCGATCGCGACGCTCCGTTTGCCGGCGTTGTGCACGGCGTTCCACACGCCGCCGCGCGACCGCAGGACGTCGCCCGCGCGATCCTCGACGCGCACCACGTACGCGCCGAGCTCGGCCAGGTACTCCCCCGCCAGCGCGGTCGCCTCGTCACCGATGTCGAGGACGACGACGTCGTCGAGGAACCGCAGGGTTGCGTCCGGCTGGGCCTGCACGTTCGGACCATAGGTGGGCAAGACCGCCGGCGCGGCCGTCGAGCGCCCGTCACCGACTCGGCAGGCCGCGTTCCTCGACGACGAGCGACACCGTGGTCCTCGCGACCCGCGAGAGATCGTGGTAGGTCTCCCAGACCATCCCGGTCGTGACGAGGTCGGGTTGCGCCGCGGCACTGAGCACGGCGTCGTAGGCGACGGGCAGCAGGGCCGGCGGCCCGACGATGGTCGTCTCGAGGCGGGTGGTGGCCGGCCACGTGCACGCCCCCGCCAGCGGGGCGGCGAGCACTGCTGCGACGTCGACCTCGAGCTCGTCGACGTCGAGGTCGAGCGGGAAGCGGGCGACGAACGTCCACGCGCCGCCGGGGTCATCCACCTTGAGCCGGCGGCGCAGACGCTGGACCTCGCGGCGGATCGTCGTCGCCAGCGCGTCCGGGGTCGATGTGCACCGGCGGACCACCACGTCGGTTGCCGGCACACGAGCCAGCTCGACACCCGCGAGCGCACCTCCGGCGCGGGCCAGCGCGTCGATCACGCTCAGCTGCCGACGGTGGTCGTCGATGATCCCGTTCACCGTCCCCCGCCTGCGTTCCAGTGCGGCGCGCAACGGCGCGGCCCCGTCGAGCACCTCGCCGATCTCGCCGAGCCCGAACCCCGCGGCCTTGAGCTGCTCGATCCGCACGCCACGCAACAGTTCGTCCTGTCCGTAGACGCGGTACCCGTTGACCTCGTCGACGTGCGGTGGGCGCAGCAGGCCGAGCGATTCGTAGTGGCGCAACGTCCGCGTCGACACGCGCAGGCGGCGGGCCAGCTCGCCGATCCTCACGTCGTGTTCCGCTGCTGGTGCTGGCGTCGGTACCGGGCAAGTCGACGCAGATCAACAGCCGTCATCGCGACCCGTTCGATCACGTCCACGACGGCGCCGTCGGGGTCGATGACCATGAAGTGGCGCTGCCCGAGCTCGGTGACGAGATCCACCACCGGCGTGCAGCCCATCCCGCGCGCCACCTCCGCGGCGGCGGAAGCATCCTCGACCTCGAACGACACGAGCACCCCCGACGGCGGGTGGCCGGCCGCCGCCGGCACCGTCTCGTGCCCCGCTTGGACGAGTGCCAGCGCGACCCGGTCGCCGGCTCCCAGCTCCACGTACCAACCGTGATCGACGATCACGGCGAGGCCGAGCAGCGACCTGTAGAACGCGCTCGACGCAGCAACGTCCGCGACGCACAGGTCGACGAAGGCTCCGTGCACATCGACCAGTGTGAACCATCACGCGAGGTCAAGGTCAACCCCGTGGCGACACGGAGCGATCCGCGAGCACACCCTGCTCGGTCGCCTGCCGCGACCCGACGAGCTCGACGGTCCGCTGCTGTTCCTCGCCTCGGATGCCTCCAGCTACATGACCGGTCAGACGCTCGTCATCGACGGTGGCTGGACGGCGGTGTGAGCCGCCCGAACACGGTCACAGTTCCATACGATCGCGCCGTGGCCTACGACGAACGACTTGCGGAGCGGATACGCGAACTGATCGTCGACAGGACCGACCTGACCGAGCAGAAGATGTTCGGCGGCCTGGCGTTCCTCGTCGGCGGCAACATGGCCGTCTCGGCGAGCGGCCAGGGCGGGGTGATGGTCCGCGTCGACCCGGCGCAATCGGACGAGCTCGTCGCCACGACCAGCGCACGCATCGTCGAGATGCGCGGCCGGCAGATGCCGGGATGGCTGCGCGTCGACACCGAGCAGCTGCAGACGCGACGCCAGCTCGCCAAGTGGGTGACGCTGGGCACGACGTACGCGCGATCGCTGCCGGCCAAGCGCGCCTGACGCACCACACCTCATCGCGGACGATCGATCACGAACCGCGCCGCCACCGCGCCGCGCTGAAGCGCACCCGTCTGGCGCCGCGATCCACCCGCTCGACCTCGCGTCCGGCGTTCAGCCAGGCCCGGGCCTGGGCGT
>JBBQTN010000004.1:0-57333 GCA_038213195.1 Acidimicrobiales bacterium | reverse complement strand
ATTCCCAGCGACCACACGGTGCAGCAATGCCGTCTGACAGAACAGGAGACCACGATGACCAGCCCTGACCTCTCCCGTGATCTCGCCGACGCCCTCGCGCAGGCGCTGCCGGAGACGTCCGAGGATCAGCCGCCGCATCCTGAGAGCCCCGGCCCGCTTGGATCGGGTGGCCGCCGAACTCGACGAATACTTCGCTGGGCAGCGCCGAGCCTTCGATCAGCCGCTGGACTGGCAGCTGTCGTCCGGCTTCCGCGCGTCCGTCCTGCAGCATCTGGTCACGGACCTGGCCTACGGACACATCGCCAGCTACCGCACCGTCGCCCAGCTCGCCGGCAATCCCGATGCCGCCCGGGCCGCCGGAACCGCCTGCGCCACCAACCCGCTGCCGGTCGTCGTCCCTTGTCATCGTGTGGTGCGCGCAAACGGCTCACTGGGTGGCTATCTCGGCGGACTCGACGCCAAGCGCGTCCTGCTCGACCTGGAGGCGGCGGCGTGACCGGCGGAGACCTCGCAGGCCCGGCGCACCAGTCTGTCAACCGGTGCCGCGGGCAAGGACCTCGACCAGCCGTCATGCGCCGGCGGCAGCGGACGCGGATCAGGCACCTTCGCGAACTGGAGGCCCATCCATGACAAGAGCGATCAGAACGATGACCTCGCCCTACCAGCGGCGCGTCGACGCTGCAGACTGGCCAGCGATCACTGCCGGGCTTGACGAACTCGGCTGCGCCCTGACGCACCGGCTCCTGACCGTCGCCGACGCGCGGCGGCTGATCGACCTCTACCAGCAGGACGGGGCATTCCGCTCCACCATCTCGATGAGCAGACATCGCTTCGGCGACGGCGAGTACCGGTACCTGGCCAACCCGCTCCCCGAAGCGGTCGACGAACTACGCCACGCCCTCTATCCGCACCTCCTGCCGATCGCCCGGGACTGGTACACCAAGCTCGGGCGCCCCACCGCTTGGCCCGCCACCCTCGACGAGTGGCTGGATCAATGCCATCAGGCCGGCCAGATCAAACCCACCCCACTCATCTTGAAGTACGGGCCCGGCGGCTGGAACGCCCTGCACCGCGACCTCTACGGCGAACTCGTCTTCCCCTTGCAGGTGGTCATCAACCTCACCGAGGCCGGCAGGGACCACACGGGCGGCGAGTTCCTCCTCGTGGAGCAACGCCCGAGAGCCCAGTCGCGCGGCACCTCCATCGTCCTGCCGTACCTCCAGGGAATGGTGTTCACAACCAGGGACCGACCGTTGCGAACCCAACGAGGCTGGTCAGCGGCTCCGATCCGCCACGGCGTGTCCGTGGTGCACTCCGGGCAGCGCGTCACCCTCGGCATCCTCTTCCACGACGCCCGCTGAGAGCAGGCGCGCCGAACCCACTGATCGATCCCGAGGGCGCGCTGGTTGCCACCACGACTTCGACGTCATCGTCCGCGCGGCCCATGGGCGAGCGCATTCTCGAAATGCTCCATGCCTCGTGACAGGCCACGGCGGATCGGCGTTCGGCCTAGAAGATGACCTCGGCCGCGCGTAGTGACTCGATCCGCTGCGGTGAGAATCCGAGCAACCGTTGAAAGACCTCGTCGGTATCGGCGCCCGGCAAAGGGGCGGCGCGTGCGACGGCGCACGGCGTCTCGGACATCGTCCAGGGGACACCGGCGTGGACGCGGCGGCCGACGACGGGATGCTCGAGTTGCACGAGGTAACCCCGGTCGATGAGGTGGGGATCCTCGGCGAGGTCCTTGTTGCTCATCGAGGGGAAGGCCGCCACGCCTACCTGTTGCAGGGTTTCGGCCACATCCCACCGGTCACGTGCGCTCGTCCACGCGGTGATGATCTCGTCGAGGGCGGCCTCGTTCTGCTTGCGCAGTCCGGCGCGCGCGAACCGTGCGTCGGTGGCGAGGGTGGGCTGTCCCATGGCGTGGCACAGCGCCTGCCACTCCTCCTCGGTGCCGACGGCGATCGAGACCCACTTGTCGTCGTCGCCGAGCGCCTTGTAGGTCTCGTGCGGCGCCATGTGGCGATCGTGGTTGCCTTGGCGCGCCGGCTCCCGCTGGTGCATGTCCCATTCGAGCAGCCCTTCGGCCATGTGCGCGAGAACGGCCTCCCACTGGGACTGATCGATGTACTGACCCTCGCCGGTCAGGTCTCGGTGCAGGAGAGCGACCATCACGGCGTACGCCCCCATGATCCCGGCGTTGGGATCCGGATACGAGACGCCGATCTCCGCCGGGTCGCCGCCCGCATAGCCGGTCAGCCCGAACAATCCCGACAGGGCCGAGGCCGGGGGTCCATAGCCGAGGAAGGAACGGAACGGACCGGTCTGGCCGTAGCCGGACATGGAGATCTGGATGATGTCGGGTTTGATCGCGCGCAGCTTGTCGTAGCCGAGATCGAGCCTGTCGATCACACCGGCGGAGAAATTGTCGGTGACGACGTCGCAGTGCTTGACCAACTCGTAGGCCAGCTCGACCGCCTCGCGCTTGCGCAGGTTCAAGAAGATGCTGCGCTTGCCCTGGTTGTACTGATTGAAGTAGCCGGCGCGACCTGGTCCGGGCTCATCGTCGGCGAACGGTGGGATCAGCCGGGTGACGCACGGCGTGCGCGCCATCGTCTCGACGCGAATCACCTCGGCGCCAAGGTGGGCCAGGTTCTGCGTGCAGAACGGGCCCGCCCAGACCTGCGTGAAATCCAGAACCCGGACTCCCTCGAGCGGCCGTGCCCCCGGGGCGACGCCGGTCTGCACTCGTGGGGACCGATCAGCGCCGCCACCCCACGGGTCACGGGCAACCTCCTCGGTGTGTTGCCCCCGAGCCGGCGCCGGCCGCCGCAGCGACCACTGGATCGTGCTGTACTGCGAGGGGACACCCGGCAGGTGGAGTCGTCCGATGCCGGGCTGGTCGAAGTCGACGAAGAACTTGCGTTCCCGCAAGTGCTCGTTCTCGTACATCTGGCGCATGCTGTTGATCGGCGCGAACGGGATCCGATGAGCTTGAGCCTCGCGGTAGAGCTCGTCCACCTTCCAGCCGCCCAGCCAGTCGTCCATGAAGAGCTTCAGGACGTCCATGTTCTGCCCGCGAGAAAGGCGGTCGCTGACGATCTCCTCGCCGGTCCAATCGGGGCTACCCATCAGCTCGACGAGACGTTGCCACTGCTCCTCTTCGACCGCCAGCGCGAAGATCTTGCCGTCGACACAGTCGGCGATGAACCATGGCCCGAGGGCACGAGAACCGAGCCGTGATGTCTCGCGCCCGGCATACGTCCAGTGCATCAAGTTCATCTCGAGCATCGCGGTGACGGCTTCCTGCTCGGACACATCGACCGCCTGGCCCCTGCCCGTTCGCAGCTGATGGCGATAGGCGGCCAGCGAGGTGAACGCCGCGTAGCCCGCCGCATGGAAGTCGCATTGAGCGCCGAACGGCTTGAGCGGAGGCAGCTCTGGCGACGGCGATGCGCCGGGACTGAGGAACGCCCATCCGCCCGCGTTCGACACCGTCAGCTCGTATCCCCGCCACTGGGACCGGCGTCCGTGGTCGCCGAACATCGAGATCGACGTCACGACGAGGCGCGGGAAGCGGCGGCACAACTCGCTGCTGTCGAGCCCAGACGCCGCCCGATCGGCCGGCGCGACGTTGTGGACGAGCACGTCGGCGTCAGCGAGGAGCGCCGCGAGGTGCTCCTGACCACCAGGCGTCGTCAGGTCCGCGACGGTGGCTCGCTTGTTCGTGTTGAGGTACACGAACAAGCCACTCTTGTCCGGATCGGGCCGGTCGCCGGGGAACGGCCCTCGCCCCCGGGTTGCGTCGCCCTGGGGTGGCTCGATCTTGATCACCTCGGCGCCGACATCGGCCAGCAACTTCGTGGCATAGGCGGCCGACACGCCCGACCCGCATTCCACGACCCGAAGCCGATTGCTGTCGTGCCCGCCTGACCGTGGGGAGCTCATCGGCGCACTCTAAACCTCGATCCACCTGGAACCGGGAGGTGGCCATCTTGGTGGACCACGTGTGTTCGACCGGTGGCTGTTCGTGGAGCGCTCGGACACGTCGTCGCTCGACGACGTGTCCGCTTCTTCGAGTGGATCTCAGTCGTCGGCGAGTTCGATGGCGTATTCTGGGCAGTTGTCGGCTGCGAGGTGCGCAGCAGATTCGCTGCCGGCTGGCACGATGCCGTCGTTCAGCTCGTGGCCGTTGCCGATCTCGTCGCTCTCGAAGAGGTCAGGGGCGACGCTCCAGCAGCGGCCGTGCCCCTGGCATTTCTCTGACACGACCCTCACCCTCACGAGAAGATCACCGGCAGCGTTCGCGGGCCACGGACCTGACCACCGGCCCACGTGACCGCCGCCGGATCTGCCAACGAGAACTCAGGGATCCGCTTCAGCCATTCCTCGATCGCGACGCGCAGCTCCATGCGGGCCAGGTTCGAACCCACGCAGCGGTGGATGCCCGCCCCGAACGCGATGTGGCGATTCTTGGCCCGGTCGATGATCACCTCGTCGGCACGCTCGAAGACTTCTGGGTCGCGGTTCGCGGCGGGGAACGAGAGCAGCACAAGCTCCCCCGGGCACATGTGCCGTCCGTTGACGTCGACTTCCTTCTTCACGACTCGAGCCATGGTGACCGGCGAGTACGCCCGCAGGAGCTCCTCGAGGGCTGTGGGGATGAGTTCCGGCTCGGCGACGAGTCGGCGTCGGTCCTCCGGATGACCAGCGAGATGGAACAACGCAGACCCGATCGCGCTCCAGGTCGTGTCGATCCCCGCAACGACGAGCAGGTTGCACGTGCCGATCACCTGAGCGTCGGAGACAGGCTGGCCGTCCACCTCGGCCGCGAGCAACTCGGAGATCAAGTCGTCCTTGGGGTGCAGCTTGCGATCAGCAATCTGCTCGGTGAAGTACCCGGTGATGGCAATGAACGACTCCGTCCTGATCTCGTCGTCCTGGAGACCGAGCTCGAGCAGACCACGAACCCATCCAGTGAACGTTTCCGCCATCATGTCGGGGATGCCGAGCATCTTGCCGATGACCCTGACGGGGATGCGCTGGGCGTAACCGACAGCAGCGTCGCCCCTGCCGTCGACGAGCATCCGATCGATCAGTTCGGCGCACAACGCCCGGGTGATCTTCTCGTAGACCGCGACCGCCTTCGGAGAGAACGCCGGGAGGATCAGCCGGCGGTCGGATTGGTGTTGCGGTGGGTCCGACGTGATCGGGGGTGCCTTGATGTCACCCAGTCCGAGCTCGATCTGTCGCTCCATGTCCGGCAGCACCACCGTCACCTGATCAGACGTGAAGTGCTCGGTGTCATGGGCCACTGCCGAAACGTCCGCGTAGCGGACCGGCATGAACGAGCCGCCCCACCGGTCGCTGTGCGCCACCGGGCACTGGAGCCGAAGCTCGTCCCAGATCGGGTACGGCTCTTCAACATACGTGGGATCGAAGATGTCGTAGTCCTCATCCCAACGCTCGACCGGCTGTGTCGCAGACATCACACGCTCCCCCTCGGTCCCCGACCGACGTCAGGGGCACCCCAAAACAACACAGTACTGTCCCAGGGCGTCTGTCGTCACCGCCACCGAGGTCGAGGACTCCCTCGGGTTGACCGGCGATGAGGCTCCTGCGCACCTCCACCACCGCAGACGTGCGCTCGTCGCCACCGCGCATCTGTCCGACGATCGGCGCGACGGCCGTCGGGCAACCCGTCGCGGTCCGCGATACCGTCGCCCGATGCGCCGTCGCCGACATCGTCGGCGCCGCACCGGACTCGTCGCGATGGTGATGGTCCTCACGGTGAGCGCGTGCTCGTCTGCCACTCGTTCGCCGGTGACGGGTCCGCAGGTCGTTGATCCGAACCCGTTTCGGATCGGTCGGCCGCTGGTGATCCCCCACGGTGGCGGCGACGGGGATTTCCCCGAGGACACGTTGTACGCGTACGAGCACAGCTTCGCCGTGGGTGGCGACGTCGTCGACGCCGATGTGCAGACGACGGCCGACGGGGTGCCGATCGCGTTCCACGACTCAACGCTGGACCGGACGACGAACGGCACCGGCAACGTCGAAGACATGTCCTACGCCGCAGTGGCCGGACTCGACGCCGGCTACGCCTTCACCCGCGACAATGCGCACCCGTACCGCGGCAAGGGGATCACGATCCCGACGATCGAATCGCTCCTCACCGCGTTCCCGCACAAGCTCGTGACCCTCGACCTGAAGGACCTCCGCGCCTCAGCGGTCGGCCCGTTGTGCACGCTGCTGCAGCGGACGGGGCGGACCCGCGACGTGTACATCGGCGTGGACACCACGGAACAGGTCGACCTGTTCCGCTCGACGTGCCCCGAGGTGCGCACGTCCGGGACCGACGCCGAACGGGCAGCGTTGCGCGCCGCCCGCGCTGCCCACGACACGTCGTACACGACCACGCAGCTCGTGAGCCAGCCTCAGTTCATCGGGCCGGACGGCGCACCGCGCGTCACCGCCGACTCCCTCGCGTTCTCCCACGAGCACGACATCGCCGTGCTCACCTGGGTCGTCGACGACCCGGCCGAGATGCGACAGTTGATCGGGCTCGGCGTCGACGGGATATACACGCGTCGCCCCGAGATCCTCGTCGCCCTCCTCCACACGATGGGGCTCCGCTGACGTCCGCCGGCGGCCGTGAGCGGCGCCCGGCATGGTCCGTTCCCGCGTGCGCACGCCACCTGAGAACCGACCGACGATTGGCACGGAGGAGGTGGCGGATGCGGCTACGGACGTGCCTCGTTCTGGCCGCCCTCGTCACGGGCTGTGCCTCTCGCACCCCGCCGCCACGAACGACCGCGGGCGACACGGCGCGACCGCCGGCGACCACAGCGAGCCCGACGGCGGCGGTGACGGCGATAGCCGGCACGGCGACGACAGTGGCCGACCCCGGGCCGGGGCTGACGACTGACCTCCCGACGACCGCGGTATCGGACCGCGCGACGGTGCCCTCGCCGAGCGAGGGGTCGCCGATCGTTCCGGGACCACCATCGCTGCCGGTGTGGGTGCCTCCTTCCGACGCTGTCGCGCTGCCTGCGCCCGAGGGTGAGCTTGCGGTCGGCGTCGCCGCCACTGCGGTGACCGACACCGTCGTCTACTACCCGGCCCGAGCGGGGAGCGGACGTGGCCCGCACCGTTACCTCGACCCGGCGTGGGCAACCGCTGCGGGGCTCGATCCGGCCGAGATGGATCGCGTCGTCTCGTCGGCGCGCGTCGACGCGATCCCGGAAGCGACCGGGTCACCTCGACCGATCGTCCTGCTCGCTCCGGGCTGGCGATCCGTGATCGCGTTGTCGACGTCACTGGCTGAAGACCTCGCCAGCCACGGGTTCGTCGTGCTCGCCACGCAAACCGACGTGGGCGCCGAATGGAGCCACCCACGTTCGACCGACGGTGATCGGGCAAAGCGCCTCGCACTGCTCGACCAGGTGCTCGACTACGCCGTCGGTCCCGCCCTCCCCGCGCTCGTCGGCCCGGTCGACGTCCACGACGTCGCGGTCGGCGGGCACTCGTACGCCGCGACTGTTGCACTGGACGCCGCCCTGACCGATCGTCGGATCACGGCCACGATCGACCTCGACGGCAGTGCCCGCGGTGCAGCAACCCGCACCCCGCCACGTCAGCCCACGCTGATCCTCGTGACCATCGACCACGGGATCGTCTCCGATCCAGTCCTCGGCAAGCTCGCTGTCCGCTCCGACAGCGTCGTGTCGGTCGGTCTGCTCGATGCCGAGCACGTCGACGTCACCGACGGACCGGTGATCCGGGCACTGCTCGGCAACTCCGTGTTCGCCACCCTGCTCGGCTCGATCGGACCGACGGGCACCACCGACACCTCGGCGATCGTCGTGCGCTTCGTGAACGCGATCGCAGCGCACCGGCCCGTGACGAGCGAAGAACTGGTCCGGAACCTGCCCTCGACGACACCCGACCCGTTCCGTTCACAGACGCCGAGCGGTTGAGGCAGCCGGGTCGTGCCGGAACTTCCCGGAGGGAACCGAACCAGACAGGCTCCTCGGACGCGATCCGCCCGTGGAACGTGATCTCCGCAGCGCGGCCGGCCGCGCAGCAACGACGACCATCGACCGGGCTCCCTCACGATTGCGAATCCGTTCGTCCGGTGTCATCTCAACCATCGGGCCCGGCGCGACGGGGCTTACGCCGACGCAGGCCGAGCAGCAGCAGACCGGCGAGCGTGAACGCGGTGGCTGCGCCGAGCACACCGAGGACGGCCGCACCAGTGGCCGGGAGGTCGTCGGCCTTCGGTGGTGTGAGCTCCACCTGCTGCTGCGGCGGCGGCGGCTGGCTGGCGACGATGACGTTGGCCTGCGCCGGGCCTGCGGCCGTCGAGACGTCGTCGGTGAGATCCGGGTCGGCCGCTGCAGCGGCGACGCGGGCGGTGTTCGAGTACGTACCCGTCGCCGGGATCGCGTCGACCCGCACGAGCAAGTCGACGTTGAACGACTGCCCGTCGTCGAGCGACGCCAAGGTGCACGTGATCGTCTGAGCCGCGACGACGCATGCTCCCGCGGTCGACGACGGCTGCACGAGCGAGAGGCCGATCGGCATCTCATCGGTGACGACCACGTCCCGTGCGGTGGAAGGGCCGGCATTGTCGATCACGAGCCGCCACGTCGCTTCACCGTCGAGCGTCATCGGTGAGAGCAGCGACTTGGTGATCCGCAGATCGCTCAGGGGCAGGGCCGTGACTGCATCGGAGTCCTGGTTGTTCTCGGGCGTGACGTCGCGTTCGGTCGAGCCGACCCTGGCGGTGTTGACGATGCCCTGTTCGGCGGCGACGCCGACACCGACGACCACTGAGATGGGCGGAGCGCTCGCGCCGCTGCTGAGGGTGCCGGGCCTGGTGCAGGTGATGACCACGCCATCCACCGCGGCGCAGTTCCAACCGTCACCGCTCGCCGAGGTGTACGTGAGACCCGCTGGGAGCGTGTCGGTGACCGTGATCGGCGAGGCGTCGTGCTCGTTGGGACCGTTGTTCGTGACGACCAGCGCAAAGGTGCCGGGGCGGCCGACGACGAAGTCGGAGCTGTGCGACTTGTCGATCGACAGGTCGACGGACGGCTCGACGGCGACCTGGTCATCATCGCTGTTGTTGGCCGGGAGCGGATCGAGGTCCGGCCCGGTGACCGTCGCCGAGTTGGTCAGCTGCTGGTCGCCATGGAACGCGCCGGGCCCGACGTCGACGGTGACAGCGATCGTCGAGACGGCGCCCACCGGTACGGGCGCGCCTGCCGTGCAGGTCACGTCCTGTCCCGCAGCTGTGCACGTCCAGCCGATGCCGCTGCCGGCGACGAACGTGAGGCCGGATGGCAACGTGTCGGCGACGACGACGGGCGCAGCGGAGACGTTCGGGCCGGCGTTCGTGACCGTCAACTCGTACACGCCCTCGCCGCCGACCTGGAACGTCGTCCCGTCGTGGGCCTTGCCCAGTTGCAGATCGACGACCGGCACCACCGGGACCTGATCGCTGGCGACGTGCGCCTCCGGGTCGGTCGTCCCGACGACGGTGGCCGAGTTGACGAGCGCGTTGGTGTTCGGCAACTGCTCGGGTGCCGCCGCGGCGGTGACGGCGACGTCGACGGTGATCACCGGCAGCGCGCCGCCCTTGTCGAGCAGCACAGCGGTGGCGCCAAGGCCGCCCGGGCGGGCATATGCGCACGAGACGGTGCCCCCCGTGCCGTCGGCGGCGGCGCCGAGCAGGGTGCAGGCCCAGCCGTCGCCGTGGGCCGAGGTGAACGTCGCGCCGGTCGGCAGCGGGTCGGTGACGACCACTGGGCCGAACTCGCCGCTCGGCCCGTCATTGCCGACGGCGAGGACGAACGAACCGCTGCTGCCGACCTTCCACGGCTCGGTCACCGGATCGTGGGTCTTGACGATCGTCAGCGCGGCGCGCGGTGTGACCGGCGTCGTGTGCTTCGACGTGTGCGCCACGGTGTCGGTCGTCCCGGTCACCGTCGCCGAGTTGGTGACGAGGTTCTCGGCCGCGGGCGCAGGATCGAGGATGGCATTCGCGCCGACCTCTGCGGTGACCGTGATCGCGTCGAGGATCATTCCGGGCGGAACCTTGCCGCGATCGCCTGTCCAGGTGCAGGCGAGAGCGCCGGTGGCAGCGGTGAAGTCGGTGCCCGCTGTGACGTCGCACGTCCAACCGCTCCCCGCGGCTGCGATAAGGCGCAGCCCGACCGGGGCCGTGTCGGTGACGACGACCTTGCCCTGCTCGAAGGAGGGTCCCTGGTTGGAGACGACGATCGTGTAGGTCGCATCCATCTGACCGACGGCGAAGGTGGCCCCGCCGTCGTCCTTGGAGATCGTCAGCGCGGCGACGGGCGCCGGGTTCGAGGACTGCTCGCTGAAGTCGTTGGACGGATCGTGGTCGTCGGGGTGGCCGACGTGGGCGACGTTGACGACCGCGGCCGTGGTCAACGCAGGGTCGACGTCGACGGTGACGACGATCGGCGGGAGCCCGCCGATGCCGAGCTCGTCGACGGTGCGAGTGCAGCGCGCCGCCCCGTTGTCGTCCGTGCTCGCGGTGCTCGCGGTGCTCGCGGTTTTCGCGGTGCTGGCGGTGCGGGCGAACCCCGTGCCCGCCGCACTCGACGTGCAGTCCCAACCGTCGCCTGACGCCGCGACGAACCGCAACCCGTCGGGCAGCGGGTCGTCGACGATGACCTCCCCGGAGGCCGGGGACGGTCCGACGTTGCTGGCCGTGAGGATGTACTGGACCGGCGTGCCAGGCACGAACGGGGTCGCGGGATCGAGGGTCTTGTCGATCGCGAAGTTCGGCTGCCGCTTGATCGGCGTCGACTCTTCGTCGGAGTTGTTCTTCGGGTTGCGGTCGGTGTCGGTCCCGCTGACGGTCGCCGTGTTGGAGACCAGCCCGGTCGTCGGGTCCTTGTCGGTGTCACCGGGCCCGTTCAGGGCGAGGACGCCGACGTCGACGACGACCGTGATCTGGGCCAGCTTGTGGCCTGCGCCGAGCGGCCCCGGCGCGGTGCAGGTGAACGACGCACCGCCCGCCGGCTTGTCCGGCGTGCAGGTCCACCCGTCACCGGTGGGCGCGCTCGCCAGGGCGAGGCCGGCGGGCAGTGCGTCGGTGACGGTGATCGCGCCGGACGTCGCGTCCGGACCGGCGTTGGACACGTCGAGGAAGTAGCGACCGGGCTCGCCGATCGTGAAGCCGGCGCTGGTCGGGGCTCCGTCGTTGTCGGCACTGGCGTCCGTCTTGACGATCTTCAGGTCCACGGACTTGACGGTCGCGGATGCGGTGTCGCTCGACGTCGGCAGCGGGTTCCCGCCGGCATCAACGGCGGTCAGGGTCGCAGTGTTGATGTGCGGGACGTGCACCCCGGCCGTGTCGACGAGTCCGGGCGTCACCGCCGCAGCGGGCTGGGGTGTGGCGGTGTAGACGATGACCGCCGTCTCGCCCGGTGCGAGGTCGCAGAGGTTCGTCCAGGTCAACGTCTGCACGGCCCCGGCCAGCGCCGCTGAGGGCGGAGCGGGCGCCTTGGCGCACGCGGCTGCACCGGTGATGCTCGTGGTCGCCGCATAGCGCCAGTTGGGCGGGAGCGCGTCGGTCACGTCGATGCCGTGCGCAGTGCGAACACCTTCGGGCTTCAGCGGCGACGTGTTGGTCACGGTGACGGTCCACGTGAACGGCTGCCCGATGACGGCCTGCCCGACGTCGCTGCCGGCGGTGGTGGTCTTGACGATCGACAGCGTCGGCTTGTAGCCGACGACCTGCGCGGCGGCCGACGGTCCGGCGTATGCGACGTAGTCGGCGGCACCGGAGCCGGCGCGGTCGGCGTCTCCGAAGAACTGCGGGATCGACGCGGTGTCGAGCATCGCCTTCCCGTCGGTGAGCGTCACTGCGGCGGCGACGTGCTGTTGATAGGTCACCGTGCACGACGCGGCGGGCGCGAGGCCGTCAGTGCCGGTGAACAGCGTCCAGGTGAGGTTCGACGCCGCGTAAGCGGCCGATGACGCCCCCTGGCAGTTGCCACCGAACGCGGCCGGGGCGAGGAGCCCTGCTGGCAGGGTGTCGAGGACGGCGATGTCGTACGCGGCGGATGTCCCCGTGTTGGTGACGGTGATCGTGTAGGTGACGAGTTGACCGCCGTCGACGAGGTGATCGACGTCGTCGACGGCCTTCGTGATCGCCAGCTTGGGCGCGACGACCGCCACCGACGCGCCGGCGGTGATCGAGCGGTCGAAGGTCGCGTCGAGGGTGGCGACGTCGGCCAACTTGTCGACGAGGTTCCACGAGAGGCTGGCGACGTTGGCGATCGTGTTGCCGTCGACCGCCGCCTTGGCGACGTGGGCCTGGTAGGTCAGCGTGACCACACACGGGTCGGCGCCGGTGGAAATGTCGCCGAGGAACCAGCCGATCGTCCGGGCCCCACCGGGACCGTTGGTCTGCGCCGCGATCGTGTGACCCGCGCCGCCGGTGACGGTGCAGCCTGCACTGGACGCGGCCGCCGGGAACGCGCCGTACTGGTCGAAGACGAGGTTCGCGGGAAACACGTCGGTGACCGCGGCGTCGAACGTGGCCAAGCGCGCCGGGACCGTGACGGAGACGGTGTACGTGGCCACCTGACCGTTCGTCAGCGCAGCGGGCGAGACGGTCTTGGCGATCGTCGGCTTGTTCGCGCGGATCGTGTCCTGCACCGTGGCGAGGTACGTCGTGCGCTCACCGGCGCTGGTCCCCGAGATGGAGGTGGCGGTGACCACCGCAGTGTTGGTGAGCGGCCCATCGGCTGGCGCAGGACTGGTCACGACCGCGGTGTAGGTCAGCGCAACCGATGTGCCGGCTGCGATCCCGGTCGGCGTCGGCGAGTCCCGTCCGGCGAGGTCCCACGTGATCTTCGTGCCGCCGGTGCAGGAGCCGGCCGCACCGACGGCCACCGTCGACGGGGCGACCATCGCGGACGGCGTGATCGACCCGAGCCCGGCCGGTACGCAGTCGCTCACCGCGACGTCGTGCAACGGCGAACGTCCCGCCGTGTCGCCGACCGACACCGTGTACGTGACGACGTCGTTGCCGCCGAATGGCCCTGCCGGGCTGTGCGTCTTGGTGATCGTCGGCAACGGCTCGACCACGATGATCGTGGTGGCGGCGGTCGGGGTGGCCACCTTCGCCCCGCCCTGGGCGGCGCTCCATGTCAGTGAGGCGGTGTTCTTGCGGGTCGTGCCGTGGACGTTGCCGGCGATCTCCATCACGGTCGCGCTGTAGACGACGGTGAAGATCTGGCTGACGTCGGTGGCGTTGCGGTACCCGGCGGTCGTGGCGGGGAACGCCAGCTTCCAACCATTGGTCGTGTCGGCGAGGGTGAAGCCGGCCGGCTCGTCGGTCGTCCCGAAGGCCCCGAGTGGGAGCGCCGTGAGCACCGGCGAGGCGGTGACGCGCGCCGTGCCCTCGATGTAGTCGAGGCCCGTCGGTAGCTCGTCGTTGACGCTCGCGTCGTAGATCGACGTGCCGGCGGGGACGGTGACGTTCACGGTGTACGTGATCTTCTCGCCGATCGTCGCCTGGGTCGGCCCGTCGTTGCCCTGCTCGGTGATCCCGGTGCTCGCCGACTTGCTGATCGTCGCCGCGGGCAGGAGCACCTTCGAGTCGTCACGGGCGACGGGTGAGTTGGCGAGCGCTGTCGTGATCGCCGGATCGATGTTGTTGGTGGGCTGGTAGGTCTTCGTCCCGCGCCCGATGTCGTTGTACTCACGGACGCCGGCGGTGTCGGTGTAGGAGAAGCCCGCCGCCACCGTCGGCCCCACCGCGACGGTGTAGTCCACGCGCAACTGGTAACCGGCGGGGATCATGTCGACGCTGAACGACACTCGGTTCGCGGTGCAGTCGAGACCGGACAGGGTCGGCGTCGGAGCGACCGGGAGGGCGAGGGCGCCGGTGCGCAACACGAGCGCGGCGGTGAGGTTCACGGCGAGCGAGGGTGTCAGGTCGGCGCACGACATCCCGCTCGGGAGGTTGTCCCAGATGGCGGCGTTGACGGCATCGCCGACCTGGCGCCCGGCCTGGTCGACACGCGCCCGGCTGGGGGTGCTGGTGTCGGCGAACTGCGGGGCGACGTTGGGGACGACGATCTCGAACTTGACGACATCGCCCTGGCGGACCGAGGTGGTGTCGGTCGAGACGGCGACGGGTCCCGCCTTCGGATAGCCGGCGACCGACGCGCCAGCTCGGGTGAGGCCGACGACACCCTTGTACAGCGCCAGTTCGGGTTCGACGATCCGATAGCTGTCCAAGGCGCGAAGTGCGACCGACGAGCCGTCGGTGGCGACCGACGTCGCCTTCAACAGGTTGTCGACGATGTCGTAGTTGTTGTTCGCGGACGGGTCGTCGCTGACCTTGACGGCGACGACGACGTGGAAGGCATCGCCGGCTGCGCTCGTGTACCGGGGCACCGCGGTCGGATCTGCGCCGAACGCCCACACCACAGGATCGGTCGGCGAGGAGCGGGCGGCCAGCTTCTCGAACCCGGGCGAGCTGTCGGAATAGGCCGCGTAGCCGACGTACGCGGTGTTCGGAGGGATGAAGTCGGTGAGGAGCGCGTCGCGGACGCGGATCCCCGTCGGGAACGTGACCTTGAGTTCGAAGCAGACGATGTCGTTGCGCGTGAACCGGGGGACGACGTCGGGCGACGCGGCGCTCGTCCCCGAAGCGCAGCCGAGGGTGGCGGCATTGGGCGCCGCCAGCGCAGCGCTCCCGCTGAGCGTCTTCTTGCTGATGCTGCCCCAGTTCGAGGTGATCGACGCGGCCGAGACGTCGGAGATCGCCAGCGGGCCGGTGGTGTCATCACCGCTGACGACTGCCGACGTGCCGGTGATGGCGACGGAGTCGTGCAACGTGTCGAAGGCGAGGACCGGCTGCGCGGTCTTGCGGAAGTTGGCGAGGGTCGTGGTGGTGTACGTGATCGTGTACACCGCATCGGTCGCCATCACGGCGTTCGGTGACGCCGGGAGCACCGCGTCGAAGGACCAAAGGATCTGCTGGGTCCCGTCTGCAGCGATCGACGTCGATGGGGTGAACGTGGTCGTCGCGTTCGTCCCGTCGCTGAGCACCGCTGATCCGTCGACGTACTGGAGCCCGTCGCCGAGCGTGTCGTTCAACGTGATCGCCGACGACGACCGGTACTCGGAGGTCTCGATCCGCAACGTCCACGTCGTCACCCCGCCGTAGGCCACGCCGTTGAGGCATCCGCTCCCGCTCGGCGTCGACAGGTTCTGGCTCGTCGCGTTGCAGGCGGACTTCTGGACCGCGAGATCCTCGGACACGACGGTCTCGGTGTCGTGGTTCCACGTCTGCGTCGCCGCCACGCCGGTCGACAGGATGCCGGTGTAGGTGCCGCCGACGGTGGCCAGGTTCGTCAGGCTCTGCTCGGTGGGCTGCTCGGTGGTCAACGCGCCGGTGTTGTTCGCCAGGTTGGCGCCCTGCGCCCCATCCGTCGGCGGTGCCGGGTCGGGGAACAGCACGTTCTCCCTGTTGGCGATCGCGGCCCGGTAGGTGATGACCGCCGGCGCCCCAGCTGCGGCGAGGTCGCCGCTCGACCAACGGACGTGGGTGTAGACCGCCAAGGGGAGCGATCCGGTGCCGTCGGGATCCACCTGCACGGTCTCGACGAGGGTCGGCGCGAGGCAGTTCGTGACGAGGTCCGGCGTGCTCACGTCGAGCCGGGGGGCGCCCGGGTACTCCACGGCTTGGTCCGGGGTGTTGTCGGTCGCCCCACATCCGAGGAACTCGAGACCGGCCGGCAACCAGTCGTCCACCGTCGTCGCGTTGGTCGCCTTGATCGCGTTGTTGCGAACCGTCAGCGTGTACACCACCGAGTGGTCGTGGACCCCGCGCAGCAACTCCTGTTCGGGACTCGGCTCGGTCTTGTCGATCGTGATCGGCACGATCTTCGAGGCCGCGCTCGCAGTCGCGACGTCCTGGGTGCCGCCCGTCGCGGCGAGGGCGACACCGGTGATCGGATCGAACTTGGGCACGTAGCGGGGATCGGTGTTCGCGTACGAGGTGGCGGTGTTGACGATGGTGTCGCCGACGTGCAGGAAGCCCGTGTCGACGTTGCCCGTCGTGTGGGCGACGGAGTACTTCACCGAGAAGCACGAGTTGGTCTGCAGGTCGGAGATGTTCTCCCACAGCAGCGTCGTCGTGCCGGCGGTCGCGCTCACGAGCACCCTGGTCGGCGCCGGCGCGCCCGAGCCGGCGACGTAGGTGGCTCCCTTCGGCAACACGTCGCGCAGCGCGAGGTTGTAACGCGGCGTCGGTCTGGAGCTGCAGGCGTTCAGCCCGTACACCGCGGTGGAGCCGTAGAGGACCTCGGTCGGGGCCGACTTGCTGAGCGTGAACGTGCCCGTCGGCGGCGCGGTGATCGCCAACGACGTCGAGTACGGCGGCAGGTTCGCGGTGCCGACCAGCACCATCGTGGCAGCGGTGGCGATCCGCGCGAATCGGGTGCCGCTGCCGTGGAAGGGCAGCCAGCCGGCGCCCTTGTTGCGCTCGAAGCGCGGATCGTCTGTCGCTCGCACGGAGGCGGACGTGGCGATGCCCGCCCACAGCGCGACGAACTGATCGAACGCGGGGGAAGGTGTCCGTTCCACGATCTGCAGCCCGACGACGAAACCGTCCCCACTCGGGGTGCAGCGGACGACCTCCATCCGCACCTGGATCGGCATCCGCTGCTGGGCGAAGATCGTCACGGTGGCCCCGGCGCCGATGGCCATCGACCGTGCGATCTCGATGCCGGCCCCGCGTGAACCGAGATCGATCAGCCGCCCGGCGAGACCGTCGAGCTCCACCGGTACCGTCAGCCGCTGGCGGCCGCTGGCGCGCAGCTGCCGGCTGCGGACGATGATCCGCAGCGACGTGAGCACCGGCAACGTGGCGAGGACACCCATCGCGAGCAGCGCCACATCGGTGGCCTTGGAGCGATCGGGCACGCCGCGCCCGAACACCGTCGACACCGCACGGGCCACCAACGCCGCCTCGAGCGCAACTGCGATCGCGGCGGCTGCGCTGCGGTGGCGCAGGGCGGCGCTGCCGACGCTGATCTCGCCGGCAGACCGCTCAGCGCTGAAGCGTGCCGGCAGGATGCTGCGCAGCACCGCCGACAGCGATTCGCCGACCCGGTCGACGTCCTGACCGGCCAGTGCGCCTGGCCGCAGCAAACCACCGGACACCGACAACCGCGCGCACACCGTCCCGACGTAGACGGTGGCGCCGAAGGTGAGCACCGCCCAACTCAGCTGCACCGGGACCTCGCCGACGGCGACCGAGGCGGCGATCACGGCGAGGACCAGGAACGTCACCGCCCCCGCGAGATCGTCGAGCAACGTCGCCAGGTGGATGAGGCGCTGCCGCAACGTCAACCCCGGCACCCACAACGGTGAGCGGCGTGAGTGCAGCACGCGGAGGCGCATCGACGCCGCCCGCGCCGCCTCGCGTTGCGCGGCGACCAACGACCGGTCGCCCTGGTCGATCACGAGCGGCAGCGGGCCGATGCGCCCGTGCCAGCCGGCGCGCTGCAACGCGATCGTGGTTGCCAGCGGACCGCGGGCGAGGTCGTGGCCGCGGAAGGCGGCAACGCGCACGATCGAGCCCTCGCCCGTCCAACCCGCGGCATGCCACCGGTCGACGGTGGGATCGACGCGCAGCTGCTGGAGGTGTTGGAGCAGCGACCGTGCCTCCGGGGCCACCGTCTGGGTCTGCAGCCACGCGCAGCGGTCATCGTCTCCGAGCTGGCCCAACGCGCCGGCCACGAGCGCAGACGACGCCCGGGTCAGCGCGAGGAACGGCGACGGCGACCACTCGAGGGCGAGCGCGGTGGCGACGACCCACGGTCCGTCACAGGCGATGCAGTCGACGCCGAGCTCTGTGGCGAGCGCGCGTACCTTCGTCTCCGGGCCGATCAGCAGCACACGCGCCGGGTCCACCACGGCGAGGGCGGCGAGCACGGAGGTGCGCACTGCCAGTGCGTCCTCGTTCGTGACGACGATCGAGACGTCGACGTCCAGCTGGGCACCGGTGTCGGCAGCGCCACCCGGCGCGCCCAGCCCGTGCTGAGCAGGCCGCGCCAGGATCACGAGCAGCGCCAGCCTGGCCATCGCGAACGCCTCGACGGCGATCAGCGTCCAGAACAGCCCGGCGCGGATGTTCGCGTGGTCCGCCGTGGACCTCAATACCATCCAACCGAGCAACTCGACCATCCCCAGGCCGATGAGCACACGCCGGGCGATCCTCGGGTGCGCAAACGGTGCAGGCGTCCGCCCGACAGCTCTGTTGCCCACGCCGATGCCTCGTTCCTCGTGGCCCGGACCGACGGTGCCGGACACAACATCGGCACTCACCGCGGCGCGCTTGAGACCGACTCTCTGGAATCGGTCAACCGGGTGACGGCGCGCTGCGCCTCTCCAGGCGGCCGGCTCAGCCGGCGCGGTGCCTGTACGTGCCCGCCGCCACGCAGCCCGTGATGGCTATTGTCCTCGGCGTCATGGCCATGTCGATGCTCGCATCTACAGAGGAGGCCACATGAACCGACCTGACATCGACAGCCTGCGCGGGGCGTTCCGCGAGGACGGCGCGATCGTCGTGCGCGACGTCCTCGACACGGCGGGACTGGCGCTCGCCGAGGCGGCATTCAGATGGAGCGTCGACAACCCCGGTCCGGCCGCCTCCCACCCCTTCGAAGGCATCGATGGTGCGTTCTACCAGGACCTGTGCAACCCCGACGCGCCTCGCAACGAGCAGTACGCCCACCTGCTGCACGACACGGCGCTCAGCGAGCTGGTCAGCGCCTTGTGGGACGACCCTGAGGTGTGGTTCATGTACGAGCAGGTGTTCCTCAAGGAGGGCGGCGAGAACCGCCGAACTCCGTGGCACCAGGACGCGCCGTACCTGTGCGTCGAGGGTGAGCACTTGGCGGTCGCCTGGATCACGTTCGAGCACGTGCCGAAGCAGGACTCGTTGGAGTTCGTCCGGGGCTCGCACCGCCAGACGCTCTTCAACACCTCGGCGTTCGACCCCGACGACGAGACCGTCCCATTGTACGAGGGGCTCCCGCGACTGCCCGACATCGAGGCCGCCAGGGACTCCTTCGACATCATCTCGTGGGACATCGACCCGGGTGACGTCCTCGTCTTTCACCCGGCGATGCTCCACGGCGGCGCCCCGACCCATCCCGGTGGCCGTCGCCGCACCCTCACATTGCGGTTCTTCGGGCGCGACGCGGTCTACGTCGAGCGACCCGGCAACGGTGTCGCCCCAATGGTCGAAGGCCTGCACGAGCGCCTTCGCCCAGGCCAGCCGTTCCGGCACGCGGCGTTCCCGGAGCTGACCGCCTCCGGCGCCGGATGACCGGCACCCGTCGTGGCGAAATCGGCACGCCCGACATCGCGATCGACACGTGACGCGCCCGGTACGCAGCCGAGCGCGGTGAGCCGGCACCGATCCCGCTCGGCAGCTGAGCGGAGACGTCCGCAGCCGGGAGCTCGATCCGCACGCAGCCCCGCCAACGCGTCCGCGCCGAGAGGCGCAGGAGCAGGTTTCACGGCAGCGCTGAACCGGGGAATCCCCGGACGGGATGGATCTCGTAGGAGAAGATGCCGGCGGCGACTCCGGGATCAGCATCCATGATCGTGCGCGCCTGCTCGACATCGGTTGCGAAGATGGCGAAGCCCGATGGACCCTCTGCGGCCGTGACGGGGGTGATGACGGGAGCGATGCCAGCCGTGATGAGTGCCATGTTGCGCCGACCGTGGGCCCAGATGATCGGGTCGACCTGGGGGCGGACGCACAGATCGGTGGAGTGCAGCACGACCATCGTGTAGGCCGCTGATCCGGCGAGGCGGGCGCGCATGGCGTCGTCGGCGATCCAGGGCAGGGGCTGGGCGGCTTCGAGGAACGAGGCGAGGCCGTCGAGGTTCCAGCCCGATGACACCGCGTCGCGCATGCCTTCCCATCCGTCGCCGTGCCTGTCGAGGTGGCGGTGGGTCAACACGACTCGCGTGCGGCTCGGGTCGACGGCGGCGAAGGTGATCTCGACCTCGCTCGCTTTGGCGGGATCCGTCTCGATCTCCCAGCCGGTGGTGATGTCCCAGGAGAACACGACGCGGCGGGGTGCTTCGAAGGCGAGGACGCGCGCCCATGCGCACTGGCTGCCGTCGATGCCGTGATCGATGATCTGGCCGCCGATCCACGGCTGGAACTCCATGCGTGCGAGCGGGACGCGAAGGATGTGCTTGTCGGCGTCCCACCAACTGCCGATGCCGATGGTGAAGACCTCGAAGGCGCGCTCGATCGGCGCGTCGACGACGGCTTCGACGCTCGTCGAGGTGGCTGCGGTATCGGTGTTCGTGGTGTTCATCGTTGCTCCTCAGGATCGGATCGGGTGTCGGCGTCGGCCGTTGCTTCGGCCGCCAGTCGGAAGGCCATCAGCGACCGCTGCCAGAAGTCGTCGAAGTAGGCGCTGACTGCTGCGAGGGCGTCGGGCTGGACGGTGTAGATGCGCCGCGTGCCCTCGGCCCGGTCGGTGACGAGTCCGACCTCTTTCAGCACCTTCAGGTGCTGGGAGACCGCCGGGCGGCTCACCGGAAGCGCGTCGGCGAGTGCCGTCACCGACGTCGGTCGTTCGCAGAGCATCGTGACGATCGCTCGCCGCGAGGGATCGGACAACGCCTCCATCACCAGCACAGCGTTCGTCGTCACTTACGTAAGTTACGACGAACCATGATCCGCTGTCAAGGAGGCAGCGACCAGATCAATTGATGACGCCCGCCTCTTTCAGGGTGTTGATGCGGTCCCAGTCCCAGCCGAGCTCCAGCAGCACCAGTTCTGTGTCCTGACCGAGGTCCGGCGTGGGGCGGTCGGCGAAGCGTGAGATCCCGGAGAAGTCGATCGGGGAGGCGACCATCGGCGCCGTGGAGCCGTCGGCGAGCGCCACGTCGACGAACCCGCCGGCGGCGTGGGCCTGCTCGTCGTCGATCAGCTCGTGGACGTGCTGGACCCTCGCCCACCACACGCCGGCGGCATCGAGCCGGGGCGCCCACTCGTCGCGTGTGCGCCGTTCGAACCGTTCCTGCAGCGTGGCACTGACCTCGGCGGCGTGGTCGCGGCGACCCTCCATCGTCGCGTAGCGCGGGTCGTCGACGAGGTCGACGAGCTCCAGCACGGCGGCGATGCCCGGCCAGTGCCGGTCCGCTTCGAGGCCGAGCAACCAGATCCACTCGTCGTCGCCGCAGCGATAGCCGGTGAGCAGCGGGTTCGGGACCGACCGGATCGACGCGGCGACCGTTGGCAGACCCGTCCGCAGGCTCGTGTTGAGATCGGCCCCGATCTGGTACATCCCGGCGCGCAGCAGAGATGTCGACACCAGCTGGCCCTCGCCGCTCCGCTCACGCTCGTACAGCGCAGCCGCGATCCCGCCCGCCAGCGCCATCCCGGTGAGGTGGTCACCGAACCCGCCGCGCTGGTACGGAAGGTCCTGCCCGGCCGGGGCGAGCGCCAAGGCCACCCCGGCGCGAGCCCAGTAGGCGCCCATGTCATAGGACGCGCGGTCTCGCTCCGGCCCGGCCAGCCCGTAGCCGGTGATGCTGCCGTAGATCACGTTCGGGTTGCGTGCGTGCATCGAAAGCCAGTCCAAGCCGAGCCGCTCGAGGCCGCCGGGACGATAGTTGGTGACGAACACGTCGGCATCGTCGATCAGCGCCCAGACCACGTCGCGTCCCTCCGGCTGTCGCAAGTCCACCGCGACCGAGCGCTTGCCGCGGTTGTCCAGCTCGAACGGCGGGTTCATGTCACCCCCGTACGCCCATGCCAGCCCTCGGAACGGATCACCGGCGAGTGGCTCGACCTTGATGACGTCGGCGCCCCAATCGGCCAGGATCGTCGCGCACGCCGGGCCCGCCAACCACAGGCCGAGCTCGACCACTCTGACCCCCGAAAGCGGCCCTGCGCTGGACTTCTCCACGTCGTTCTCCTCGATCGGCAATGAGGATCGAAGCTACTCGTCGACCGCGCCGACCCCAGCCCGGTGGCTTCGCGCCGGCCAGTTCCACGGCGGCGGTCAGCGTCGTCGGTGTGACTCGGCGCGTCGCCCGACCTCTGCATCGCGGTCGGACCGTCGCGGATCCGATCGACCGACGACGCCGAATGTAGGTTCTGTCCGTTCGTCGGTGGTTCGTGTGGGCTGTCGTCCCGAGGGGAGTTCGTCGTGAACAACAACAAGGTCTGTGCGATGTTGGGGATCGAGTTCCCGATCCTCGCCTTCACGCACTGCCGTGACGTGGTCGCGGCGGTCACCAAGGCCGGTGGCTTCGGCGTGCTCGGTGCGTCCGGCCACACGCCCGAGGAGCTGGACATCGATCTGAAGTGGATCGCCGAGCAGGTCGGCGACCGTCCGTTCGGTGTGGACATCATCGTGCCCGCCAAGTACATCGGCAAGGACGAGGGCGGCGTCCCGCGCTCGGAGCTGCGCGCCCGCATCCCGCAGGCGCACAGGGACTTCCTCGACGACATGCTCAAGCGCTACGACGTGCCCGAACTGCCCGCCGACTCCGATGTGCGTCGTGGTTCGGGCGACGACGCGGCGCCGATGTCGTACGACCAGGCCGTGCCGTTGATGGACGTCGCCTTCTCCCACCCGATCAAGCTGATCGTCAATGCGCTGGGGTCGCCGCCGCCGGAGATGGTCAAGCGCGCTCGCGCCAACGGGGTCGTGATCGCCGCGCTGGCCGGGAAGGCGTCGCACGCCGTACGCCACGTCGCTGCCGGGGTCGACCTGATCATCGCCCAGGGCTACGAGGCCGGTGGACACACCGGCGACATCGCGACGATGGTGCTCGTCCCCGAGATCGTCGACGCAGTCGCCCCGATGCCCGTGCTCGCCGCGGGCGGCATCGGCGGCGGGCGGCAGATGGCGGCCGCGCTGGCGCTCGGTGCCGAGGGCGTGTGGTGCGGGTCGGTCTGGCTGACGACGGACGAGGCCGAGACCCATCCGTTGGTGAAGCAGAAGTTCCTCGCCGCGACGTCCTCTGACACGCTGCGATCGCGCAGCCGCACCGGCAAGCCGGCTCGACAGCTCCGCTGCGCGTGGACCGACGAGTGGGAATCGGCGGACTCGCCCGGTCCGCTGCCGATGCCGCTGCAACCGATCCTGATCTCGGAGGCGTCGTACCGCATCGACCGCGCCGCGAAGACGCTCGATTCGGGCCCCGGCAGGCTCGCCGGGTACTTCGTCGGCCAGATCGTCGGCACGATGAACGAGGTCAAGCCGGCGGGCCGGGTCGTGGTCGAGATGGTCGACGAGTTCATCGAGGCGGTGCAGCGCGTCGAGTCGATGATGGAGTGAAGCGACGCCGTCGCGTCCGGGCGTCCTGCACCGACTCGAAGGTGTCGAGCTGACCTTCGAGGGCGATCGGCGATCGGCGATCGGCGATGGTGACGGATGATCGCTGCCGGAGGACTCTCCCTGCGGCGGCCGCGCAGCGTGACAGGTGACGTATGGTCGTCGATCGAGCGTCGCGGCGCGGTGTCGTAGCCGATGACCGGGGGGTCAACGATGTCGAGTCAATATCGGGTGCTCGACCTCACCGATGAGCGCGGCCAGACGGCCGCGCAGATGCTCAACTGGCTCGGTGCCGACGTCGTGTTGGTGGAGCCGCCGGCGGGCAGCCGCGTTCGGTCGATGGCGCCGTTCGCCGGCGACGTGGTCGATCCTGAACGCTCGCTGACCTTCTGGGGATGGAACCGAGGCAAGCGCAGCATCGTGATCGACCTGTGCTCGCCCGCCGGTCAGGCGGACCTGCTGACGTTGGCGCAACGCTGCGATGTCGTGATCGAGTCCGGCGCGGTACCGGTCGATCTCCGGCAGCTGCGCGACGCCAACCCTGCGCTCGTCACCGTGTCGATCAGCGCGTTCGGGTCGACCGGCCCGAAGGCAGCGTGGCCGGCGACGGACCTGACGGTGCTTGCGGCGGGTGGACAGTTGGCCCTCACCGGTGACGCCGACCGCCCACCGGTGCGGACGTCGGTGCCGCAGGCGTTCCTCCACGCCGCGGGCGATGCGGCGTGTGGGGCGCTGGTGGCGTTGGCGGAGCGGGCGACGAGCGGTCGTGGTCAGCACGTCGACGTCTCGGCTCAGCGTTCCGTGTTGATGGCGACGCAGAGCCACGTGCTCGCCGCGCCGTATGGGGCGGGGTTGTTCCACCGGATGAGCGGGGGCCACTCCGTCGCCGGGATCGACGTCCGCATGGTGTGGCCGTGCAAGGACGGCCACGCGCTGGTGATGCTGCTGTTCGGCCCGTCGTTCGGGCCGTACACGGCGCGGCTGATGAGCTGGATCGGCGACCTCGGCCTGTGCTCCGACGCCCTCGCGGACGACGACTGGATCTCGTACGGTGGGCGCCTGTTCAGCGGCAAGGTTCCGGTCGAACGCTACGAGGAGGTCAAGCGCGCCGTCGGCGCCGTCTGCGCAGCGCACACCAAGGACCAACTCCTCGACGCCGCCCTGACGCACCGGCTGTTGATCGCGCCGGTCGTCACGACGACCGAGCTCACAGAGAGCATCCAGTTGGCGCACCGCGGCGCGTGGGAGACGGTGTCGGACACGGGCCTGACCGACGAGCCGGTGCGCGCCCCCGGCCCGTTCATCCGGACCGAGTTGGGGCGCGTCGGGCTGGGGCGGGCGCCACGCCTCGGTGAGCACGGCGCGGCGACCCAGGTCCTGGCCGGCTGGCCGGCTGGGCCGGTGGGCGGCGAGGCGAGTGGGGCGCGGCGTGCCGCGTTGGACGGGTTGCGGGTCGTCGATCTGACGTGGGCGCTGTCGGGTCCCGCGACGGCGCGCTTCCTGTCCGACTTCGGTGCAACCGTGGTCCACATCGAGTCGGCCCAACGGGTCGATTCGGCGCGCACCGTCCAGCCATATCTCCGGGACATCTCGAGCGGCGAGAACGCCGCGGTCTACCACAACATGAACGTCGGCAAGTTGAGCCTGTCGCTCAATCTGGCGTGCGACGAGGGGCGGGCCGTGCTCGACGACCTCATCGGTTGGGCTGACGTGCTGATCGAGTCGTTCTCGCCGCGCGGCCGTCTCGCTCTCGGCCTCGACGACGAGCGCCTGGCCGAGATCAACCCGCGCCTGGTGATGATGTCGAGTTGCCTGTTCGGCCAGCACGGCCCGCTGTCGGGTTATGCAGGTTTCGGCAACATGGCTGCGGCGATGACCGGGTTCTTCGAGCTGACCGGTTGGGCCGACCGGCCGCCCGCCGGTCCGTTCAGCGCGTACACCGACTACGTCTCGCCGCGCTTCTCGATTGCCGCGCTCCTGACCGCGCTCGACGAGCGGCGCACGACCGGCCACGGCCAGTACCTCGACTTCGCCCAGGCCGAGGCGGCCCTGCACTTCCTCGTCCCCGCGATCCTCGACCAGACCGTGAACGGTCGGATGGGTCGCCGTCACGGCAACGACGACGTCGAGATGGTCCCGCACGGGGTCTATCCGTGTGCCGGGCAGGACCGGTGGATCGCGATCGCCTGCCGCGACGACGCCGAGTGGCGGGTGCTCGCCGGCGCGCTCGACCGAGGCGACCTCGCCGATCTCGACGGTCCGGAGCGACGGAGACGCCGAGCCGAGCTCGATGCGATCGTCGCGGCATGGACGGCGTCGCGCCCGCCGGATGGTGTCGAGGCGTTGCTCATCGACCTCGGCGTGCCGGCGCACGTCGTGCAGCACTCGCCCGAGTGCGCCGTCGATCCGCAGCTCGCACACCAGGGGCACCTGCACGCCGTCGAGCACCCGCAGCATGGCAACGTGACCGTCGAGGCGTCCCGGGTCGACCTGAGCGAGACGCCGAGCGTGCTCGGGCGCGGTGCGCCGACACTCGGACTCGACACGATCGAGGTCCTGACCCGACTCCTCGGATATGACGACGACCGGGTTGGTGCGCTGTACGCGAGTGGTGCGCTCGACTGACCGCAGCGCGCCACCGCGTCGATGGTCGGACCGATGATGCTCGTTCTGACGCGGCCGCGGCGAACCGGTGGTGACGGTGGCGGCGCTCACACGGTCAGGACGTGGGACCCACCGGTGATCGACGGGTAGAGGAGGTCACCTCCGGCGGCGGCTGATGCACGTCCGAGCCGTGCGCTCCACCAGGTGTCGTCGCCGTATTCCTGGCGCCACGACCACAGCCGCCGGCTGAAGTGCTGGAGCGGATATTCCTGGGTCATGCCCATGGCGCCGTGCGCCTGGTGTGCTGCACGGGTCGCGGCCGCGGCGGCCTGGCCGGCGAGGATCTTGGCTGCGGCGATCTCGAAGCTGGCCGAACCGCGCTCGGCTGCGACCGCGGCGACCTCGGCGGCCATCGTGACGAGCGCCGCCTGCTGGGCACCATGCACGAGATGCTGTTGGACGGCTTGGAACTGCGCGATCGGCCGCCCGAACTGTCGGCGCTGACGGGTGTACTCGACCGTCAGCCGGCTCATCCGCTCGAGGGCCCCGGCCATCATCAACACCCGGGTCAACGCGCCCCGCTGGCGCAGTGCATCCGGGTCGATCCCCGGCGGTGCGGGAGCGATGTCGGCGGTGGCCCGGTCGAAGACGAGCGTGTCGCGTGGCTCGCCGGCGAGGTTGGTGCCGGGCTCGATCGACGCCGCGCTGGTCGCGATCGAGGCCACCACCCACTGGTCCCCGTCGGCGAGCAACGCGACGACGCGCTCGGCGTTGCGGCCCCAGGCGACGCGCGCCGCGCTCCCCGAGATCGTGCCGCCGGACAGCGCGAGCGTGTCACCCGGTTGGCCGGGCGCGACGGTGACCGGGCCGTCGGGCACCGGCAGCCCGGCAGTCGAGGCGAGCCAGCCGCCGAGCACGCCGGTCTCGGCGAGCGGAACGGGCGCCGCGTACCCGCCGGCGATGCGGATGATCACGCCGGCGTCGGTCAACGTCCCACCGGAGCCACCGGCGGCCTCGGGGATCGACACCCATGGGAAGCCGGCATCAGCGGCGGCCTGCCACACCTGCGCGGCCCAGCCGTCGCGCTCTGCGTCCTGCACCGCAGCATGGGTGCACGTCGCCGCGAACAACCGGCTGGCGGTGTCGATCAGCAACTGGTCGGTCATGATTCCAACCCCTTCGCGGCCACCGATCGGAGGACCTCGATGGTCCCGCCGCGAATCGTGAAGGAGGGACCCGTGAGGATCGCGGCGGCGAAGAGGCGTTCGAACAACGATGTCGATGCCGTCGAGGGTTCGAGGTCCACGAGCTGGAGCAACCGTTCGAGCACGTCTTGCTCGAACCGGGTCCCCATCTCCTTCACGAGCGCCGACTCCAATGCGGGGGCCTCGCCGCGATCGATCTTGCGGGCGACGGACAGCGACAGCTGGCGAAGCCCCCACCACCGCGCGACGACGTCGCCGAGCAGCAACGCGCCACGCTCACCGGCTGCGCTGTCGGCGTGCTCGCGCAACCAGTGCTCGACGACCAGGTAGGTCGAAAGCCAGCGATCCGGTCCACCGCGCTCGTAGGCGAGCTCCGACGTGTTCTGCGCCCATCCCATGCCGACCTGGCCCAACACCAGCTCGTCGGGAACGAACACCTCGTTCAGGACCACCTCGTTGAAGTGCGAGCTGCCGTCCAGATATGTGATCGGGTGGACCTCCAGACCGTCGCTGTGGAGGTCGACGAGCAGCTGGCTGAGGCCGCGGTGGCGGTCGTCCTCCGCGCTGGTGCGACAGAGCACGACGAACCAGTCGTTCTCGTAGGCGCCGCTGGTCCAGATCTTCGTCCCGTTGACCAGCCACCCATCCTGTGCACGAGTGGCGCGGGTCGCTACGGACGCCAAGTCGCTCCCTGAATCCGGTTCGCTCATCCCGATCGAGAACGACAGCTCCCCGCGACAGATCGCGGGGAGGAACCGTTCCTTCTGTTGCTCCGTCCCGAACCGGTTGATGACAGGTCCGCTCTGGCGGTCGGCGACCCAGTGGTGCCCGACCGGGGCGCCCCACCGCAGGAGCTCCTCGACGACCACGAATCGATCGACCGCGCTGCGGTCTCTGCCGCCGTAACGCGCCGGGAGGGCCATGCCGACCCACCCACGCGCCGCCAGCGCCTTGGAGAACGCCGGGTCGCGGTTGGCGCCCATCCCGAGGCCAGGCTCGAACCCGCCCCTCGGCAGCTCGGACCGGAGGAACCCGCGAACCTCGGCCTGGAGCTCCAGCTCGTCGGCGGTCAGCTCCGTCGGCTCGAACCGCATCTCACCTCCCATCGCGCGTTGGCCCACATCGAGCCGGTCGCCACACGCATCCGACACGACCGGCCGAGCAGTGCTCTATCGCTTCGCGCCGTGCGCCGGCAACTCGCGGTCGACGCGAATGAATGATCTCGCCGTGAACTCGGGGTCCACGCAAGCAACCCGACGAACCGGCCGTCAGGTGTGCTCGGCGTATTGGGCGAACGCCTCTGAACCTGCCCACCGGGAGTAGGTCGGCGATTGTGGCCAGCCCTCCGGCGAGTCCTGCCACTCCTCCTGGCGTCCGTAGGGCAGCAGGTCGATCAGGGCGAAGCTGTAGCCGAGCTGCTCGGTGCCACGGCCCTGGGTGTTGTAGGTCCGGTACACGGTGTCGCCGTCGCGCAGCAAGACGTTCACCTGGAAGCCGCCGCCTGGCGGGGCACCCATGTCCGCGCCGAACGGGCTGTCTTCCGACGAGTACCAGGTCATCTTGTTGCCCACCCGCGCCTTGTAGGCCAGTGCTTCTTCGATCGGGCCCTGGGTGACGATGACGAAGCGCGCGTCGTAGCCGTCGAGGAACTCGAGTCGGGTGAACTGGCTGGTGAACCCGGTGCAGCCCGGGCACTGCCACTCCTCACCGGGGAACCACATGTGGTTGTAGACGATCAGCTGGTGCTTGCCCTCGAACACGTCCACGAGCCGGACCGGCCCGTCGGCACCGTCGAGGGTGTACTCGGGCAGCTCGACCATCGGGAGTCGCCTGCGCGCAGCGGCGATGGCGTCGAGCTCCCGGGTCGCCGCCTTCTCCCGGGCGCGCAGCTCGGCCAGGGCGGCTGCCCACGTGGGCTGGTCGACGATCGGGGGACTGGCGACGAGCTCACCTACGTCGTCCTGCGTGGCCTCTGTTGACATGACCTGCTCCTCTCGCGGGTGGACAGCGGTCCTCGTGCACGACGAGACGACTCCGGAGCGCGAACTCATCGGCCTCCGGCGGAGCACCACCGTCCGCCCATCCGCAGAATACGGTGGCGCGAGCACGACCAGGAGGAGATCAGCGTGATCATCGTCAGCGGAACGTTCCAGGTGGATCCCCTGCGACGCGACGAGTTCCTCGGCGAGCGGCACGAGGCGATGCGCTCCTCGCGCGCCGAGGCGGGGTGTCTCGAGTACACGTTCAGCGCCGACCCGCTCGACGCAGGACGGGTGCTGCTGTTCGAGCGCTGGGAGAGCCAGGCCGCGCTCGACGCCCACCTCGTCCGCATCCGCGCTGCGCCGCCGGCGTCCGCCGCGCCGGTGAAGGAGCTGAGCGGTTCCATCGTCCTCTACGACGTCACCGGCGAACGCACCTTGGGCTGACGACCGGGCCGGACCGGCCGGTTCGCTACGGTCGAACGGTGGCAGACGATCTGGACGCGCTGCTCGCCTCGACCGCAGCGCGGGTCGCCAGCTACCGCCGCAGCACTCGCGACGGGGCCGTGTCGCGTCCGTTCGATCGTCGGCAGGTGCTCGCCGGGCTGGGTTCGCTCGAAGACGACGGGGTGGCACCGTCGGCGGTGATCGAGCAGATGGTCGCCGCCCTCGAGCCGGCGCTGGTCGGCTCGACAGGCGGGCGCTACTTCGGCTTCGTCACCGGCGGCGCGCTGCCCGCGGCGACGGCAGCGGAGATGATGGCGATCGGCTGGGACCAGAACGGGTTCAGTGCGGCAACGTCACCGGCGGCAGCGCTCGTCGAGGAGGTCGCAGGCGCCTGGCTGAAAGACGTGCTCGGGCTCCCTGCGGAGGCGTCGTTCGGGTTGGTCACCGGCGGCCAGGGCGCGAACACCGTCGGGCTGCTGACCGGCCGTCGTCACGTCCTCGCCGCGGCCGGGTGGGATGTCGAGCGGCGCGGCCTGCACGGCGCGCCGCCGGTGCGTGTCGCCGCCACTGCGGAGCGACACGCGACGATCGACCGCGCGCTGCGCTTCCTCGGCCTCGGCACCGACGCGCTGGAGCCGGTGTCGACCGACGTCCAGGGTTCGATCGACGTCGACGAGCTCGCCGGCGTCCTGGCTCGCACCACCGGCCCGGTGATCGTCGTGCTGCAGGCGGGCAACGTCAACAGCGGCGCGTTCGACGACTTCGCCGCCGCGATCCCGGTCGCTCGCCGTCACGACGCCTGGGTCCACGTGGACGGCGCGTTCGGGCTGTGGGCGGCGGCGAGCCCGACGCGACGCGATCTGCTGGCCGGCGTGGATCTCGCCGACTCCTGGGCGACCGACGGGCACAAGTGGCTCAACGTGCCGTACGACTGCGGCTACGTGTTCTGCCGGCACCCGCTCGACCACCATGCCGCGACCGCCTACACCGCGGCCTACCTCGTCGGATCGGGAGAGCAGCTTGTGCGATCGCCAGGCGACTACGTCCTCGAGTCGTCGCGCCGAGCGCGCGGCTTCGCGACATGGGCCGCGTTGCGCGAGCTCGGTCGCCGCGGCATCGCCGCGATCGTCGACGACTGCTGCGCACGAGCGGCGCAGCTCGCCGAGCAGCTGGCCGCGGTCGACGGCGCGACGGTCCTCAACGACGTGGTGCTCAACCAGGTGCTGGTCGGCTTCGGCAGCGACCGGCGCACCGACGCGGTGATCGACGCCGTCCAACGCGGCGGCGAGTGCTGGATGGGCGGCACCACGTGGCGCGGCCAACGACTGATGCGGATCTCGGTGTCGAACCCGCTCACCGACCAGACCGACGTCGAACGAACGGTCGCCGCGATCGCTGCCGCGGTGGCTGCCACCGCGGATGCGGGGCCCGGGCCTGGCTGAACCGGTCCGTGGTCGCCGGCTCGGCCGGCGAGCCCGTCGGCAGGCAGCAGGTGTGGTGCTCGGGAAACGTCACGCTCGGTCGTCGAGCGCCCTGGCGGTGAGCACCTTGTAGTCGAGCTTGCCGTTCGCGGCCCGGCCGACCGTGGTGATCTCGATGACCCGCTTCGGCGCCTTGTAGCCGGCGAGGTGCTCCTTGACATGGGCGATCAGCGCCGCCTCGTCGACGTGGTCGCCGGCGTGCGGCTCGACGAGGGCCGTGATGGCCTCCCCGAAGCGCTCGTCAGGGATGCCGACGACGGCAGCGTCGGCAACGGTCGAATGCATCTTGAGGACCTCCTCGACCTCTTCCGGGTAGACCTTCTCCCCGCCGGTGTTGATGCACTGGCTGCCGCGGCCGAGGAGGCGGACGGTGCCGTCGCTGTCGACGGTCGCGTAGTCGCCGGGGATCGAGTAGCGCACTCCGTCGATGACCTGGAACGTCGCGGCCGACTTCACGGGGTCCTTGTAGTACCCGGTCGGTGTGAAGCCACGCATCGCGACTCGGCCCATCTCGCCGGAGCCCCACACGATGTCACGCCCGTCGTCGTCGACGACACGGGTGTTCGAGCCGATCTTGAACGTCGCCGTCTGGGCCGCATCGGTGGACGACACCGTGCTCGAGGCCATCCCGATCGCCTCGCTGGAGCCGAGCGAGTCGACCATGATCAGCCGTGCGTTGTGGCGGAGCAGCCCGGCCTTCGTCGTCGCCGACCAGATCACGCCGCTCGACACGACCACCCGGAGCGACGAGATGTCCCACCGCTCGGGTTCGGCGTCGAGAGCGCGCAGGACCGGCTTGGCGAAGGCGTCACCGACGATCGACATCGAGTTGATGCGTTCGGTCTCGACCGTGTCGAGCAGCGCGACCGGGTCGAAGTGGCGCGCGGTCATCGTCACCACGCTGCCGCCGATCATCAGGTTGGAGAGCGCGTTGAACAGCCCGGTGCCGTGCATCAGCGGGGCCGCCGGCAGGTTGCGCGGACCGGGCTTGGTGACCCGGCTGGTGGCCGCGTCGAGGTCCTGGCTGGCGGGCAGGCGTTGACGGTTGGCCGAGTCGAGCGCGCCGAACAGGTCGTCCTGGCGCCACATCACGCCCTTCGGCAGACCGGTCGTCCCACCGGTGTAGAGCAGGACCAGATGGTCGCCTGACCTGCCCCACGGCCCGCGCACGTGGCGCTCGGCCGTGGACGTGGCCGCGTCCTCGTACGGCTGGGCCCAGCCGGGGCACGCTCCGCTCCCGTCGTCGACCCAGAGCCACGTGCGGATGCGCGCCAGGCGCGGCAGCAGCCCTTCGATCCGTTCGGTGAACGCGCCGTGGAACACGACGGCGACGACGTCGGCGTTGTCCCACAGGTAGACGAGCTCGTCGGCGGCGTAGCGGAAGTTGGTGTTGACGGTGGCCAGTCCGGCCTTGAAGGCGGCGAACGCCGACTCCAGGTACTCCGGCGCGTTGTAGAGGTACTGGGCGACCTTGTCCTGCTCGACGACGCCGGCCGCCAACAGCGCGGCGGCGACGCCGTCGGCTCTGCGGTCGAACTCGGACCACGTCGTCGTCACCCCGGCGTGTCGTTGGGCGATGGCGTCCGGTTGTCGCTCCGCCAGCGCCTCGAACACGTCTGCGAACTTCCAACCCTCGCTCATCGTGGGCCCCCCGGTCTGATCTGTCGAACCTGCTCCCCGTCCAGCGACGGAACTCGAGCACCGACTGAGGAGCCGAGATCGTTGAGAGATGGAGTCGTGGGCCGACGATGCCGAGGATAAGCGAGATGCAGGGATGCCGATGACGCCACGGTCGAACGACCTCGACGGTCTGGACGACCCCCGACGATCACAGCATCGCCCGACTGGTCTGCGCAGGGGGATCTCGGAGTGACTGGTACTTTCGTGCGATGAGCACAGAGACCGGCGCCAGTTTGTCGATGGCCGCATTGACCCGGACAGCGGCGGAACGGTATGGCGACGCGCTCGCCGCGATGTTCCTGCGCGACGGCGAGTGGGCCCGGATGTCCTTCACCGAGCTGTGGGACCACGTGCGTGGTGTCGCCCTCGGCCTGATCGAGCTCGGCGTGCAGGCCGGCGACCGGGTGAGCATCCTGTCGAACACGCGGGTCGAGTTCACGATCGCCGATCTTGCCGCGTCGACCGCCGGAGCGATCGTCGTCCCGGTCTACCCGTCGAACTCGCCCGATGAGTGCGAATGGGTGGTCGGCAACTCGGGCGCCACGGTGGTCATCTGCGAGAACGCGGCGCAGGTGGCCAAGATCGACCAGGTCCGATCGGGCCTGCCCGATCTGCGCCACGTCGTCATCATGGATGGTTCCGCTGACGGCGCGATCTCCATGGCCGAGGTCGCCGAACGGGGCGCGTCGCGTGACCCCGCCGAGATCGATCGTCGCATCGATGCCGTCGGGCCCGACGACGCCTGCCTGATCATCTACACCTCGGGCACGACGGGCCGGCCGAAGGGTGTCGTGCTGACGAACAGGGGTTTTGCCGCCGGCCGACGATCCGCCGTCGAGATGTCGCTGTTCGGCGAGGGCGACGTGGTCTATCTCTATTTGCCGCTCGCCCACGTGTTCGCCCAGTTGGTCCAGGCGGATTGTGTCGAGGTCGGAGCGGCGGTCGCCTATTGGGGCGGGGATGCGACCAAGATCGTGGGCGAGCTCGGACAGGTCAAGCCGACGGTGCTGCCGTCCGTGCCGCGGATCTTCGAGAAGGTCTACTCGGTGGCGATGGGAATGGTGCCGGCCGGTGGCGCCGAGGACGTCGCCCGGGCGATCCAGCTGGGGCTGAGGGTCCGCGCGGCCCGCCGTCGCGGCGAGCCTGTCTCCGCCGAGGAGGAGGTCGCGTTCGAGAAGGCCGACGGCGAGATGTTCGCGCTCGTCCGTGGGATCTTCGGTGGAAACGTCCATCTGGCGATCTCCGGGGCGGCACCGATCGCGTCCGAGATCCTCGAGTTCTTCTACGCCGCCGGCGTCCCGGTCTTCGAGGGGTGGGGGATGACCGAGACGACGTCGATCGGGACGCTGAACCTGGCCGACGCCTTCAAGTTCGGGACCATCGGGCGACCGGTGGAGGGCGCGGAGGTGCGCATCGCCGCCGACGGCGAGATCGAGATCAAGGGCGCCATGGTGATGCGCGAGTACTGGCACAACCCGGACGCGACCAGCGAGGCGATCGGACCGGACGGCTACCTCCGCACCGGTGATCTCGGCTCCATCGACGAAGATGGATATGTCTCGATCACCGGGCGCAAGAAGGACATCATCATCACCGCCGGCGGCAAGAACCTGACGCCCGCCAACCTCGAGGGCGATCTCCGTCGGTCGCGGTGGATCTCCCAGGCGGTGATGTTCGCCGATCGCAGGCCCTACCCGGTGGCGCTGATCACGCTCGACCCCGAGGAGATCGTGCCCTGGGCACAGGCGAAGGGTCTGTCGACCGAACCCGCTGATCTGGCGGTGAGCCCCGAGGTGCGCGCACTGATCCAGGCCGATCTCGATGCCGTCAACGCCAACTACGCGCAGGTCGAGCAGATCAAGAAGTTCACGATCCTCGATCACGACTTCACCATCGATTCCGGTGAGCTGACGCCGTCGCTCAAGTTGAAGCGCAATGTCGTCTACGACAACCACGCCGGCGAGTTCGCCGAGTTGTACTCCTGATCCGCGACGTCACGACCGTCTGATCCCGTCAGCGGATCGCGTCCGGCTGGGCGGTTGACCTTTGCTGGCGGGCGGGCCAAGGTGTCGGGCGTGGGAGCGTTGGATGGTCTTCGTGTGGTCGAAGGTTCCGCGTTCGTGGCCGCCCCGCTCGGTGGGATGACGCTGGCGCAGCTCGGCGCTGACGTGATCCGCTTCGACAACATCGGCGGTGGCATCGACTTCCACCGATGGCCGGCGACTCGCGACGGGCAGAGCCTGTTCTGGGCGGGGATGAACAAGGGCAAGCGTTCGCTGGCGGTCGATGTCCGGTCCCCGGAGGGTCAGGAGCTCGTCACGGCGCTGATCACCGCGCCGGGACCCGATCGAGGCGTGTTCCTGTCGAACTTCCCGGCCAGCGGCTGGTTGAGCGACGCGGTGTTGCGCTCGGGACGTGACGACCTGATCTACGTCAACATCATCGGCAACCCCGACGGCGGCACCGCGGTCGACTACACCGTCAATCCTTCGTCGGGGTTCGCGTACGCGACCGGTCCCAGCGGCGGCAGCCTGCCGACGAACCACGTGCTGCCTGCGTGGGACATCGCCACCGGCTTGACGGCTGCGGTCGGGCTGCTCGCGGCCGAGCGGGTCAGGACTCGCACCGGCCGCGGACAGTTCGTGTCGGTGTCGCTCGCGGATGTCGCGTTCACGATGGTGGCCGACCTCGGGTACCTGGCCCAGGCGCAGGTGCTGGGGGAGGCTCGGCCACCGATCGGCAACGACATGTACGGCGCCTTCGGCCGCGACTTCCCGACCGCCGACGGGCGGCGCGTCATGGTGGTCGCGATCAGCCTGCGCCAGTGGCGGTCGCTGGTCGATGCCGTCGAGATCGGCGAGCACCTCCCGGGCGTGGAGAACGCGTTCCGGGTCGACCTGAGCTTGGAGGGCGACCGGTTCCGCGCCCGTGATGCGCTCGCCGCGCTGATCGCGCCGTGGGTCGCCGAGCGCACGCTGACCCAGGTCGGCGAGGTCTTCGACCGGCACGGGGTGTGTTGGGGTGCGTATCAGACCTTCGCTCAGCTGCTCGAGGAGGACTGGCGGGTGTCGGAGACCAACCCGGTGTTCAGGGACATCGAGCAGCCCGGGTTGGGCAAGCTGCGCGTCGGCGGTTCGCCGTTGGCGTTCTCCGCGCTCGAGCGGGAGGACCCGCGCCCTGCTCCGCGGCTCGGCGAGCACAGCGAGCAGATCCTGGCCGACGAACTCGGGCTGTCATCGCACGAGATCGCGTCACTGCGCGATCGCGGCATCATCGCCGGTCCGTCCTGATCAGCGATGTCCGTCGACATCACGCTCGCTGATCTCGGCTCGGGCGACACGTCCGTCGCGCTGCTCGATCCTGCGCACGTCGAGCGCATCGCAGCCACGCTGGACGCTGCGGTTCCCCGTCCGGGCGAGGCGTTGCCGTCGCTGTGGCACTGGGCGTTCTTCACACCGACCACCCCCACGTCCGGCCTCGGGACCGACGGTCATCCGCTGCTCTCGTCAGCTGCGCTCGCCGAATATCCGCGGCGGATGTGGGGTGCCGGTCGGGTCGAGTGGCTGCAGGACCTGCTGGTCGGCGCGCCGGCACAGCGGACGAGTGCTGTGCGGTCCGCTCGCCACGTGTCCGGGAGCAGCGGTTCGCTGCTGATCGTCGTGCTCGAGCACGAGTACCGACAGCACGAGGTGCTCTGTCTGCGTGAGCAGCAGACGCTCGTGTATCGCAACCCACCGGCCGAGCGCGTCGCGCTCCCGGTCGACGGCCCGCCGCCCGCGATCCCCGCCGGCGGGTGGATCGAGGAGCGCCGGCCGACGCCTGCGCTGTTGTTCCGGTTCTCGGCGATCACGTTCAACACCCACCGCATCCACTACGACCTGCCCTACGCGCTGGACGCCGAGGGCTATCCCGGCCTCGTCGTGCACGGACCGCTCACCGCGATCACGTTGGCGACGTACGTCGAGCGCTGCACCGGACGACGGCTCGCCGCGTTCGAGTTCAAGGCCGCCGCGCCGATGTTCGCAGGCCTGCGGGCGACGTCGGTGTGTGAACCACCTGACGCCGATGGATCGTCGGGATCGGCGCAGGTGGTACGCAACGACGGCACGGTGGCGATGCAGGCCGGCTACGAGCTGAGGCCGTGACGATGGCACCTCGTTCGTACCTGTACGTGCCAGGGCACCGGCCCGACCGCTTCGACAAGGCGCTCACCTCCGGTGCCGACGCGGTCATCTTCGATCTCGAGGACGCGGTCCCGTTGAAGGCGAAGGACGCGGCACGCGACGACGTCAGGGCACTCCTCGCGCGGCTGGCGCCGGGCACGGTCGAGGCGTGGGTGCGGATCAACGACGGCGATCGGGGGCTCGCCGATCTCGCGGCGTTGTCCGACGTCGCGGCCCTCGCCGGGGTCGTCGTCCCGAAGGCGCTGCCCACCACGCTGGCGTCGCTGCACCACCACGCCGCGCATGTCCCGCTGCTGGCATTGGTCGAGAGCGCCGTCGCCGTCACGCAGGTCAGCGCGATCGCTTCGGCCGACGGTGTGCGGACGCTCGCGATGGGCGAGGTCGACCTCGCTGCCGACCTCGGGTTCGGTGATTCGGCGCCCGACGCCGCGTGGTGGGCGCTGCGGATGCAGGTGGTGGTCGCCTGCGTGGCGCAGGCGAAGGCGGGTCCGCTCGGACCGGTCGTGCGCGACATCGACGACCTCGAGCGGTTCGAGGCCCTCGTTCGCCAGCTCCGTCAGGCCGGCTTCGGGGCGGTGCAGGCCATCCATCCGAAGCAGATCCCGATCGTCAACGCCGTGTTCACGCCGTCCGCTGAGGAGCTCGCCCGGATGGAGCGGATCCTGCAGCAGGCAGAGGAGGCGTCCGGCGGCGTGTTCGTCGACGACGAGGGTCGGATGATCGACGAGGCAGTCCTTCGATCCGCCCGGCGCCTCCTCGGTCGCGACTGAAACCTCACGTCGTCCATCGATCGGTGGGATCTGCCCGCCGGGTTCATTGCGGCGTTGATCCTCGAGTGGACCGCGATGAGCGGTGTTGCGGCGTCTCGGTCGCCGACATCGATCACTGGTGGGCGTCGAGCCAGTCGATGATGTCGGCGGTGACGGCGTCGCGGTTGGTCTCGTTGAGGAGCTCGTGGCGGGCACCGTCGTAGACGGTGGTGTCGACGGCGACGTCGACGGCCGCCAGTGCTGCGGCGAGCGTGGTGGCGTGGGCGCCCATCCCGGCGGCCGGGTCCTGCGCGCCAGCGATGACGAGGACGGGACAGGCGATGGATGCGAGGTGGTCGCCGGCGGCGGCGACGACGGCGAAGAGGTCGCTGAGGTAGCCGTAGGTGAGCGGGTTGCTGTCGCCGCAGAACGGGTCGGCCATGTAGCGGTCGACTTCGTCGGGGTCGCGGCTGAGCCAGTCGAACGAGGTGCGTGCCGGTTCGAAGGGCGTGTTGAAGTTGCTGAGCAGGCCGACGACGGGCTGGTCGCGCGTCGCAGCGTCCGCGTCGGGTGGAAGTACCGGGATCGGCGCGGCGTCACCGATGCTCGCGGGGAAGCCACAGAGGATGCCGCCGGCGAGCCCTGCGGAGTGTTGGGTGAGGTAGGCGAGGGCGATCAGCGAGCCCATCGAATGACCGAACAGGTACGTCGGTGTGTCGGGCCCGACCGTTGCTGCGGCGGCGGCGCGGAGCTCGTGCAGGTCGTCGACGACGGCTTGCCCGCCGCCAGCGCCCATCAGACCGGGGCCGGTCGCAGCCCCGGTTCGTCCGTGGCCGCGGTGGTCGGGCGCGACGGCGGCGAAGCCGGCGCTGTTGAGCGCCTGCGCGAAGCGGTCGTAGCGCCCGGAGTGTTCGGATGCTCCGTGGGCGATCAGCACCAGCCCGCGAGGATCGTCGAGCGGCCACCAGCGGCTGAACACCTCCACGCCGTGCGCATCGAGCACCGTTCGTTCCCCCATGTGAGCACCTCCTGCACGTCAAACATAGGCGACGTGGCAGTCCGTCCAGGCGAGCGGGTCCGCTCCGATTGCCTGGTTCCTGAGCCCGTGCAACGGGTATGCAGCCGACCGCGAAGAAGGAGCACCCGATGACCGACCCGATGAAGCAGGCGTGGAACGACGTCGCCGAGACGTTCACCAACCTCGCCAAGGCGATGAAGGATCACTACGAGCGGTTCGAGCACGAGGATGCCTCCGAGGAGGCTGCTCGGCCGGACGTCAGCGGCGTGCGCGCTGCGCTCGACCGCGTCGTCGACGCCGGCCGCGAGCTCGGCGACAGGATCGCCGGAACGGTGGCGGGCGACGACGTCAAGTCGCAGGCCAAACAGGCGTTGCATGCGTTGAACCAGGCGTTCTCGACCACGGTCGAGATCGTCGGCGACCAGCTCAACAGCGTCGTCCGTCGATCACCGCTCCGTTCGCGTGAGCCGAGCTCGGCGGACGCCCACACCGAGGGTGAGGCTCACGACGCTGTCAAGGATGCAACGGACCCGTTCGGCTCGTCTCCCGGCGCTTCCGTGGCCGACAGCTCCGTCGGCGACGCCGAGGTCCGTCCCCAACCGCCGCTCGACCGCGACGGTCTTGGCACAGGCGCTTTCGGCGATCCGTTGACCTGAGCGCCGGACCTCCGCGAACCGGATCGTGGTTACGGGGGTGGCGCCGTGGTGGCGCGAGGCTGCGCGCCGGCGAGGAAGTGGTCGACCACCCGGTCGACGAACGCCTCGTCGAGCGGCGCGACACCCGAGAGTGCGGCCATCAGCAACGGACCCGTGAGCAACGCGAGGAGCGTCTCGACATCGGCATCCTCGGCGATGCGGCCCTCGGCCATCCCCCTGCGCAGCACGGCACCGCACACATCGGTCTCCTCCGACCTGATCCGCTGCTCGATCTGGGCCACGTCACCGTGATGCATCTTCAGCATCATCAGCGCCGGCAGCACCCGGCGCCAGTGATCGTCGGAGAGGATGTCGGCCAACCGCTGCACCAGCGTGCGCAACGCCGCTTCGAAGCCGAGCGACGGGTCCGGCACGTCGAGCTTCGGGGCGAGGTGCTCGAACACGTCGGCGACGAGCTCGTCGCGGGTGGCCCAGTGGCGGTAGACGGTGGACTTGGCGACGCCGGACCGCGCGACCACGCCGTCGATCGTCAGCGCGTCAGGGCCGCCCGCCAACAGCAGCTCGATCGCTGATTCCATGACGGCGGCGTGGGTGCGGGCCACACGCGTGTTCACCTCCGTCAAGGTAGCTGGTGACTCCTGTCTCGTCACCGACATCGCGAGCCGGCGTCATTCGTGTTGCGATCCACGAACAGTACGATACCGTCTCGTACCAATCGAACGGGACCGTCTCGTATCGTTCACCCATCTTCAGGAGGCTGCTCCGATGGTTCGCTCCCCAGCCGATCCAACTCCCACGTCCGATCGGTTCCGCGCCCAACGTGCCGACGGTTCGCCGACCTCCTCCGGCTCGGCCGTGTCCGACGACGGTGATCGACCGATCCTCGAACCGCGGCGACGGATGCTGATCCTCGTCGCGATGTGCCTGGCGCTGATGGCGGTGATCGCCTCGGTCACCGGGCTGAACGTCGCCCAGCAGCAGCTCGCGGCCGACATCGGCGCGACGCAGAGCCAGTTGCTGTGGGTCATCAACGGCTACACGATCGCTCTTGCAGCACTCCTCCTGCCCGTTGGGGCGATCGGCGACCGGTTCGGTCGCAAGCACATCCTGATCGCCGGCCTCTCCCTGTTCGTCGTCGCCAACGGCCTCGCCGCGATCGCCGGCAGCCCCGCCCAGCTGATCGCGTTCCGCATCCTCGGCGGGATCGGCGCGGCGATGATCATGCCGGTCACCCTGTCGGTGATCACGTCCAGCTTCCCGGAAGAGGAGCGTGGCCGCGCCGTGGGCATCTGGGCCGGCGTCGCCGGTGGTGGTGGCATCCTCGGGCTGCTGTCGTCCGCGATCCTCGTCGACAACTTCACCTGGCCGTGGCTGTTCGTCGGCCCGATCGTCCTCGCCGTCGTCGCCGGGGTGATGACCTTCCGGTTCGTGCCCCACTCCCGGGAGTACGTCGAGGGGCGCTTCGATGTCGGCGGTTCCGTGCTGTCCGCGCTCGCGGTCGGCGGTCTCGTGCTGGGGATCCACGAGGGTCCCGAGCACGGCTGGGGCTCGAGCCTCGCAATCGGTGGTCTGCTGCTCGGCGTCCTCGCCACGATCGGCTTCGTCCGGTGGGAGCTGCGCCAGGAACGGCCGCTGCTCGAACTGCGCCTGTTCGCCAACCGTTCGCTGGCCGGGGGTTCGCTGTCGCTGCTGGTGACGTTCGCCGTGCTGACCGGCCTGTTCCTCGCGGTCGTGCAGTTCATGCAGGCCGTGCTCGGCTACTCGGCGGTCCGCGCCGCGGTCGCACTGCTGCCGATGGCAGCGATGATGATGCCGCTGTCCACTGTCGCGCCGTCGCTGTCGCAGCGGTTCGGGTTGCGCGCGATGCTCACCTCCGGCAGCCTGCTGATCGCCGCCGGCCTGGTGATGCTCGGGATCTTCAGCACGGCGGACGGCGGCTACCTCACCGTGCTCCCCGGTCTGCTGACCCTCGGCCTCGGCGTCGGCCTGTCGATGAGTCCCGGCACCACCGCGATCACGGCCTCGCTGCCGCAGGAGCACCAGGGGGTGGCCTCGGCGTTGAACGACACCGTGCGCGAGTTCGGCGGTGCGCTCGGCGTCGCGCTGATCGGCAGCCTGCTCAGCGCCGGCTACTCGTCGCACATCGGCGCGGCCACCACAGGGCTGCCGGCCGATGCGGCGGCGTCGGTGAAGGAGGGCATCGGCGGCGCCTTCGCCACCGCGCCGCGGCTGGGCGCACGGGGACCTGCCGTGCTCGACGCGGCGCGGCACGCGTTCGTCGACGGCTGGCGCCTGTCGATGTGGGTTGCCGCCGGCCTGCTCCTCGCCGCGGCAGCGTTCAGCGCGATCTGGATCCCGCGCCGTGACGCGGACGCAGACACCGTCGAGGTGTTCGCGACGGACGACCTCCAGCCCGGTGAGCTCGACCTGATCGCCGTCGACTGACGACTGACAGGGCGCGGCGCGGCGCGGTCAGAGACGAGCCGCACCGCCGACGCATCAACTCGCTGACGGCGCGAGCAGTTGCGGAGAACGTCGCCGGCGACGTACAAGCATGACCATGGATCTGGAGATGGATGGCAAGGTGGTGGTCGTCACGGGCGGCACGGACGGTCTCGGCGCGGCGCTGGCGGAGGTGCTCGTCGGGGAGGGTGCCCGCGTCGCGCTGTGCGGGCGCGATCCGCAGCGTGTGGCCGCGATGGCCGATCGTCTCGGGGACGCCGGTCTCGCGGTGAGCGCGGACGTGACGGTGCCGGAGGATCTCGATCGGCTCGTCGCGATGACGATCGGTCGGTGGGGGCGGATCGACGGGTTGGTCAACAACGCCGGCCGGTCGTCGTCGATGCGCGTCGAGGATCTCGACGACGAGGTGTGGACGGCCGATCTCGATCTGAAGGTGCTCGCTGCTGTGGGCTTGATCCGTCGCTGCCTGCCGCATCTGCGCGCCGCCGGCGCGGCGTCGATCGTCAACGTCCTCAACACCGCGGCGAAGGCCCCTGCGGCCCGGTCGCTGCCGACGAGCGCGACGCGGGCGGCCGGTCTGGCGATCACCAAGGCGCTGTCGAAGGAGCTCGGCCCCGACGGGATCCGGGTCAACGCCGTGCTCATCGGTCTGGTGGAGAGCGGCCAGTGGCGCCGCCGCGCCGAGACGGCGGGCCGGCCGCTCCAGGACGTGTACACCGAGATGGCCGCCGGCATCCCACTCGGACGCGTCGGACGGGCCCGTGAGTTCGGTGACCTCGTCACCTACCTGTTGTCGGCGCGGGCGTCGTACGTCACCGGGTCGGCGATCAACCTCGACGGCGGCGCGAGCCCGGCTGCCTGAGCCGTGGTCGGCGTCGTGCCCGCGCTCAGCGCGGAGCGCGGAGCGCGCACCCCGTACAGCTTGGCCGCGTTGTCCCAGACCACGGCGCGCACGACGTCGTCGGGCACGCCGTGCATCTGCTCGCGCAGGTAGCGCGCCGAGTCCGGCCAGGTGCCTTCCGGATGCGGGTAGTCGGAGCCCCACATCAGGCAGTCGGAGCCGGTGAAGCGGACGTTGTGCAGACCGACCGGATCGCTCTGGAAGGTGACGAAGCCCTGGCGGCGGAAGTACTCGCTGGGGAGCAGTTCGAGCTTCGGCTGGACCATCAGCCGGTGCTCCCGGTAGGCGTCGTCCATCGCGTGCAGCACCCACGCGAGCCACCCGGAGCCGCACTCGACCATGACGACGCGCAGGTCGGGATGCCGGGCCAGCACGCCGGAGCCGGTCAGGTAGCAGACGGTCTCGTCCGCGCCGCCGACGGTGATCACGTAGTTGATGACGGCCCCGCCCGGGTTCCTCGCCGGGCGCTGCTCCCGGCCGCTGCCGGCGTGGAAGTGCAGCGGAACGCCGAGCTCCTCTGCCCGCGCCCACAACGGCTCGTACAGCGGCTGGTTGTACGGCTGCGCGCAGTAGTCGGGGTGGACGGGGAGGGTTGCGGCGCGGAACCCCTTCTTCAACGTCCGTTCGAGCTCGGCCACGGACGCCTCGACGTCGAGGATCGGCAGTGCTGCGACGGGAACGAACCGCGCGTTGCCCGAGAACGTGTCGAACAGCCAATCGTTGTAGAGGCGGCACAGCGCGATCTGCAGTTCGACGTTGCTCAACCGGTAGAGCACGAAGATCAACTGGTTCGGGTACATCACCTCCGCCCAGATGCCGTCGCGGTCGAGGTCACGCAGACGGGAATCGGGATCCAGGGCCGCTCTCGACATCATCTGTTCGAGCTCCTCCCGTTCTGCGAGGCGGGTGAGGTCGACCCCTTGCGGGATCGCCTCGCCCTGCGTCCAGCGCGTGTCGCTGTTCATCGCCGCCGGCACGCGCAGGCGGGTCAGCACACGACCCTCGACGACGACGCAGGTACGGCCGTCGATGACCTCGATGTGCGGCGCCTGGGCGCGGAGGTGCTCGGGGAGGCGGTCCCAGAGCGTCAGTGGCTCCGTGACGTGGTTGTCGGCGGAGATCAGCCGGCGCAGCGGCGACGTCGGGTCGGCGATGCTCGTGGGCTCAGCGGTCGTCGTGCTCATCGGGCGGCCTTCTGCGTGTGGTGTTGCCACCACAGCCCCGTTTCGATCGTTGTCATGACGCCCATTCTGCTCGCGCGTCCCACCCCGACCCCGACGAGAGGCACGGGAGCACCATCAGGCCGATGACGGCCCGGTCGCTGCCACCGGCTCGCCGTGCACGGGATGTAAGGCCCGCGACGGCGACGAGCCGGTGCGGGGCGTCCGCGCGCTAGCAGCGGGACTGGCGACCCGGTTCGGCAACGCGCGGCGCGGTCGTGCGATCATCACGGGATGAGTGCTGGATCGTCCGACGGGCCGTCGCCGAGCCCGAATGCCGGACGTGAGGCCCGCACCGCGCCGACAGGTGACAGGCTCGGCGTGCGGTGGGGTCTCGCCGGTGGGGTGGCGCTCGCGTCGATCGAGGAGGTGCGCGAGGTCGCCCGGTACGCGGTCACGGCCGGGTTCGACAGCCTGTGGATCTCCCATGCCAACGCCGTCGACCCGATCGTCGCGTTGGCGGCCACCGCCGAGGAGTCCGCCGGCCTCGCCGAGGTCGGCACGTCGGTGGTCCCCATCTACGGCCGGCACCCGATCGGCGTCGCCCAGCTGGCCAGGACGGCGCAGAGTGCGCTCGACGGCAGGTTCACGCTCGGCATCGGCGCGGCGTCGCGCGAGGCGGTGAGGTCGAGCATGGGCCTCGCATGGGATCGACCGCTCGCGTACACCCGCGAGTTCATCGAGGGCCTGCAACCACTGCTCGCCGGCGAACCGGCCAGCGTCGACGGCACCCAGGTGACGACCCACTCCCAGCTGAACATCACCGCGCCCGACACCCCGATCCTGCTCGCTGCGCTCGGCCCGCGGATGCTCGACCTGGCCGGCCGCCGGGTGCAAGGCACGACGGTCGGGCAGTGCGGTCCGCGCACGATCGCGTCGTACGTCGCGCCCGCGCTGCGCGCAGCAGCCGACGACGCAGGACGGCCGGAGCCGCGGATCATGGCGCTGATCCGGATCTGCGTCACCGACGACGTCGCAGGTGCCTACGCGTTGGCGCGCGAGACGGCGGCCCGATACAGGACCGTGCCGTCCTACGAGGCCGTGCAGGACATGGAAGGCCTCGACGAGCCGGCCGACCTGCACCTGATCGGATCATGGGAGCGGGTCCTCGACGGTCTCGGTGCCTACGCCGACGCCGGCGTCACCGACTACCGCCTCGAGGTCGCCGCCCCCGACAGCGCATCCCGCGACGCCACTCGCGCCGCGCTGGCCCAGCACCTCACCGGGGGAACCTGACCGCTCCGGTCGATGCGCGCCACCCCTGCGTCCTAGGTTCTCGGTGTGGATGGATGGCAGGTCGGCCGGGCGAGGATCACGCCGGTCATCGAGGTCGAATCGCGCACGTCGCCGCGGTTCCTGTTCAGAGGCCTCGACAAGGGGGGCGTGCAGACGGTCGCCGAGCGGTCGCCGTGGCTCACCGGCAACTTCGTCGACGATGAGGGCTACCTCCTCCAGCGGATCCAGTGCCTCGTGGTCGACATCGACGGCACGAGGATCGTCGTCGACACCTGTGTCGGCAACGACAAGGCCCGCTCCAATCCCGGTTGGCACAACCTCCAGCTGCCGTTCCTCAGCGACCTCGCCGCCGCCGGCTTCCCCGCCGAGTCCGTCGACGCAGTCGTCTGCACCCACCTGCACGTCGACCACGTGGGATGGAACACCACCCTCGTCGACGGCCGCTGGGTGCCGACCTTCCCGAACGCCCGGTACGTCTTCACCCAGCCGGAGTTCGACTACTGGCAGGCGACGTCATACCCGGACGGCGACGACATCTTCAGCGACTCGGTGGCTCCCGTCGCCGACGCCGGCCGCGCCGACCTGGTGCCCGTCGACCACCGCCTCGACGCCGGAGTGCGTCTCGACCCGACACCGGGACACACGCCGGGGCACGTCTCGGTCGTCATCGAATCCGAGGGTCAGCGGGCCGTCATCACCGGCGACATGATCCACACGCCGGTCCAGATCGCCGACGTCGACCTCTCCTCGGCGTTCGACTACGACCAGAGCGCCGCGGCGTCGACGCGCCGCGAGTTCCTCGCCCGCTACGCCGACGACACGCTGGTGATCGGAACGCACTGGGGCGGCGCGGGTGCCGGCCGGATCCGTTCCGACGGCCGTGGCGGTTGGGCGATCGAGCCGCAGCCGGGCGCTGCCACGGCGAGCCGACCGGACGCCTGACTGCGCGGCGACGAGGCCCGCCGTCCGCGCTGCGCGCGAGCACGATCTCGGTAGGGTCGCCTCGATGTCCGACGACGACGTCCTCGCCGCCAACCAGGGTTTCTACGACGCCCACGAGCGACGCGATCTCGACGCGATGCGTGCCGTGTGGGAGCACAGCGCGCGCGTGGTCTGCGTCCACCCGGGCTGGCCGATCCTGCGGACCTGGCCGGCGGTCGAGGAATCGTGGCGGCGGATCCTCGCCGGGCCGGGGCGCAACCAGTTCATCCTCACGAACGGCGCAGTGACCGTCGACGGCCACATCGCCTGGGTGACCGTCGACGAGAACCTCGTCGCCGGTGCGGCTGCGACGACGATCGCCGCGACGAACATGTTCGTCCATGCGAACGGGTCGTGGAAGCTCGTCGTGCACCACGGTTCTCCCGTGATGGGCAGCTGAGCGGGTCCCGACCTTCCCATCGTCCGGGCAGTGGGTGCAGAACCCAGCCGGTCGACCGCCCCGGCCCGTGCGTCGGCAGGAGCGGCGCGTACGGTCTGCGCGATGAGAACGATTGACACGGGCACCGACGACCTGCACGCCACCGTCGACGACGGGGTCGCCACGCTGACCATGAACCGGCCGGAGCGCCGCAACGCGATGTCGGGGGCGATGAACCAGGCGCTCGGACGCGTCCTCGCCGACGTCGAGGTGGCAGACGACGTCGGGTGCGTCGTGCTGACCGGCGCCGGGGGTGCGTTCTGCGCAGGCGGCGACGTCAAGGGGATGGCCACTGGCGGCGATGGCGGCGCAGGGGCATCCACGTCGTACGACGCGGGCGTGCACCGCCAGCGGCTCAACCAGCGGGCGATCAGCCAGCGGCTGTACGAGATGCCCAAACCGACGATCGCCGCGCTCCCGGGCGCCGCCGCAGGTGCGGGGATGTCGCTCGCGTTGGCGTGCGACCTGCGCTACGCCGTGCCGAACGCGGTGTTGACCACTGCGTTCGCCAAGGTCGGCTTCTCCGGCGACTACGGCGGCACCTGGTTCCTGACCCGCCTGGTCGGCAGCGGCAAGGCGCGGGAGCTGTACTACTTCTCCGACAAGCTGACCGCGCAGGAGGCGGAGCACCTCGGCCTCGTCAACGCGATCTTCCCTGCCGAGACGTTCGCCGCGGACGTCGCAGAACGCGCCAGCCTTCTCGCCCACGGCCCGACGGTCGCCTACCGGTACATGAAGGAGAACCTCAACCGCGCGGTGCACGGCGAGCTCGGCGAGTGCCTCGACATGGAAGCAGCGCACCACATCCACACGGGCGGCACGGAGGACCACCGCGAAGCGGCACGCGCCTTCGTCGAGAAGCGCGCGCCGACGTTCCACGGCCGCTAGCCGACAGGACGACGCCTGCGCTCAGGGCTCAGACGCCGGCGTGCAGGCCGTCGCGAGTGATCGCCGCCCATTGCTCGGGGTCGTGCCCGAACAGCAGTGTCGCCCCATCGCGTTGCTCGCCCGCGAGCCGCCGCACCGAGGCCAGCTGGCGATCGCGATCGTGGCCGAACGGCGGCAGGTGCTCGTCGGTGACGGTGCGGCGCAGGTAGCAGCAATCGCCGCAGATCACGTAGGTCCCCGACTCGGTGCGCACGCGCACCGACTGGTGACCGGCGGTGTGCCCGTCGGTGAGCAGGCACGTCACCGTGCCGTCGCCGAACAGGTCATGGTCGCCGTCGATCTCGAGCCGGTCGTGGCCGAGCTCGACGTCGTCGGGGTTGTAGGCGCCCAAGGCCACGAGTCGGGCGTCGTGCCGCGCCGCCCATTCGCCGGTCTGGACGACGACCCGGGTGTTCGGCAGTTCGAGCAGGCCGCCGGTGTGGTCGAAGTGGAGGTGGGTCAGCACGGTGAGCGCGACCTGACTCGGGTCGAACCCGGCGGCGCTGAGCACCGGGCCGATCGTGCCGGATCCGTCGGAGGCGAGGTGGACCTGGAACAACCTGGCCAGCTTGCGCAGCCGTGTCGTCGTCGTGGCGAGGTCGGGGTGCAGACCCGTGTCGACCACGACGAGGCCCGCGGGATGTTCGATCACGAACACGGGCACCGGATACGTCAGGTCACCGGGCTCCCCCTCGAGGAAGTCGCCGAGGGCCGAGGTCATCGAACCGGTGGACAGCACATGCAGACGAACGGGTGGAGCAGCCATCGACGCCGACCGTACCGGCCGGCCGGCGCCGACGCGACGACACGCTGCGCCCGTTGGTGGCCGCGGCCCCGCCGGGGTGGTCGCGACGGCCGCGGGGCCGTTGTCGCCATCGTCAGATGTGAGCAGATGTCGACGATGGCTGATCAGCCGAGATGCGCCGCGACCTCTCCGGCGAAGCGCTCGATCGACGCCTGGGTGACCGCCGGGTCCATGCCCGGCAGCAGGCCGAAGGCGAGGTGGGTGGTGCGCACCCGGCTGATCGACCGGCTCAATGCGGCCGCGACGGTGGCGGGCGATCCGAAGACCGGGACGAAGATCACCGGCTTGGACGTGCGCAGGTCGGCGACCGCGGGGATCTCTGCGTTGGCCACCCTGTTGCCGTCGTCGTCGGCCGCAACGATCCAGCCGGCGTACACCTCGAGCAGGTGGTGGAAGTGCGGTGCCGCCTGGTCCCATGCCGCGTCGTCGCTCTCGGCGACGTGGACCCAGTGCAGTTGCAACGTCTTCGCGCTCTCCACGTCGTAGCCGGCCTCGGCGCGGGCCTGTTCGTACACGTCCTGCAGGCGGGGATTGGTCAGCCCGAGCAGGTTGGCGCCGCGCAGCCCGGCACGGCGCACCCCCGGCACGCTGGTGGCGCCGATCCACAGCGGCGGGGCGGGCTGCTGGACGGGCTTCGGCATCAGCCGCGCGCCGGAGATGTGGTAATGCGCACCCTCGTAGGAGAACGTGTCCTCGGTCCACAGCCCGTGCAGGACGTCGAGCCCCTCGCGGAACCGGGCCAGCCGTTGGTCGCGCGGGATTCCGTAGCCGTCGAACTCGTGGCGGGCATATCCCTGACCGACGCCGACGTCGATGCGCCCGCCTGACAGCACGTCGAGGGCGGCCACGTACTCCGCGACCCGGATCGCGTTGTGCAGGGGCAGCAGCAACAGGTTGAACCCGATCCTGACCCGCTCGGTCCGTGCCGCGATCGCGGCCGCCAGCGGGATGATCGACGGTGAGTAGCCGTCGTCGGCGAAGTGGTGCTCGGTCAGCCAGATCGTGTCGTAGCCGAGTTGCTCGGCGCGTTCGATCAGCGCCAGTTCGCTGCGATACACGTCGACGAACGGCCTGCGCCACGCGGCCGGGTTGCGGAAGCTGAACATCAGTCCGAGGTCCAGACGGCTGTTGAGCACGATTCCTCCTGTCACTCAGCGCTGGTCACTGGCGCAGGTGCCAGGTCAGCGGGCGCCGTCGAGGGCGGCGGTGAAGCCGGCCGGCGCGTACGGCCCGATGACCACCTGCTCGAGCGCGCCGACGCCGGATCGCCGGCCGTCGTCGACGCGGCAGACCTGCTGCACGTGGATGTTCTCCGGACGGAGCAGGTCGAGCTGTGCCGGGTCGAACGACTCGCCTGCCGTGGCCAGCTCGCCCTGCCATGCGCCTTGTGGCCACGTCGGGTGCCCGTAGCCGAGGCCCTTCATCTGGAACCGCAGCAGCGGCTCGAAGCTGATCGTGCGGACGGTGCCGTCGAGTTCGACGAGGTCGATCTCGGCGGTGCGGGCGAGGCGGGTCCCGGGACGGTAGGTGATCCGGTGTGCGGCGCTTGCGGTCCGTCTCTCGGTGTCGACGAGCGCCGCCGGGACGGCCTCCTCCGACGCGTACATCGGGGCGACGATGCCTTCGCGGACGAGCGGTTCGCCGTTGAGCCCGTCGAAGAACAGGGCGTGGGTGATGTGGTCGTCCCAGAACACCGGGGCCCACAGGAAGAACGCGCCACGCCCGCCGACCGGCGCGCCGGGAGGATCGGGTTCGCCGACGCCGCGGATGCCCCACGACCGGTCCTTCGTCCCGTGCCATGCGTCGACCTGGAACCCGCCGTCGGGGTGCACGACGGTGCCGGTCCATCTCCCGAACTGGGCGAAGCGCGTCGCGTCCATGACCTTGCGGGTGCCGTCCCACAGGATCTGACGGGCCTCCTGCAGCGGCGAGGTGCGTGCCGAGAAGGTCAGGTCGCAGGCGAGGCCCGTGTCGTTGTCGTCGAGCACGACGCGGGCACGGCGCAGCGGCTCGATGATCTCGAGCCGGAACGGCCCGATCTGCATCTCGGTCCGCTCCAACGGGGCGAGCCGCGAGCCGAAGAAGCAGTGCTGGCGCCCACCGCGTTCGACGACGCTGAACGCGCAGTCGAGGACCCGTCGGTAGGGGTAGATGGCGATCCCGATCGCGAAGTAGGCCGACCCGTCGGCGGTGTAGCCGTTGAACCACGTGCGGTCGTAGACGTTGCGGTCGGAGCTCGCCGGGTGGGCGATCGGCTCCGGCGTCTGATGGATCGGATAGTCGTCGAGTCGATTGAGCATGATCGGTCTGGGCAGCCTCGGGTGGCCAGCCTCGCTACAGCGAGTCGGCGAAGCCCTTGATGTCGCGGATCGTCGCCATGTGCACGTCCGGCATCGCGGCGATGAAGATGCAGTCGCCGGCGTGGCACGTGCCGTTGACCGTCCTGCTGACCGCCGAGACGCCGGCGTCGAGCAGCTTGCGGAAGTAGGCGAGGCCCTCGTCGCGCAGCGGGTCGAGCTGGTTGACGGAGATCACGTGCGGCGGCAGGCCGCGCAGCTCCTCGGTGCTCGCGTGGTAGGGCCACGCCAGCGGGTTGGTGCTGTTCTCGCCGCTCGGGTCATAGACCTTAGCGATCGCGTCCATCTGGTCGGCGGCGAGGAAGTAGCCGTCGTTCTCGTACAGCGAGGTGAGCTTCGGGTCGCGCGCCGCGTAGACGCCGGAGATGAACGGGCACTGCGCGTAGACGCCGTCGATCTGGTCGATGCGGCCGTAGCGCTTGGCCTGCAGCGTGGTGGCGAGCGTGAGGTTGCCGCCGCCAGACTCGCCGGAGACGACGATCTTGGAGATGCCGAGACGGGCCCGGTTGGCGGACGTCCACTCCAGCGCCGAGGTGCAGTCGCGCAGGCCGGCCGGGAACGGGTACGGACCGTGCTTGCCGGCGCCGTTGCGGAACTCGACCCCGACGACCACGAGACCGGTCGCGGCGAGGTCGTCGCGCCAACGGTTGTAGCCGGCGCCGGCTGCTTCGAGCATCACCATCCCGCCGCCGTGGAGGTGCACGATCCCGGGGAGCGGGCCGCTGACCTGGCTCGGACGGTGGATGTACAGCGTGATGTCGTTGCCGTCGATGCCGCGGATCAGCTCGACGCTGCGAGTCACACCCTCGACGGGGGCAAGATCAGCGGAGACGGCCGCGAACAGCCCCTCGAACCCGGCCTCGGCCGTCGTGATGTAGTCGAACAGCTCCTCCAACGACGAGCCGCTGTCGACGGGTGAAGGCGGCGGGATCGCGGCGAGGCCGAGCGGGGCGATCGCGGCGATCATCCGCGGATCGGCGCGCGGGTCGTCCGCCAATGACATGCCGGGCATGCCCAGGCGTCCCGGGAGGATCGGTGTGCTGTCAGCCATGGCGGTGCTGTGCCCCTTCTCGTCGACGGCGTCCCCGCGCCGGCAAGCTCAACCTAGTTGCACGATGTCCTCCGGGCTAGCCTCGCCGGGCGGTCGGAGCACATGTCTGGAGCACCGCGGGGGCAGCGATGGAGATCAAGGACCGGGTGGCGATCGTCACCGGCGGTGGCGGGGGCATCGGCTCGGCCGTGGCGGGGCGATGGATGGCGGAGGGGGCCCGGGCCGTCGTTGTCGCTGACCGCAACGGCGACGCGGCGCGAGCGGTCGGAGCCGAGATCGGCTGCCTCGGCGTCGAGCTGGACGTCACCGACGAGGCGGCGGTCGTCGCGTTGGTGGAGCGCGTCGAGAACGAGATCGGGCCGATCGACATCTTCTTCTCCAACGCCGGCGCTGGTGCCGGTGGCGGTGTCGAGGCGCCGAACGAGGCCTGGCAGGCGCAGTGGGAGTTGCACGTGATGGCCCACGTCTACGCCGCCCGAGCCGTGCTGCCGTCGATGACGGCGCGGGGTGAGGGGTACATCGTCCAGACCGCGAGCGCCGCCGGCCTGCTCGCCGCGCTCGGTTCCGCGCCGTACAGCGTGACCAAGGCGGCGTGCATCAAGCTGGGCGAGACGATCGCCATCGCCCACGGCGACGACGGCATCGGCGTGTCGGTGCTGTGCCCGCAGGGGGTCAACACGGCGATGGCGCCGCGCCAGCTGGGCGACGGCGGGACCGATGGGATCGTCGAACCGGAGTACGTCGCCGAAGTGGTGACTGCCGCCGTGCGCGACGGCCGGTTCCTGATCCTGCCCCACCCCGAGGTGCAGACCTACGTCGAGCGCAAGGCGGCCGATCCCGACCGCTGGCTGAAAGGCATGCGCCGCCTACGCGCCCGCTCCCGCGACCTGCTCACCGGGAGTTGACCGCGCCGGACCCGTCCCGATGAGTGGGTGGTGCCTGCAGCTGTCGCGGGCACCACTCACCTCGTCGCTGGGATCGGCCCGGTCAGGAGAAGATCTCGAACAGCCCTGCCGCGCCCTGGCCGCCGCCGATGCACATCGTGACGACGCCCCACTTCGCGCCGCGACGCTGGCCTTCCTGGAGGATGTGGCCCGCGCACCGCGCGCCCGTCATCCCGAACGGGTGGCCGACGGCGATCGAGCCGCCGTTGACGTTGTACTTCTCGGGGTCGATGCCCAGACGATCACGCGAGTACAGGCACTGGCTGGCGAACGCCTCGTTCAGCTCCCACAGGTCGATGTCGTCGACCGTCAGCCCGTGGCGCTTGAGCAGGCGCGGCACGGCGAACACCGGCCCGATGCCCATCTCGTCGGGCTCGCAGCCGGCCACCGCCCAGCCGCGGAACGCGCCCATCGGCTTCAGCCCGCGCCGCTCGGCCTCCGCCGCCTCCATCAGGACCACTGCGGCGGCACCGTCGGACAGCTGGCTGGCGTTGCCTGCGGTGATGAAGTTGCCCTCGCCGCGGACCGGCTTCAGCTTGGCAAGGCCCTCGATCGTCGTGTCGGGTCGGTTGCACTCGTCGCGGTCGACGACGTAGTCGACGACCGTTGTCTCCTTGGTGTCCTTGTTGACGAGTGCCATCTTCGTGGCCATCGGCACGATCTCCTCGGCGAACAGGCCGTGCTCCTGGGCCGCCGCCATCCGCACCTGCGACTGCAGCGAGTACTCGTCCTGGTACTCGCGGCTGACGCTGTAGCGCTGGGCGACGATGTCGGCCGTCTCGATCATCGCCATGTAGATCGCCGGGTACATCTCCTCGAGCGTCGGGTCCATGTTGGCGGGGCCACCGAAGCCGGGGTTGGGCATCGAGATCGACTCGACGCCGCCGGCCACCACGACGTCTGCGCCGTCCTCTTTGATGTAGTTCGCTGCCGAGGCGATCGCGTTGAGACCCGACGAGCAGTGCCGCTGCACGGTCGAACCGGCCGTCGTGGTCGGCAGGCCGGCGAGCAGACCGGCGAGGCGGGCGAGGTTGCCGGCGCCATGTGCTCCGTTGCCGAGGTAGACGTCCTCGACGTCCACTGGATCGACGCCGGCCTTGGCGACGGCGTGCTTGATGGCATGGGCTGCCATGGTCATGGACGGGGTCATGTTGAACCCACCCCGCCCGGACTTGGCCAGACCCGTTCGTGCGTAGGACACGACGACTGCTTCGCGCATGTGCTTCCCCTCGTTCTCGTTGGTTGGCCGCCCTGACGTGGGATTGGCGACCGTGCGGCAACGCCGCCGCCCGTGCCAGCGTAGGACCACGACGGAGCAGCTGCATCCATCGGCGCCGCGGACCGGTCGCGCCGTCGGTATCTCAGCCGCTGCAGAGTAGACCGTCGGCGTGCCGCCGTCGGCGGCGCTGAGCTGCAACGGCTGGGGGCCAATCATGAATGGGCAGATCGTCCTGATCACGGGAGCCTCGCGAGGGTTCGGAGCGGCTGCCGCGCGTCTCATTGCCGCGCGGGGTCACACGGTGATCGCCACGATGCGCGATCCCGAACGCGACGGGCCCGCCGTGCGCGCCGGCTTCGAAGCCGTGATCGAAGCGGTGACGCTCGACGTGACGGATCCTGCCGGCGTGTCGGCAGTCGTCGAGCACGCCCTGGCGCGGTACGGCCGGATCGACGTGCTGATCAACAATGCCGGATATGGCATCTTCGGGCCGACGGAATGCGGCAGTGAATCGCAGCTGTGGCGGCAGCTCGATACGAACACGTTCGGGGCATGGCGCCTGATCAAGGCGGTGCTGCCGTCGATGCGCGCCCGCGGCAGTGGCAAGATCGCCAACGTCACGTCGCTGTCCGGCCGGATCACCAGCCCGATGTTGGCCCACTACGCGGCGACGAAGTACGCCCTCGAGGCCTTGACCGAAGGGCTTCGCTTCGAAGTCGGTGGCCTCGGCGTCCAGGTCTGCGCCGTCGAGCCCGGGATGTACGCCAGCGACTGGCAGACCCGCAACCTCGAGCTGACCGAGCGCGTCGACGACGAGGCGTACGGCGATTTGATGAGCATGCGCCTGCAGTCGTTCCAGGCGCTCGCCGCGACGCGGCCGGGCTCGAGCAGCGTCGCCGCAGCGCTGGCCGACATCGTCGACCTGCAGCAGCCGCTGCCGATGCGCTGGCCCGTCGGCCACGAAGCGTCGCGACAGATCCCGCTGCGCGCCTCGGCGACGGACGAGGAGTGGGACCACCTGCGCCGGAGCGGCGTGCTCGGTACGTGGCGTGTGCCGCTGCACCCTGATCCCCCTGCGCCTGCCGAGCACTCGTGGTCGACCGCCAATGTCGTCGTCGTCACCGGCGCGTCGCGGGGGTTCGGCGCGCAGTCCACCCGCGAGTTGGCGGCGCGGGGCAACCACGTCATCGCGACGATGCGCGACCCCGACCGTGACGCCAAGAACGTGATCGCCGGATTCGAGGACAACATCCACCCGCTGCGCCTCGACGTCACCGATCGCGCGGGTGTGGACGATGTCGTCGCCTCCTGCATCGACCGGTTCGGGCGGATCGATGCGATCGTCAACAACGCCGGCTACGGCCTCTGGGGCGCGATCGAGGATCTCTCCGAGGCTGAGATGCGACGGCAGTTCGACACGAACTTCGTCGGCCAGTGGCGGCTCGTGAACGCCGTGACGCCGCACATGCGCGCCCAGCGCTACGGCAAGATCGTCAACGTCTCCTCGTTGTCCGGGCGGATCCCCAGTCCGCTGCTCGCCCCGTACTCGGCGTCGAAGCACGCCGTCGAGGCATTCAGCGAAGGTCTCCGGGACGAGCTCGTGCCGTGGGGCATCGCCGTCACGATCCTCGAGCCGGGGATGTACGCGAGCGACTGGCAGACCGAGAGCCTCGATGTCTGCGCTGCACATCGCACGGGCCGGTCTGCGTACCAGCGCGGCACGACGACGGCGCTCGCCGCGTTCCAGGCACGAGCCGCGACACGACCGGGCAGTGACGCGGTGGCGGCGGCGATCGCCGACATCATCCAACTCCAGCAACCGCTGCCATTGCGCTGGCAGATCGGCGACGACTGCCTGCAGATGATCGATGAGCGCTCCCGCGTCAACGATGCGCAATGGGAACGGCAGATGCGCGCCCGGGGCTGGGGGTTCACCGCCGCTGACGTCGACTGCTGAATCGACGCTGGCACCGCGCATGATCCGGATCTCGGCATGTGGCGACGTGCGGTCTCCATCACGCCGGCGCCGCTGCTGGTGCGCTGCGCATCCGCTCGACGAGCGCGTCGAGAAGGCGGTGCAGCTCCTCAGCGCGATCATGGACGCGTGCGCCGTGGCCCGGCAGGACCCACGAGAAGCGGTGCCGTTGGGCGAGCCGGGCGAGCGACTCCGCCTGTGCCGGCCACGACCACCAGCAGGCGTCGCGGAAGGCGGTGAGGTCGTGACGTTCGTGGCTCCACGCCAACGAATCGCCGGTGAACAGGAACTCGTCGTCGACCAGGAACATCATCGAGCCGCGCGTGTGTCCCGGCGTCGGGACGGCGATCACGCCAGAGCAGATGGTGACGTCGTCCGGGCCGGAGATCACGTCGGTGGCGAACGGTGCCGCTGCGGCGTCGTCGGCATGGATCCAGACGCGCGCCGCGAACCGTTCCGCCCACCGGCCGGCGTCCGCGACGTCGTCGCGGTGGGTGAGCAGGATGTGGTCGATGCCGCCGGCGGCCACGAGCGGACCGACGAGCGCGTCGGTGTAGCGCGGCGAGTCGACCATGATGTTCCCCGACGCCCGACGGGCGAACCAGGCCGATGCGCCGAAGGAGTCCTCGGAGCAGTAGCCGCAGTCGAAGACCCCCGACGCCGGCTCGATCTCGTGGGGGCAGAGGCGGCCGGGCCGGGCGCGCCGCGACTGCGTGCCGATCGAGCTCGTCGGGCAGGCCTGGGCGGCGAGCCAAGCGGACGTCTCGCTCGGGCCGCTGAGGTCGGGTTGCAGCACGACCACGCTCGAGCCTGCGGCAGAGCCGAACAGGTCGGGGGCGATGTCGCGGCACGTCCCGCAGTCGATGCAGCGGGTGTCGACGAACCAGTCGCCGTCGGTGTTGCGCACGTTGCGCAGGTCGATCCGCGCCATCTGCTCCATGCTACGAACATGCGCCGTACTGCGCCGGACATCAGATCGGTCTGGCGGAAGCAGTCGAGGAAGCCGAGCGCTGAGCGAGCGACCCACGCGCTGCCTCGCGCCTACGGTGGGGCGATGGCCGATCCTCGCCGCTGGTCGATCGAGTTCGATCTACGCGAGGACGCCGAGAGCGTGTTCGTCCCCTTCGAGTCGATGCCCGACGCGCAGGTCGGCGATGCCGTCGTCATCAACGCCGGCGGCTCGTTGCCGGTGCACACTGGTCGCGTCGACGAGATCGTCGACGACGAGACGCGGGGCCGGTTCTTCGTCGTTGCGATCGAATGAGGCGTGCCCGACATCCGCCCGCGTTGGATCTGCGCAGTGTGGACGAATATGGTCAGACCAAACACCGGTCACACCTTTTGAAGGAGAATTGGCAAGATGAGCGACAAGCCCTCGTACCTCGGACTCTTGAACTCGATCGCGGTCGGTGAGGCCGACGGCGA
>JBBQTN010000003.1:0-60456 GCA_038213195.1 Acidimicrobiales bacterium | reverse complement strand
CTGCTCGGGCGTTCCGTTGGCGGCGATACCTGCCGCGGCGAGCCCGGACCCCATGATCGACAGGCCAATTCCGGCGTCACCCCAGAACAGCTCCTCGACGGCGACCGGCAGCGTGAGGCCGGTCGTGTCGCCCATGGCGTTCATCAGGAAGTCGACGCCGTACAGACCGATCTGTGCGGCCTCCTCGACAACGGGCCACGGGAACTCCTCGCGCTCGTCCCACTCGTGACCGGCAGGTCGGACGACATCCTCGGCAAAGTCGTGGACCCATTTCTGGATCTGCAGCTGATCTTCGTTGAGCGAGAAGTCGGCCATCTCGACACCCCTTCCGTGGCGGCTCGGCGAGCCACGTCGTGGCCCGTCGAGAAGTTACCTGTCGGTAAGGTTACCGACCGGTAACCGGGCTGTCCACCCGCTCTACGAGCCTTTCTCAGCCCGGCGAAGGGATGTCGGTGTCGCTCGTCGTGCTCGGCTCCTCGTGCAGGTCGCCCTCCGGGTCGTCGACGATGTTGTCGGCGTTGAACAGGTCGAGGATCGGGTGCTCGTCGACCTCGGCGTCGCGCTTGTCGTTCTGATCCTTGGAGGAGGCGGTCATGGCGGCAACGTACCCCGCACCGGCTGATCAAGACAGCCCCCCGTGCGTCAGACGGCCTGCGCAGCGCGGTCGCTCGGCGCGTCCGCCGCCGGTCGCCGGTCGATCCCCCACCGGACGACCAGAACGGCGCCCAGCGCGCAGAGCACGGCCGCGCCGACATACGGACTCCAGATGCCGGTGTGATCGAACAACGCACCTGCTGCAGGCGGACCGAGGATGCGGGCAACGGCGTACGCCGACTGCTGGAAGCCGAGGGCCTCACCCCGGCGCTGCGGCGACGCGTGCTGGGTGACGAGGGTCGTGATCGCCGGGTTGCCGAGGCCCTGCCCGAGCCCCAGCAGCATCAACGCCACGATCAGCACCGGCCAGTGCGTCGCCGCACCGGTGAGGCCGAGACCGGCGGCGATCAAGATGACGGCGGCGAGGTACAGCCGCCCCGGACCGGTCCGCGCCGCGAGCCTGTGGTACACGCCGGCCTGCATCACGACCAGGACCAGGCCGATCACCAGGAACACGGCCGAGGTGCTTGCCTCCGTGAGGTGGAAGCGCCGCCTACCGAACAACGAGAACGTCGCCTCGAACGCGGTGAACGCGAGCACGGTGATGAACCCGACGACCGCCAACCGACGCAGGATCGCGGCGTGTGGAACGTGGATCCCGCCGGCGTGCCGGTCGGCGTCGCTGCGGGTCTCGGGGAGGCGCACGAACGCGGCGATCGCGTTGATCGTGGCGAGCCCACCGGCGACGAAGAACGGGACGCGCGGACCACCGAGCGCCGCCAGGCCGCCGATCGCCGGCCCGAGCACGAACCCGACGCCGAACGCCGCGCCGAGCAGCCCGAGCAGGCGCGGCCGCTCGTCCGGCGGGGCGATGTCGGCGACCGCGGCCTGGGCGACCGACAGGCTCCCGCCCGACGCGCCGTCGATGATCCGCCCGAGGAACAGCACCCACAGCACCCCTGCCGCGCCGGTGACGAAGCTGCCAGCGGCCGTGCCGACGAGGGCGACGACGATCACCGGCTTGCGGCCGATGCGATCCGACAGACGTCCGAGCAACGGTGCCCCGATCAGCTGTGCCACGGAGTAGACGGCGAACAGCAAGCCGACGGTCAGCCCCGACGCACCGTAGCGCTCTGCGTACTGCCCGAGGATCGGCACGACGATCCCGAACCCGATCAGGTCCAGTGCGACCGTCGTCCACAGTGTCCAGAACCCTGCGGGCAGCGGGGCTCGCGCCCCGCGCGGCGACCGCTCAGCCCTCGACACGATCACCCGTTCTACCGGACCGACCTGCGAAGTCCCCAGTCCCCTGCCCGCGCATTACCAGGCCACGACGACGTCGTGCGGTCGACGCTGGTATGGCCACGTCGCCCGAGCCCTCCCTCATGCGGATCAGCGGCGCAGGGTCGTTCCGGCCTTGGTGGTCTCGACGGTCCAGCCCTCGGCGTGCAGTTCGGCGCGCAGCGCGTCAGCGGTGACGAAGTCCTTCGCGACCCGCGCCGCGTCGAGCGCGGCCGCCTTGGCCGCCGCATCGGCGGGCACGTCGCCCCCGGCGTTGAGCACCAGCCCGATCGCCATGCAGATCTCGTGCACGGCGGCGACGAGCGCCGCGGCGTCCGCCGATGTGGCGTCCAGCGCGCTGTTGGCGCGGCGCACCGTGTCGAACAGCAACGCGGTCGCGCCGGACGTGTCGAGGTCGTCGTCCATCCGCTCGCGGAACGCGCCAATCACCACAGCGTCGGGCTCGCCGGCCGCAACACCTGCCGTACGTGCCGCGAACGCATCGAGACCCGCCAGCGCGTTCACGGATGCGTCGATGTTGTCATGGCCGACCGAAACGGGGCTGCGGTAATGCGACTGGAGCAGCAGCATCCGGTACGCGCGCGGGTCGTAGTGGTCCATCAGGTCGAGCAGGTTGGTGACGTTGCCGATGCTCTTCGACATCTTGTCGCCCTCGGCGTCGACGACGAAGCCGTTGTGCATCCAGTGGTTGGCGAAGCGCTTGCCGAGCGCCACGGCCTGTGCCCGTTCGTTCTCGTGGTGCGGGAACTTGAGGTCCATCCCGCCGCAGTGCAGGTCGAACCCCTCGCCGAGCAGGTCGAGGCTCATCACCACGCATTCGCTGTGCCAGCCCGGCCGCCCGTCCCCCCACGGCGACGGCCACGACGGCTCACCCGGCTTGGCCACCTTCCACAGTGCGAAGTCCGCGGGGTGTCGCTTGAGCTCTGCGCCGTGGACCTCGCGATCGCCGCCGCCCTCGAGCATCTGGTCGAGCCGTTGACCGGCCAGCAGCCCGTAGTCCGCAACGGTCTCCACGCTGAGGTAGACGCCGTCCGCTGTCTCGTAGGCGCTGCCGATCCCGACCAGTTGCCCGATCATCGCCACCATCCCGTCGACGTAGCCGGTTGCGTGCGGGACGTCGCTCGGGCGGCCGACGCCGAGCTTGCCCATCGCCTCGAACCAGACGTTCTCGCACTTGTGGGTGATGTCCTCCCACGGTCGCTGCTCGCGGGTCGCGCGCTCGATGATCCGGTCGTCGATGTCGGTGATGTTCGACACCAGGCGGACCTTCAGCCCCGTCCACTCCAGGTAGCGGCGCAGGACGTCGTAGACGAGCGTGGCCCGCCCGTGGCCGATGTGCGGCGGGCCGTAGACAGTCGGTCCGCAGAGGTAGATGCTCACGGTGCCCGGCTCGCGCAGGGCCAGCTCGCGGACCTGCCGTGTCGCGGTGTCGTAGAGGTGCAGCATCGTCGCCGAGCCTACGAGCAGTGGCCGAGCCCGTCAGCGTGCATTGCCGACGGGCGCGTCGCGCCAGACCTGCGACTCAGGGTCGACGGTCGTCGGCCAGCACGGCGACCGATCCGGCGAGCACGTCGAAGCCGGCAACGGCCCCGACCACCAGCGTCGCCGGCGAACGGATCGCCGCGCCGGCGAGCGTGCCCAGCGTGCAGCGCACCACGTCCTGCTCGGCGCCGCTGGCGTCGCGGATGGCGGCGACCGGCGTGGAGGACGGGAGACCGCCGGCGATCAGCTCCGCGGCGATCGCGCCGCGCTGTGCGACGCCCATCAGGATCACGAGCGTGCCACCGGCCTGCGCCAGCGCCGCCCAGTTGACCGGCGACTCGCCGCGCTGGCGGTGCCCGGTGACGACGGTGAACGACGCGCTGACGCCGCGATGGGTGACCGGGATCCCGGCCGCGGCCGGCGCGGCGACCACAGCGGAGACTCCCGGCACGACCTCGAACGCCACGCCGGCGGAAGCGAGCGCCAGTGCTTCCTCGCCGCCGCGCCCGAACACGAACGGATCGCCGCCCTTGAGCCGCACCACCTGGCGTCCCTCACGGCCGAGGTGGACGAGCAGCTCGTTGATCAGCTCCTGCGGGACCGGTGCGCCGGCGCGCTTGCCGACGTCGATCAGCTCGGCGGACGGATCGGCGAGGGCGAGCACGCCGGTGCCGACGAGCGCGTCGTGCACCACCACCTCGGCCGACCGCAGCCGCCGCAACCCGCGCACCGTGAGCAGCTCCGGGTCCCCGGGGCCGGCGCCGACCAGCGAGATCATGACCTGGCCGTGATCATCACCGCGCCTGCGGTCGTGTTCGTCGCCTCGTCCACGAGGATCAGCCTGCCACCTTCACGGCTGGTGAGGTACGCCTCAGCAACGATCGGCTCGCTCAACGACAGCCGGATCATTGCGAGGTCGTTCATCTGCAGCTCGTCTGCGGGCAGCTGCTCGAGGGTGGTGAGGTCGTGGCGGTACTCGATCGACTCGACGATCGCCCGCCCGACGCGGGTGCCGTGCTTGAACCACCAGCGGCTGCCGGGCTGCAGTGGCCGGTCGATCATCCAGCACACCTGACCGGTGATCGCCTCGGTCGCCACCGAACCGCCGAGCACGAGCACGTCGCCGCGGGCGACGTCGACGTCGTCGGCGAGCTCGACGGTGATCGCGTCGCCCGGGTTCGCGCACACCGTCTCGCGACCGAAGCGCTGCAGGCCGATCACGTCGCTGCTGCGTCCGCTCGGCTGCACCGTGATCGCATCGCCGACGGCGATCTGGCCACCCGCCAGCCGCCCTGCGTAGCCGCGGTAGTCCGACCCCTGCGGCCGGATCACCCGCTGCACGTCGAGCCGCGCCGAGCCTGTGACTTCCGTCGCGACATCGAGCTGCTCGAGCCAGTCGAGCAGTGCGGGGCCTTCGTACCACGGCGTGTTCTCGGAGTAGCTGACGACGTTGTCGCCGAGCAGCGCGCTGATCGGGAAGGCGACGATCTCGACCGGCGTCGGCAGCGCGTCGACGAAGCCGGTGAGCTCCTTGACGACCGCCGTGAACTGCCCCTCGTCCCAGTCGACGAGGTCCATCTTGTTGACCGCGAGGGCGATGGTGTGCACGCCGAGCAGGGACGAGATGAACGCGTGGCGCCGCGTCTGCTCGACCACCCCGTGACGAGCGTCGACGAGCACGATTGCGACGTCCGCGTTGGACGCGCCCGTCACCATGTTGCGCGTGTACTGGGCATGACCCGGCGTGTCGGCGACGATGAAGCTCCGTGCCGGCGTGGCGAAGTAGCGATGGGCGACGTCGATGGTGATGCCCTGCTCGCGCTCGGCACGCAGGCCGTCGGTGAGCAGCGCGAGGTTGACCTCGCCATCGCCGTAGCGGCGGCTGGCCTTGTGCATCGCGGCGAGCTGGTCCTCGAACACCGTCTTGGTGTCGTGCAGCAACCGACCGATCAGCGTGCTCTTGCCGTCGTCGACCGAGCCGGCCGTGGCGATCCGCAGCGTCGGCATCGTCAACACGTTCTCCTCCTCGAGGACCTCCGTGATCGGACCTCCGTGGCACCTGTCGAGAACGTTCGTCATCAGAAGTACCCCTCGCGCTTGCGATCTTCCATTGCTGACTCGCTGAAGTTGTCGTCGGCGCGGGTCGCGCCGCGCTCGGTGATCCGCGCCGCCGCGACCTCGACGATCACGTCGTCGATCGTCGCCGCGGCCGAGCGCACCGCGCCGGTGCAGCTCGCGTCGCCGACCGTGCGGTAGCGCACCGTCTCCTCGACCGGCTGCTCGCCGGGTTCGAGCTCGACAGGCCCGCCGACCGACAGCAGCATCCCGTCACGCGCCACGACGACCCGGCGATGGGAAAAGTAGATGCTCGGCAGCGGGATCTGCTCGGCCTTGATGTACTGCCAGATGTCCAGCTCGGTCCAGTTGCTCAACGGGAAGGCGCGCAGGTGCTCGCCCTTGCGGATCCGGGCGTTGAGCAGATCCCACGGCTCGGGGCGCTGGGCCCGCGGGTCCCAGCGGCCGAAGCGGTCGCGGAACGACAGGATCCGCTCCTTGGCGCGGGCCTTGTCCTCGTCGCGGCGGCCGCCACCGAACGCGGCGTCGAACCCGTGCTCGGCGATCGCATCGAGGAGGGTGACGCTCTGCAGGCGATTGCGGCTGGCCCGCGGACCTGCGTCCTCGACGACCCTGCCGTCGTCGATCGACTGCTGCACGCTGGCCACCACCAGCCGTGCGCCGACGCGCTCGACGAACTCGTCGCGGTACTCGATCACCTCCGGGAAGTTGTGGCCGGTGTCGACGTGCATCACCGGGAACGGCAGCCGAGCGGGGGCGAAGGCGAGCACGGCGAGGTGCAGCAGCACCGCCGAGTCCTTGCCGCCGCTGAACAGCAGCACCGGGTTCTCGCACTCCGTGGCCACCTCGCGGATGATCGTCACGGCCTCGTCGGCGAGCGACTCCAGGTGACGCGACTGGTGGGTGGCGACGAACCGCGGCGCTTCGACGGCGCTGTGCGCCGAAGCAACGTGCCCGATGGTTCGCTCGCCGCGCTCGCTCACCCGAGGACCGCCTGCGGCGTTGTGCGGATGAGCAACTCGGCGCTTCGCGCCGAAGCAACGTGCCTGATGATTCGCTCGCCGCGCTCGCTCATGCGTGCAGCCCGCACTCGGTCTTGCCGAGCCCCGCCCAGCGGCCGGCGCGCTTGTCCTCTCCCGGGGCCACCGGCTTCGTGCACGGCCAGCACCCGATCGACGGGTAGCCACACTCGGTCAGCGGGTTCGGCGGGAGATCGTTGAGCTCGGCGTACAACGCCATGTCCGCGTCTGTCCACGTCGCCAGCGGGTTGATCTTGGCGATGTTGCGGCCGATGTCGTAGGTCACCACCGGGGCGTTGGCCCTGGTCGGGCCGTCGACGCGGCGCACGCCGGTCACCCACGCCGCCTTGCCGTCCATCGAGCGTTGCAGCGGCTCCACCTTGCGCACCTGGCAGCACCCCTCGACGTCGGTTTGCCAGCGGTTGTCGGGGACGACGCCGGCCTGCGGGCGTACGACGCGCAGGTTCAGGTCGAAGCGCGTGCGCAGCTCCTCCACGTACCACAGCGTCTCGGCGAACAGGTACTGGGTGTCGAGCAGGACGATGTCGGCGCGCGGATCGGCGTAGTGGGCAAGATGGGCGAGCACGGCGTCTTCGAAGCTGACCGTGACCACGACGTTGTCGACGCCATACGTGTCGAACGTCCAGCGCAGGACGTCGGTCGGGTGCATCGTCTCGGCGTCGGCAGGAGCATGCAAGACGTTCACGGCGACAGCCTAGGGCAAAAGCCGACCATGTCGATCAAGTAGCTCTGTTTCAACCGGTTCCTACACTGGCACGGTGCCGTTCGACTACCCGGTGTTCCTCGACCTGCACGGCGCCGATGCCCTCGTCGTCGGCGGCGGCACCGTCGCGCTGCGCAAGGTGGAGGGCCTGCTCGCCGCCGGGGCGCAGGTGACGGTGGTGGCACCCGCGATCGATCCGGCGATCATCGCCCTCGGTGTGACCGGGTGCCGGCGGGCGTACGCGCCGGGGGACCTCGCCGGCCGGTTGCTGGTGATCACGACGACCGACGACCCCGCGGTCAACGCTGCGGTCGCTGCGGACGCCCGCAGCGCCGGGGTGCTCGTCAACTCGGCGGACGACCCGGCCAACTGCACGTTCATCCTCCCCGCCGTCGCCCGGCGCGGCAGGGTGGTGGCGGCGGTGAGCAGCGGCGGGGCCAGCCCCGCGCTCGCCCAGCACGTGCGCGACCGGATCGCAGGCGAGCTGCTCAGTGACCGCCTCGCGGCGGCGGCGGAGACCCTCGCCGACGAGCGCGACGCGATCCACGCCGCAGGCGGTTCGACCGAGCAGTTCGACTGGGTCACCCGGCTGAAGGAGCTGCTCGGCTCCGACCAGCACAGCGACGGCGACGAATCGTCGACGACGCCGAATTGAGGGGTCGCGTTCCGGCCCGCCCTCTAGCCTGGCGGGGCCATGAGCAGCACCCGCACCCCGGCAACCGTTCCCGACAGGCCGTCGCTGGACGGTCTCGAGGCGCGGTGGGGTGCTCGATGGCAGGCCGACGGCACCTACCGGTTCGACCGTACGGCGCGCCGCGACGAGGTGTTCTCGATCGACACGCCTCCGCCCACGGTCAGCGGGTCGTTGCACGTCGGCCACGTGTTCAGCTACACCCACACCGACGCCGTCGCCCGCTTCCAGCGGATGCGCGGCCGGAGCGTGTTCTATCCGATGGGTTTCGACGACAACGGCCTCGCCACCGAACGTCGGGTGCAGAACTTCTTCGGTGTCCGCTGCGAACCCGCGCTCGCCTACGACCCGGGCTTCCAGCCGCCAGCCAAGCCCGACCCGAAGAACCAGGTGCCCGTCAGCCGGCCGAACTTCGTCGAGCTGTGCAAACGTCTCGTCGCCGCCGACGAGGTCGCGTTCGAGGAGCTGTTCCGCCGGCTGGGCCTGTCGGTCGACTGGGACTACCTCTACACGACGATCGGCGACGAGACGATCCGCACCAGCCAGGCCGCGTTCCTGCGCAACCTGGCCCGCGGCGAGGCGTACCAGCAGGAGGCGCCGACGTTGTGGGACGTCGACTTCCGCACCGCCGTCGCCCAGGCCGAGCTGGTCGACAAGGAGGTCCCCGGCGCTTACCACAAGATCGCCTTCGCCCGCGTTGCAGGCGTCGGCGGCGTGTCAGCGGTCGAGATCGACACCACCCGGCCGGAGCTGATCGCCGCCTGCTGCGCGCTGGTCGCCCACCCCGACGACGTCCGCTACCAGCCGCTGTTCGGCACGACCGTGGCCACCCCGCTGTACGGCGTCGAGGTCCCGATCGTCGCCCACCCGTTGGCGGACCCGGAGAAGGGCACCGGCATCGTGATGATCTGCACGTTCGGCGACGTCACCGACGTGATCTGGTGGCGTGAGCTCGACCTGCCCACCAGGGCGCTGATCGGCCGCGACGGCCGGTTGTCGACCGGTGCGCCGGAGTGGATCCCCACCGGCGGGCAGGCTGCGTACGCGGCGATCGCCGGCAAGACGGCGAAGCAGGCCCAGTCGGTCGTCGTCGAGCAGCTGCGCGAGTCGGGCGCGCTGCACGGCGAACCGCGCCCTATCCAGCACCCGGTGAAGTTCTACGAGAAGGGCGACCGGCCACTCGAGATCGTCGCCAGCCGGCAGTGGTACATCCGCAACGGCGGGCGCTCCGCCGAGCTGCGCGACACGTTCCTGGGGCTCGGCGAACAGTTGCGGTTCCACCCGGACCACATGCGCCACCGCTACGCGAACTGGGTCGAGGGGCTCAACGGGGACTGGCTGATCAGCCGCCAGCGGTTCTTCGGCGTGCCGTTCCCGCTGTGGTACCCGGTCGGCGCCGACGGCATCCCGGACCACGACCATCCGATCGTGCCGGGCGACGACACGCTGCCGATCGATCCGAGCACCGACGTCCCCGGCGGGTACACCGCCGAGCAGCGCAACCAGCCCGGCGGCTTCGTCGGCGACAGCGACGTGATGGACACATGGGCGACGTCGTCGCTGACCCCGCAAGTGGCCGGCCGATGGCTAGACGATCCTGACCTGTTCAGACGGGTCTTCCCGATGGACGTCCGGCCGCAGGGCCACGACATCATCCGCACCTGGTTGTTCGCGACCGTCGTGCGCGCCCACTACGAGGAGGGCGAGCTGCCGTGGGCCAACGCCGCGATCAGCGGATGGATCCTTGACCCCGACCGCAAGAAGATGGGCAAGAGCACCGGCAACGTGGTCACCCCGATGCCGCTGATCGAGCAGTACGGCGCTGACGCGATGCGCTACTGGTCGACGAGCGCCCGACCCGGCGTCGACGCGACGTTCGACGAGGGGCAGATGAAGATCGGCCGCAAGCTGGCCAACAAGCTGCTCAACGTGTCCAAGTTCGTCCTCGCCACGGGTGAAGCGCCCGCCTGCGACGACGGCCGCGTCACCGACTCGATCGACCTGGCGATGCTGGCCAGGCTCGACGAGGTGATCGCCGAGTCGACGACGGCGTTCGACGACTACGACTACGCGCGCGCCCTGGAGCGCACCGAGTCGTTCTTCTGGTGGTTCTGCGACGACTACGTCGAGCTCGTCAAAGGCCGTGCCTACGGCGCCCGCGGTGACGGCCCAGCGACCTCGGCACGCGTCGCGCTGCACAGCGCGCTCTGCGTCCTGCACCGGCTGTTCGCGCCGTTCCTGCCGTTCGTCACCGACGAGGTCTGGTCGTGGTCGCACGACGACTCGGTGCACCGCGCCGCGTGGCCCGGCATCCTCGGGCTGGGCGGCGACGCGACGCTGCTCGAACCGGTCTCGGCGACGATGACCCAGATCCGCCGCGCCAAGACGGACGGCAAGCTCAGCCAGCGCGCCGGCGTCGAAGCGGTCGTGATCACGGCCGGACCGGGGGCGCTGGACGCGCTGCGCGCCGGCGAGGCGGACCTGCGCGAGGCGGGGTCCGTGCAGACGTTCGAGTACGTCGCCGGCGAGCAGTTCGCGGTCGCCGTGACGCTCACCGTGCCGGAAGACAAGCCGGTGGCGTAGAGTTTCGCGCTGATGTGGCGACGAATGGGCGTGATGCTCGCAATCCTGGTGATCGGTGCAGGTGCGACCACCGTCGCTCATGGAGACGACGCCACGTCGCCGACCGCTCCTCCGGCCATCGAAGCAGCGCCCACAGCGGTGGGCGACGGCTCCTCGACATCCGCACCGACGTTGCCGCCGTGGCCGGACGCAGTCGCCGGGCCCATCGACCCGGCGCTGGCCCCGGCAGTCACCGGCAGCAGCGTCCAGCTCACCCCGACCCTGCCCGAGCCGACCACGACCCTGCCGCCGACCACGACCGCCGTCGGCCAGAACGTCAATGTCCCCGCCAACTCGGGCGACGGGCAGCGGGTGATCTACGCCAAGCGCGCCCAACGTGTGTGGTTGATCAACGCCGACAACACGGTGCTGCGCACGTACCGCGTGTCCGGCCGCATGGATCAGCCGAACCCGGCGACGTATCACGTGTGGTCGCGGTCGACCTTCACCTGCGCGAGCCACAACAACCAGACGTGCATGCGTTGGATGGTGCGCTTCGCCCACGGACCCGAGGGTGACAACATCGGCTTCCACGAGATCCCGCGCAACAACGGGGTCCCGCTGGAGACCGACGCCCAGCTCGGCACGCCGCTGTCGCACGGTTGCGTGCGCCAGTCGACCGCCGACGCCCAGGCGATGTGGGCCTTCGCCGGCGTCGGGACCACTGTCGTCGTCGTCGCCTGAGCTCTCGCCGCTCGCCGTTTCTCATGGTCGGGACTGGCGTCCGCTCGTTGCGCTCGCTTTCGCCGCTCCCTCCTGCGGTTCGTCGCTGGCGTTTCCCTCGCCGCTGCACTTGCTGACGCTGGTCGCGGATCTGCCCATTTCTGAGCAGATCTCGTACGTGCGTCGGGGGGGCCGGGTCATCCGGGTTCTGTGACGCTGCCGGGGGGGTCGGGGTCGGTGGAGGCGCCGGGGTCGACGCGGACGATCGTCGTCGGGCCCTCCGGTGGGCGGAGGTCGCCGCGCTCGAACGCGTCGAGCACCAGCGCCCTCCAGGCACGGCGCACCTCGTCCTGCTTGCCCGGCTGGATCTGCGCAGCCACCCGGTAGACGATCCGGTCGTCGGACAGGTCCGCGAGACCGACGACCGTCGGCGGGGCAGTGAGCAACCCGCCGACGACCTCCGTGAGCCGTTCGCCGAGCGCGGTCGCGACCCGGTGCAGGTCGGTCACCCTGCTGTCGCGGGTGACCTGCAGGTTGAGTTGCACCGTCGTCGTCTTCGTGAGGTTGCCGACCCGCGCCACCCCACCGTGGGGCACGTACCACACCCTCCCGTCGCCATCGCGCAGGCGCACGCTGCGCAACGAGATCCGTTCGACGGCGCCCGACGCCAGACCGAGGTCGACGCTGTCGCCCACGCCGTATTGATCCTCGGCGAGCACGAAGAAGCCGGAGATGACGTCGCGCACGAGAGTCTGCGCGCCGAACGCGACGGCGCCACCGATCACCGTCGCTGTGGCGACGAACGCGCCGATGTTGATCCCGACCTCGCTGATGATCGTGATCATCGCCGCCGCCCAGACGATCCCGAGCAGCGCCGAGCGCAGCGCGCTGGCCAGGGCGCGCTTGCGCGCATCGGTGCGCGCCGGATCGCCACCGGGGAGGATGAACGTCCTCACGAGCAGCCGGTTGACGACCACCCGCACCAGCACCGTGACGACGATCGCCACCAGGACGATCACGACGATCCGCAGCGGGGTCAGCAGGTGCAGGTGATCGAGGCGGCGCACCCACAACGGATCCTTGTCCGCCTGCGCTCCGACAGCGGGGGCGACCAGCGCTGCAGCGAGCCGTGCGAGCACGTGCGGGGCGGACGCTGGCACCCGGCGACCATACCGAAGCACGACGGCCGCCCGGGGGAGGGTCGACGGCGCACGGCCGTCTCCGCGACCCGTCGGGCGCCGGGCCGGCCGATCTGGCGGCGGATAGCATCGGCCGCGCATGACGGCGTCTCGTGGTCCGGAACCGCACGACGACGTCAGACCGTTCGAGGCCCACCACACCTGGGTGCAGCGGGCGATGCTGGCCGTCAACGTCCTCATCGCAGTCGCCTGCTTCGTCGGCGCGGGGACGCTGATCGCACTGAAGCGGGTGCGCGAGTCGTTCGTCGCCGCGCCCACCGTCACCTTTGCGCTGACGACCACGACGACCTCGAGAGCCGGAGAGTCGACGTCGTCCCGCGCGTCCGCTCCGCCAGTGGCCGGAGATCCGAGCACGACGGTCGCGGAGAGCACGGCACCGCCGGAGACCTTCCCTGCCGCCGACCCGAAGGCCGAGAACTTCCTGATCACCGGGAGCGACAACGACGCCTGCGTCGATCCCAACTCGCCGTGGGCGGGCGCGGTCCAAGGGCGGGCGAACATCGGCGACCGCAGCGACACGATCATGGTGCTGCGCATCGACCCGACCACCAAGGCGGCCGCAGTCCTGTCATTCCCCCGCGACCTGTACGTCAAGATCCCCGGCAAGGCCCCGGCGCGGATCAACACCACGTTCCAGAAGGGTCGTTACGACCTGATGGCCCAGACGCTCGACCAGAACTTCGGGGTGGAGGTCGACCACTTCGTGCAGATCGACTTCTGCGCGTTCAAGACCATCGTCGATGCCGTCGGCGGGGTGCAGGTGCCGCTGACCAACCCGATCCGTGACAAGAACACCGGCATCGACATCGAGGACGTCTCGCAGTGCCACGAGTTCCACGGTGACGAGGCGCTGGCCTACGTGCGCAGTCGGCACCTCGAATACCAGGACAAGGGCGTGTGGAAGCCGGACAACTCCTCCGACTACGGCCGGATCACCCGCCAGCAGGACTTCCTGCGACGGATGCTGCAGGCTGCGAACAAGAAAGGGCTGTACAGCCCGAGCGTGATCCTCGGCCTGATCCACGCCGTGCAGAAGTACATCGTCTTCGACGCCGGGTTCTCGATCGACAGCATGCTCTCGTTCGCGGGCCTGCTCCGCGAGATCCAGCCGGCGGCGTTGAAGACCTACCAGATCCAGGCGAAGGGCGCGATCATCGGCGGCAACGACGTGCTGATCCCACAGATCGACGGCGCGAACATGACCTCGATCCTCAACATCTTCCGTGGCAAGGCGACACTCGCCGCAGCCCCCGACCAGGTCGCCGACACGACCACGGGCGTACCGCCGACGGCGTCGACCACCACGACGTCGAGCAGCACGACCACCACGATCGGCGCCGGCCCTGTGACGACCACCGCCGCCGGCTCGGTGGGGAGGACGTCGACGACGAGCACCGGCACGACCGGCACGTCGACGACGTCGACGACCGTCGCCCCCGTGGCGACGAACCCCGAGGACATCACCCACGGGATCGTCCCGGACAAGAACGCCACCTGCTGATTGCGCCGGCCGCACCCGGTCAGGACGACAAGCGTCCGCGCCTGACCGCGTCGGCGCCGGCCCGGTCAGGCGAGGACGCGACTGATCGCCTCGGCGATGCCGGACGGGCCGGCGACGGTGGTGAACGCCGCTCCGGCGGCCGCGGCGAACGTCGCCGCCTCCTCCGCGTCCTCGTCGGGCGCGATCACCACCAGCTCGTCGAGGCCAGCAGCCGCGGCGACCGGATCACCGTCGACCGTCGCCCTGCAGTCGCTGAGCAGCAACGTGACCTTGCGCGCCGCGCGGCTGCGGCCGAGCTGTGCCGCAGCCACCTGCAGCGCGCCGGCGAGGTCGGTCGTGCCGAAGCCGCGCAGCGCGAGCACGTCGCCGACGACCCGCTCCCCCGGCTTGGACGAGTCCTGGCTCTTCGCCACCACCACGTCCTTGCCGAACGCGAGCACGCTGTAGTCCGCAGGGGCCCGGCTGGCGACCGCCGCTGCGGCCAGCGCGGCGGTGGCCAACGGCTTGCCGCCCATCGAGCCGCTGCGGTCGACGACGAGGCACAGCGCCGTCCCGGGCCGCACCCAGCCGCGCACGCGCAGCCGCTCGACGTCGATCACCCCACCGGCTCGGCCTTCTGCGATCGCCTCCATGCTCGCGTCGAGGTCGAGGTCGCCGCGATCGGGCTGGTATGGCAGCTCGCGCATCGTCCCGATGCCGCGCGGGCGCGACGGCCCGCGACGGGCGAGATCGAGGAACAGCTTGGACGCCAGCCGCCTGGCCAGCTCGCGCAGCTTCGGATCGGTGGCGCCGGTGAGGTCGGCGAGCAGCGCCAGCGTCTCGTCCGGGTCGTCGACGAGACCTTCGTCGACCGCTGACTCGTCGAGCTCGCCGACGTCGGGGGAGATCTGCTCGAAGCGCGGGTTGCGGGCCAGGTCGCGCCGTGAGGTGGTCCGCTTCTGGCTGTCGGCGATCGCCTCGTCGGCGGCGTCGCCTTCCTTGACGTCCGGCGTCAGCGAATCGGGGCTGCCCCCACCGGGGCCGTCGCTTTTCCCGCTGCGGCGTCGGCCGATTCGTCCCGGCCGAAGACGTCGAACCAGATCTCGGTGACGATGTCCTCCGGGTTGCGGCTGCTGCCCTCGCGCAGTCGCAACCTGCCCGACAGGGCGACCACCGCGGCGTCGAGGCTGACGGAGCGATCGGTCGAACCGACGGCGCGCAGCTCGCCGAGCGATCGGGCCACGGCGGCCGTGTCGATCGCCCCGCGCACCGACGAACCGATCCGCACCTCGGGGTGGACTCGGGTTCGGCGCACGACCTCGACGACCTTGGCGAGCCACTCGTCGTCGGTGACGTCGATGCCGGCGGCATGGACGATGTTGGCCTCGTCGGCCGACGTCTGGTACCCGACGGACAGCCGGCACACCCGGTCGTAGATCGCGCTGCTGATCCGTGCGGTGCCGATGGCGTCGAACGGGTTCATCGCTGCGACGAGTCGGAACCCGTCGGCGGCGACCACCCGCCCGTAGCGCGGCACGTGCAGCTCGCGCTCGCTCATCACCGTGATCAGCACGTTGAGCGTCTCCTCGGGGATCCGGTTGATCTCCTCGACGTAGAGCAACGACCCGTCGCGCATCGCGCTGATCAACGGACCGTCCACGAACACGTCGGGGTCGAAGCCGTCGGTGAGCACCCGCGCCGGGTCGAAGTGACCGACGAGCCGCGCCGGCGTGAGCTCGGCGTTGCCCTCCACGAACTCGAAGCCGAGGCCGAGCTCGTCGGCGACGGCGCGCAGCAGGGTGCTCTTGCCGGTGCCGGGAGGACCCTCGAGCATGACGTGCCGGTCGGCGGCGAGCGACGCGACGACCAGCTCGATCTCCCGCGCCCGCCCGACGACCCGCCCGAGGACACGCTGCAACAGGGCGCGGCTGTCAGGCATGACAACCGTCGATCGGCGGTGGATCGATCATTCGTAGACGATGATGCCGCGGATGTTCTCGCCCTGGCGCATCGCCTCGTAGCCCTCGTTGATCCCCTCGAGCGGGTAGCGCTTGGTGATCAGCTCGTCGAGCTTGAGCTGGCCCTCGCGATACAGGCCGAGCAGGCGAGGGATGTCGTGGCGCGGGTTCAGCGAACCGAAGATCGTGCCCTTGATCTCCTTGTTCCACATCGCCAGCTCGAACAGGTTGATCGACGACTCGGTCTGCGACATCGGGGCGACCGCGGTGACGACGATCGTGCTGCCCTTGCCGGCCAGCTTCGTGCCGAGCTCCATCAGCTCGCCGTACATCACGCCCGGGGTCATGATCACCTTGTCGGCCATCTGCCCCCACGTCAGCTCGGTCACGGCCGGCATCGCCTCCTCCATCGAGGCGAACGTGTGCGTGGCACCGAACTCCATCGCCTTCTCGCGCTTGAACTCCACCGGGTCGACGGCGATCACCCGCTTCGCGCCGGCCATCGCTGCTCCCTGTACGGCGTTGATCCCGATCCCGCCGATGCCGACGACGACAACGGTGTCGCCGGTCTGCACGCCGGCGCGCGACACCGCTGAGCCCCAGCCGGTGGCCACCCCGCAGCTGACCAACGCGACGACGTCGAGCGGCAGGTCGTCGTCGACCTTGATCAACGAGTTCTCGGCCACGCACGCATGGTTGCTGAACGTGCCGAGCTTGGCGAACATCGTGATCGCGTCCTTGGTGCCGCCCAGGAAGTGGCGCGGCGTGCCGTCGGTGATCATCCCGCCGAGGAACGTGCCAGCGCCGTAGTCGCACAGGTTCTGGCGACCGGTGCAGCAGTAGCGGCACCGGCCGCACGACGGCACGAAGCTCGCCGAGACGTGATCGCCAGGCTGCACCGTGGTGACGCCAGGACCGACCTCGACGACGATGCCGGAGCCCTCGTGGCCGCCGACGACCGGGTAGAAGCTGGTCGCTCCCGCCGCCTCGAGCATCTCCGGGGTGGCGCCCATGTCACCGGTGACGATGTGCTCGTCGCTGTGGCACAGCCCGGCCACCTTCCACTCGACCAGCACCTCGTTGACCTTCGGCGGATCGACGTCGATCTCCTCGATCTGCCAGTCCTCGTGCACTCCGTGCAGCACCGCTGCCTTGGTCTTCATCCGATGACCCCCAATTCGATGTTGTGGACGGAGCGAAGCACTGTCGAGCCGGGACGAGAGCGCAGCGGACGTCCCGTGCGAGACAGTTCAGTCTGACATCTACCACGGGCCAGCGACCGAGCCCGAACGGGCGAGGAGCCGGTTCAGTCGAAGACGAGGACCCCGCGGATGTTCTTGCCGTCGTTCATGTCGTCGTAGCCCTCGTTGATCTGCTCGAGCGGATACGTCTTGGTGACCAGCCCGTCGAGGTCGAGCAGGCCCTGGGTGTACAGCTCGAGCAGCTTGGGGATGTCCTTGCGCGGGTTGGACGAGCCGAACAGCGAACCGATCAGCTGCTTCTCATAGACGGTGAGGAACACGGCCGGGATCGCGATCGAGGTCTCCTGGACCGGATGGATGTTGGTGACGACGATCTTCGAGCGCTTGCCGCCGAGCCAGAACGCCTCGCCGAGCACGTCGCCGTTGCCCACGCCGATGGTCATGATCACCTTGTCGAAGCCGCGGTCCCACGTGACCTCCGACAGTGCCGCAGTGGCCTCGGCGATCGACGCGAACGTGTGCGTTGCACCGAACTCCATCGCCTTCTCGCGCTTGAACTCGACCGGATCGATCGCCGCGATGACCCGCGCGCCGGCGATCCGCGCGCCCTGCACCGCGTTGGAGCCGATCCCACCGACGCCGACGATCGCGACCGTGTCGCCGGGCTTGACCTCTGCGGCGTAGACGGCTGATCCCCAGCCGGTGACCACGCCGCAGCCGAGCAGGCAGGCCCGATCGAGCGGCAGCTCCTTGTCGATCTTGATGCAGCTCGCCTCGTGGACGACCGTGTGGTGGGCGAACGTGCCGAGGGCGCCGATGGCGAGGTTCAAGTCGGAGCCGTCTGCGGCGTGGTGTCGGGAGGTGCCGTCGGAGAGCTGCTTGCCGCTCGCGGTGATGTTGCCGAGGTCGCACAGGTTGGAGTGGCCGTCGGCGCAGCTCGGGCAGCGGCCGCATGCGGGGACGAACCCGAACACGACGTGATCGCCCGGCACGACCGAGAACACCCCGGCGCCGACTTCGAGCACGACGCCCGCACCCTCGTGACCGCCGATCAGCGGCAGCGGCGCGGTCGCGCCCTCGAGGTCGCCGGTGCGCAGGTGCTCGTCGCTGTGGCACATCCCCGACGCGGCGATCTTGACCAGCACCTCGCCCGGCTTGGGCGGGTCGAGCTCGATCTCCTCGACGCTCCAGGGCGTGTGAAGCTCTCTCAGGATTGCTGCTTTGGTCTTCATGCCATGAACCCCCGGGTCAACTTGCAGAACGCGGCGACGTTACCCGGGACCTGGTGGCGACGCCACTCCCTCGGGACGTTCAGAGCCCGAGGACCGCCGGGAGCGGCGCGTCGGCGACGAAGTGCAGCACCTGCACGGCGCGGGTCATCGCCACGTAGAGCAGGCGCGCCCCGCGGGCGCTGCCGTCGAAGATGTCGTGCGGGTTGACGACGACGACGCCGTCGAACTCGAGGCCCTTGACCGCCTCCGGCGTGAACAGCGGCACCTCGTCGGCAGCGAGGTCGTGGACGCGATCGACGACGGTCAGGCCGGTCGCGGTGAACGCCTCGCGCAGCGCATCGAACACGTCGGCGGGGGCGACGATGCCGGTGTTGTGGTGCCGGTGGCGGACGGCGCGCGCCTCGGCGACGACCGCCTCGGCGAGACGGCCGGGGGCGACGACGCGCACCCGCGGCGGCTCGCCCTCGAGCCGCACGCTGCGGCTCGCCTCGCTCGAGACAGCGGTGAACGGCAGCAGCAGGTTGGCCACGTCGAGGATCGGGGCGGGGACGCGATAGCCGATCGTCAGGTGGGCGACCCGGAAGTCGGCGAACTGGGCCCGGTCGGCACGCAGGTGGCCGAGCGCGACGTCCCAGTCCTGCTGCCCCGACGGGGTGGTCGACTGGGCGAGGTCGCCGAGGATCGTCATCGACCCCGACGGGCTGCGCCGGCCGATGACCCGCAGCGCCACCGCCGAGTGGTCCTGCGATTCGTCGACGACGACGTGGCCGTAGGTGAACGGCGTCCCGTTGAGCACTGAGTTGCCCTCGTCGACGAGGTACTGGTCGGCGACCGTCCACTGCCGGCGCCTGCCGGACGCTCCCGGGAACCACTCCTTGAGCACGCGGTCGACGAGACGGATCGGCTGCTGGGTCGGCCAGGCCTTGCTCAGCATGGCGCGCAGCGCGGGCGCCTTCTCCCACACGTCGTCCCGGTCGAGGCGCCGGAGCATGTCCCGCTGCACCAGGCCCTTCAGCGAGTCGCGGCGCTTGTTCACGGGCGTGTTCGCCTGCAGCGCCTGGTCGAGCCACGCGGCCACCTCCTCGCGGGTGACGACGAGCGTGCGCGCTCCGAGCGGGATGCGGAGGTCCTCGGCCGGCACGGCGACGTGTTGCACGGCCGCCACGGCGAGCACCTCGAGCATCTCGGCATCGCCCTTGTCGCGCCGCCATGCGTCGGTGTCCGTTCCGGTGATCTCGACCTTCGGCACGCACAGCTCGAGCGCGGTGCGCTGCTGCACGCTGCGCTCACCGAGCGAGGGCAGCACGTTGCCGATGTACTCGAGGAACACGCGGTTCGGTCCGACGACGAGCACGCCGTCGCGCACCAGCCGGCGGCGGTGCTCGAACAGCAGGTAGGCGGCGCGGTGCAGCCCGACCGCGGTCTTGCCGGTGCCGGGACCGCCCTGGACCACGAGGCACTGTTCGAGCGGGGCGCGGATCACGACGTCCTGCTCGGCCTGGATGGTGGCGACGATCTCGCGCATCGCCCCTGTGCGCGCCGCGCCGATCTCGGCCAGCACGGGATCGGGGATGCCGGACCCGGCCGCGTCGTCATCGGGATCGTCGAGCTGCTCGTCGAGGTACGCGGTCAGCTCGCCGTCGACGGCGGTGAACCGACGGCGGTGGGCGAGCCCGAACGGGTCGGCGTGGGTGGCGCGGTAGAACGGCGCGGCGATCGGCGCCCGCCAATCGATGACCACAGGATCGTGCTCGCTGTCCTCGATGTGCCGGCGCCCGATGTACCAGGTCTGGTGGCCGCTGGCCGGCATGGCCGGCGTCGCGGAACCGTCGGTGATCCGCCCGAAGAACTCGCCGGCGCCGGGCGTGCGCAGATCCTCCAGCGCCTCCGACACCGTCACCTCGACGTACTCCGACGTGATCTCGTCGGTGCGGCAGCGGGGTCGACCTGCTCGAAGCGGGCGATCATCGCCTCTCGGCAGGCGCGGGAGAACTCCAACCGGTCCCGCTCGGCGGGCAGGTCGGGGAACAGCTCGACACTCATCCGATGATTCGCTCGCAGCACTCACTCATCTGGCGAACGCCTGCGGCGGTGTGCGGATGAGCAACTCGGCGCTCCGCGCCGGAGCAACGTGCTTGACGATTCGCTCGATGCACTCACTCATGGGGGCAACGACCGTACAACCCTGTCCGGGCGGGCGCGTCGCGACTTCTTGCGCCGGGCAGCCCGTGGGCGACGCGGGGCGGGGCGCGGACTACGCTGACCGGCATGGAGAACGACACCATCCACGCCACGCCGGTGACCGCCGAGCAGGCAGAGCAACCGCTGGTCGAGTCGGAGCTGCTGGTCGAGGAGATCTCGATCGACGGGATGTGAGGCGTCTACTGACGCGCGCCGTTGCGATGGCCGAGTCGAGCGAGCGCACCAGCGAGACCGTCGCGCTGCTCGACAGGGCGCTCGAGCTCGATCCGCAGGTGGCCCTGCGCCCGGAACCGTTCGGCGCGCTCGCCTACCACTACGGCAACAGGCGACTGGTGTTCCTCAAGCACCCCGACATGGTCGCCGTCGCCAGCCACCTCGCAGAGCACCCGTCCCTGGCAGCGACCCTGGCGGCATGCCAGGTCGCCCCGAACCGCTGGCCCTCGTTCGCCTCGGCGTTCGAGTCCCTCATCTCCTCGGAGGTCGTCCGTGAGCGTCCAAGCACTCGTTGAACAACTCAAGACCGGCCTCGACGCGCCGATCTGCCTCACCTGGGAGCTGACCTACGCCTGCAACCTGCAGTGCGTGCACTGCCTGTCGTCGAGCGGCCGCCGCGACCCGCGCGAGCTGTCCACCGCCGAGGCCAAGCAGGTGCTCGACGAGCTGCGCGACCTGCAGGTCTTCTACATCAACATCGGCGGCGGGGAGCCGATGGTGCGTCGCGACTTCTTCGAACTGGTCGAGTACTCGATCGGCAACGGGATCGGCGTGAAGTTCTCCACCAACGGCGCGTTCATCGACGCCGACAAGGCGCGACGCCTGGCCGCGATGGACTACCTCGACATCCAGATCAGCCTCGACGGCCTCGATGCAGCGACCAACGACGCGGTGCGCGGTGAGGGCTCGTACGCGATGGCGCGGCGGGCGATGGACAATCTCGCCGCCGCGGACTTCGGCCCGTTCAAGATCAGCATCGTCGTCACCCGACACAACGTCGACCAGCTGGACGGGTTCAAGGCCCTCGCCGACTCGTACGGCGCACAACTGCGCGTCACCCGGCTGCGACCGTCGGGCCGCGGCGCCGATACCTGGCACGATCTCCACCCGACCAACGTCCAGCAGCGCCAGATCTACCGCTGGTTGCTCGGGCACGGCGAGTCCGTCCTCACCGGGGACTCGTTCTTCCACCTCAACGCGTTGGGTGAGCCGTTGCCCGGCCTGAACATGTGCGGTGCCGGTCGGGTCGTCTGCCTGATCGACCCGATCGGCGACGTGTACGCCTGCCCGTTCGTCATCCACGACCAGTTCAAGGCCGGCTCCGTCCGCGACGCGGGCGGGTTTGCCGAGGTGTGGAAGCACAGCGAGCTGTTCCGTTCGCTGCGCGAGCCGCAATCGGCCGGGGCGTGCAGTTCGTGCGGGTCCTACGACGCGTGCCAGGGCGGCTGCATGGCCGCGAAGTTCTTCACGGGCCTCCCGCTCGACGGACCGGATCCCGAGTGCGTCGGCGGCGACGGCGAGCACGCGCTGGTCGGCGTCGATCCCACCGCCGCGCCACGTCCGACGATGGACCACAGCCGCGCCACAGCTCCCGCGGCGAGCCCTGTGCTGTTCACCCGCAAACCCGTCGGCGTCTGAGCGCGACGCGTCGGCGCCGCCGCCGTGAGCACGGCGATGCAACAATGGGCGGCCCATGCGCCTGCTCGAACCATTCGCCGTCGGACAGACCTCGGCGCCGAACCGGGTGATGTTCGGCCCGCACGTCACCAACCTCGGCGACGACGACCGCCGGTTCACCGGCCGCCACGTCGCCTACTACGCGCGGCGGGCACGTGGCGGCTGCGGGGTGATCGTGACGGAGGGGGTCAGCGTGCACGCCGGCGATTGGCCGTACGAGCGGGCGCCGCTGGCGGGGCGCGCCGGTGACGGTTGGTCGGCGATCGCTGACGCGTGCCACGAGCACGGCGGCCTCGTGATCGCCTCACTCGACCACGCCGGCGGTCAGGGGTCGAGCGCGTACAGCCAGCTGCCGCTGTGGGCACCGTCGCGGGTCCCGGAGTTCAACTGCCGCGAGGTGCCGAAGTGGATGGAGGGTCGCGACATCGCCGCCGTCGTCGGCGGCTTCGGCGACGCGGCCGCCGGCGCCGTGCGCGCCGGCTGCGACGGGGTGGAGATCAACGCCGGGCAGCACAGCCTCGTGCGCCAGTTCCTCAGCGGGCTCACCAACCAGCGCGACGACGAGTGGGGCGCCGACCGGCTGCTGTTCGCCCGCCAGGTGATCGAAGCGGTCCGACTCGCGGCCGGCGACTCCGTGGTCGGGCTGCGTTTGTCGTGCGACGAGCTCGCCCCGTGGGCCGGGATCACGCCCGATCAGGCACCGGCGATCGCCGCCGAGTTGGCGGGCCTCGGGCTCGACTACATCGTCGTGGTGCGCGGCGCGATCTTCTCGGCGGAGAAGACGCGGCCCGACTTCCACGAACCGACCGGGTTCAACATCGACGTGTGCCGCGCGGTGAAAGCCGCCGTCGCCCCGCTGCCTGTGTTCCTGCAGGGCTCGGTCGTCGATCCCGGCCAGGCGGAGTGGGCGCTCGACGACGGTGTCGCTGACGCGGTGGAGATGACGCGAGCCCAGATCGCCGATCCCGACCTCGTGGTCAAGTTGCGTGCCGGCGAAGCGACGCGGATCCGGCCGTGCATCCGCTGCAACCAGACCTGCCAGGTGCGCGACGCACGCAACCCGATCGTCACGTGCGTCGGCGAGCCGACGAGCGGCCGCGAGACGGAGGATCCGGACTGGTACGTGCCGGCGGCGCGGCCGCGCGAGGTCGTCGTCGTCGGCGGCGGTCCCGCCGGGTTGGAGGCGGCGCGGGTCGCCGCGGCCCGTGGTCATCGCGTGCGGATCGTCGACGCCGCCGACCGCCTCGGGGGGATCGCCGCGTTCGCCGGCCCCGGTGGTCCGCTGATCGACTGGCTGATCCGCGAGTGCGCGGAGGTCCCCACGGCGCTGGGTCGCGCGGTCGGCAGCGACGTGGACGCGGGGATCGACGGCCCGCAGACCGTCGTCGTCCAGTGCACCGGTTCGGCACCGGGCCTGCGCGAGTACTCGGTCGAGGCAGGCGCGATCGTGCTCGATGTGGCCGACATCCACCGCGGCATCGCAGCGCTGCCGGACGGGACGATCGCGCTGTTCGACCCGATCGGCGGCCCGATCGCGGTCGCCCTGGCCGAGCAGCTCGGTGAGCGCGCCGTGCTGATCACGCAGGACCAGATCGCCGGCAACGAGCTGTCGCGCACCGGCGACCTCGCCCCTGCGAACGTGCGCCTCGCCCAGCGCGGCACACAGATCGAGCGGCGCGCGATCCTACGTGTCGCCCGTGCGGGAGCCGTCGAGATCGAGGACCGCTTCTCCGGCGCACGGCGGACGATCCCGTGCACGGCGCTCGTCGACTGTGGCTTCCGGCTGCCGACGCCCGAGCTCCCGGCCGCGGCGCTGCGCGCCGGTGACTGCGTCGCACCGCGCACGCTCCACGACGCGATCCTCGAAGGCCGGCGAGCTGCGCTGGCGATCGATCACGCCCCGGACAGACGACGGGTCGACACGGCCGCGCCGGCGCCGGCCTGACCACGCGTCGTCGTCTCCCTCGAGTTCCAGTGCGGCGTCGCCGGCTCGACGACGAGCGCCTCTGACGCGAGACATCCCGCCGGCGCTGCCGCCACTGCGGCGGCCGGCGGGATGTCACGCGACCGGATCGTCCTGCCCGCCGGAAGGTGGACGAGCCCGGTGGCGGAGCGAGACGCATGCGTCGTTCGCTGCGCATCCGTGGTCCGTGTTCGAAACGGGTCAGGTTGCGTTCGGTCGCGAGGTTGGTGGCCGTGTCAGCTCGGAGGAGATCGCTCCTCGTACGTGCGCCAGCTCATGGGTCCGTACCTCCTCACATCAACTCGTGGTCCATGTTCGGATCGGTTCGTGCAGGTCTGAAGACCTGCCCCACCAATGCTCGTCCCGTGTGCGCGGTCCGTCAAGGGTCGGCTGCGCCACGCAAATCACCGGCGATCCCGCCCCCGCTGCGGCGAAGATGGTCGGATGGCCGACGTCCTTCGCGCGCTCGAACTGCGCAAGAGCTTCAAGAGCGTCGAAGCCGTGCAGGGCATCGACCTGATCGTCGGCGCCGGCGAGCGCGTCGGGCTGCTCGGCCCGAACGGCGCCGGCAAGACGACGACCCTGCTGATGGTGCTCGGCGCGATCCTGCCCGATCACGGCACGATCGAGATCGCCGGACACGCGCTGCCGCGCCGCCGCTCGAAGGCGATGGCCCACGTCGGGTTCGTCGCCGGGTACCTCCCGTTGCCCGACCGGCTGAAGGTCCGCGAGGCGCTCGGGGTGTTCGCCGGCTGGTACGGGCTGCGCGACGAGAAGCGGATCGTTGCCGGCGGGCTGGAGCGGTTCGGGATCAGCCACCTCGGCGACCGCCTGTGCAGCGCCCTGTCCAGCGGGCAGCGGACGCTCGTCGGGATCGTCAAGGCCACGCTGCACGAGCCAGCGCTGCTCGTGCTCGACGAGCCGACCGCGTCGCTCGACCCGGACATCGCACTCAAGGTGCGCCTCGGCCTGCTCGAGCACTGCGCACGGACAGGCGCGGCGATGCTGATCACCAGCCACGACATGCGCGAGGTGGCGATGCTCGCCGACCGGGTGATCTTCCTCGCCGGAGGCCAGGTGGTCGCCAACGACACGCCGGCGCGGATCGCCGAGACATTCGGCCACGCCGACCTCGAAGGCGTGTTCCTCAACCTCGCCGAAACCCACCGGCGATGAGCGAGCGCAGCGAGCGAACCACCGCGACGGTCGCTCCGGCGCGCAGCGCCGGGTCGCTCATCCGCACAGCGCGCGAGGCGGTCTCCAGATGAACCTGCACCGCGTCCGCGTCGTCGTGCGACGGCACGCGTACGTGCTCTGGCGCGCCCCGCACCGCTGGTTCGACATCGCCTTCTGGCCGCTGATGGACGTCATCCTGTGGGGCAGCCTGGGCACGTACGTCGCCCGTCAGAGCGCCTCGAGCGGCGCGGCGACGCCGTTCCTGATCGCCGGGATCATCATGTTCCACGTCCTCTTCCAGAGCCAGATCGCGGTCGCCACCGGGTTCATGGAGGAGACGTGGAGCCGCAACCTGTTGAACGTGCTGACCACGCCGGTCACCGAGATCGAGTACATCGCCGGCACGGCGGCGTTCGGGATGGTCAAGGTCGTCCTGGCCCTGACGACCCTCTCGCTCACCGCGCTCGGGTTCTTCGGCTTCCACCTCTCGACGATCGGCTGGTCGATCGTGCCGATCGCGTCGGTGCTGGTGATCGTCGGGTGGGCGGTGGGCATCGCCAACATCGGCGTGATCCTGCGCTTCGGGCAGGGTGCCGAGGTGATCACGTGGGGCAGCAACTTCATCCTGATGGCGCTGTCCGGCGTGTTCAACCCGGTGGCAGCGTTGCCTGGCCCGCTGCAACCGGTGGCCCGCGTGCTGCCGAGCACGCACGCGTTCGCCGCGCTGCGCACCGTGCTCGACGGCCGACCGCTGCCGCTCGGTGAGATCCGCGCCGGGTTGATCGGCGCGGCCGTGCTCGTCGTGTTGAGCTTCGCGTTCTCGGCGCGGATGCTGCGCGTGTTCCGCACGCGCGGACTCGTCACGCGGTTCTCCTGACCGCTTCTGCGTGAACGGGCGTGGCCGGTCAGAATGGCCGGATGACCGATCTGTTCGACCTCAGTGGACGTGTTGCCGTGGTGACGGGCGGGAGCCGTGGCCTCGGACGCGAGATGGTGCTGGCCTTCGCCGAGCACGGTGCCGACGTGGTGATCGCCAGCCGCAAGCTCGACAACTGCGAGGCCGTCGCCGAGGAGGTCCGTGGGCTCGGACGCAAGGCGCTCGCGGTCGCCTACCACGCCGCCTCGTGGGCGGACGCCGACCGGCTCGCCGCCACCGCGCTGGCTGAGTTCGGCAAGGTCGACGTGCTCGTCAACAACGCCGGGATGTCGCCGCTGTACCCGAGCGTCGACGCGATCACCGAGGACCTCTACGACAAGGTGATGGGCGTCAACCTGAAGGGCCCGTTCCGCCTGTCGGCCGTGCTCGGCACGGAGATGATGACCGGCGACGGTGGTTCGATCATCTTCGTCTCCTCGGTCGCGTCGCAGCGACCGAGCCCGAACGAGCTCGTCTACGGGGCGGCGAAGGCCGGCGTCAACAACCTCACCTACGGCCTGGCGCGCACCATGGGTCCGAAGGTGCGGGTCAACTGCATCGTCCCCGGCCCGTTCCTCACCGACATCTCCAAGGCGTGGGATCTGGAGGACTTCCACAAGCGCGCCAAGGTCGGCTTCGCCCTCGAGCGCGGCGGCGAACCGCACGAGGTGGTCGGCGCGGCGCTGTACCTCGCCAGCGACGCATCCAGCTACACCACCGGCACGACCTTGAACATCGACGGTGGCCCGCGCTGAGATCCTGACCGGTTGACGCGGCGATCGGCGGAACGCTCGGTCGGCCTCGACCAGGTACCCCACGGGCGGCCCACTTCTCAGCAGCATCCGTACCCGCGTCGGCCGTCCCGGCCCCGGCAGGTCGACACAGTGCTGCCGCGATCCGACGGAGCCGCCCTTCTAGGCTCGCCGGCGCGATGAGTGACGACCGAGCGACCCGGCGCACCGCGTCGCGCCCGGCCGCGGTGCTGTGGGACATGGACGGGACGCTCGTCGACACCGAGCCGTACTGGATCGCCTGCGAGTACGAGCTCGTCGGCGAGCACGGCGGGACGTGGACCGACGAGCATGCGCATGCGATCGTCGGCCTCGACCTGCGCGACGCCGCGGCCTACATCAGCGAGCACGGCGACGTCGACATGCCAATCGACGACATCGTCAACCGCCTGCTCGACGGGGTGATCCTGCGCGTGCGCGACGCGGTGCCGTGGCGGCCGGGCGCCCGTGAGCTGCTGCGCGAGCTGCGCAGGAACCGGGTGCCGTGCGCGCTGGTGACGATGTCGTGGCGGCGTTTCGCCGAGGCCGTCGTCGAGGCGCTACCGCCCGGCTCCTTCGATCTGCTCGTCACCGGCGACGAGGTCAGCCATGGCAAGCCGCATCCGGAGCCGTACCGGTCAGCGGCGCGCTCGCTCGGCGTCGCCGCCAAGGACTGCGTCGCGCTGGAGGATTCGCCGACGGGTGTGCGCTCTGCCGTCGACGCCGGTTGTGTCGTGTACGCGATCCCGAACGTGGTCGACATCCCACCCGGGCCCGGGTACACACGGATCGCTTCACTGCGCGACCTCGACGTCGGCACCCTCCGCGCGGCGACGGCCGCAGCCCACCGGAAGCGGCTGTGGCTGGCGATCGCCGGCGTGGTCACGTTGGTCGTGATCGCAGTCATCGCCGTCGTCGCCGGTCGGGGCGACATGGCCGCACCCCCGCCGCCGGACATCGCGATCGATGCGTGGGCCCCGTACTGGGCGCTCGACGTGTCGACGGCGTCCGTGGCCGCGCACGGTTCGTGGTTGCGCGACGTGTCTCCGTTCTGGTTCACCGCCACCGGAGCGACCCAGATCGTCACCAACCCGAACCTCGATGCGACTGCCGGCGCGGCCTTCGTCAAGGCGGCGCGCCACGCGGGCGCGAGGGTGACCCCGTCGATCTTCGATGGGATGGCGCCCGGCGGGATGGCCGCGGTGCTCGCCGACCCCGCGCAGCGCGCCGGGCACATCCACGCGATCGTCGACTTCGTGGCCGCCGGCGGCTACGACGGCGTCGACATCGACTACGAGTCGTTCGCGTTCGCCGACGGCCGCAGCACGTGGGACGCCACTCGCCCGAACTGGGTCGCCTTCATCACCGAGCTCGCCGCGCCGCTGCACGCGATCGGCAAGACGTTGACCGTGAGCGTGCCACCGATCCTCGACGGCGGCCGCAACGGTGACAGCGGCTACTGGGTCTACGACGACGCCGCGATCGGCCGAGTCGTCGATCGGCTGAGGATCATGGCCTACGACTACTCGACCGACGCGCCGGGACCGATCGCCCCGCTGGCGTACGTCGAGCAAACGATCGCCGCGACGAAGGACGCCGTGCACGACGACAGCAAGCTCGTGCTCGGCGTCGGCCTGCACGGCTACAACTGGCCGGTGGCCACCGCCGGCACATGTCCCGCCGGCACGGCCACCGGTCGGACCGGCGTCAGCGAGCAGAGCATCGACGACCTGCTCGCCAAACGGCAGGCGACCCCGGTGGACGACCCGATCACCGGCGAGGCGTCGTTCACCTACCAGGCGACGTTCGCAGACGCGACCACGTCGTGCACGCAGACACGCGAGGTGCACTACATCGACGCCGAGGGCGCGCGCCAGCGGATCAACCTCGCCCGCACCCAGCGCCTCGGCGGCGTGTCGCTGTGGGCGCTCGGCTACGACAGCCCGGCGACATGGACCCAGATCGGCACGCTCGCCGCGCCCGACAACGGCGCGGGCACGACGACGAGGCCGACGACGTCCCCGACACCGAGGTCGTCCGTCTCGCCGACGTCGCCGACGTCGTCGGCCTCGTCGGCCTCGTCGGAATAGTTGCGCACGCAAGGACGTTGGTGTGGCCATGAGCATCACCAGCACCGTCATGATCCGCCGCGCCGCCGATCGGTCGCACACCGACATCGACTGGCTGGACTCGTGGCACTCGTTCAACTTCGGCGGTCACTACGTCCACGGCGAGGACGGGCACGGCCTGCTCCTCGTCAGCAACGACGACACCGTCGCCCCGGGCGGCGGGTTCGGCACCCATCCCCATCGCGACATGGAGATCATCACCTGGGTGCTGTCGGGACGCCTCGAGCACAGCGACAGCGAAGGCAACGAGGGCGTGCTCTACCCCGGCCTCGCCCAGCGGATGAGCGCCGGCCGCGGCATCCGCCACAGCGAGAAGAACGCCAGCACCGTCGAGCCGGTGCACTTCGTGCAGATGTGGGTCGCGCCGGACACGCTCGGCATCGACCCCGGCTACGAACAGCTCGATGTCAACGCCGCGTTGGATGCCGGTGGCCTCGTCCCGATCGCCTCGGGTCAAGGCCATCCAGGGGCGATCACGATCCACCAGCGCGATGCCGTCCTGTGGGGCGCGCGCCTGCATCCGGGCGACCGGGTCACGCTGCCGGATGACCCGCACGTGCACCTCTACGTCGCCGCCGGCCAGGTGGACCTCGCGGACCACGGTCTGCTGCGCACTGGTGACGCCGCCCGCCTCGTCCGCGCCGGCACGCTCGACGTCACCGCCGACGACACCGGCGCCGAACTGCTCGTCTGGGCCACCGCCTGACGCCCCTGCCGGCCCGGCTGTCAGTCGGGCGTGAGCGGGGCGAGGAGGTCGACCATCGCGGACTGGTCGAAGTGGGCGGCCCATCCGAGTGGGGTGGCGTCGAAGCGACGGTCATGGATCGTCGGGTCGGCGCCGTGGGCGAGCAGATACTCGGCGAGCTCGACGTGTCCATCGCCGGCGGCGATGTGCAGCGGGGTCTCCCACACGCCGTTCTGGGGTGTGTCGCCACGCCCGTAGGCGTTGACATCGAAGCCCAGATCGACGATCAGCTCCATCGCGCTGCGCCGGTTGGCCGCCACGGCGTCGATGAGCAGCGAGGGCCGCGCCGCCTGCGCCGCGTCGAGCAACGCCGGGTCGTCCGCGAGCAGCCGCTCCGCGCCGGCGCGATCACCAGCGGCAAGGCATCCGAGGAGCCGCTCCACAGGACCGAGCGTTGGGGACGGACCTCCACTCGCCTCCAACAGCTCGACGACCCTCGTGTTCCCGGCCAGCGCGGCGACGTCGACGGCGTTGTGCTCGCCGTCGATCGGCCGCGCGGGATCGGCACCGTGCTCGACCAGCAGCCGCACCCGCTCGACCATGTCGTGGCTCACAGCCCATCGCAGTTGGTACTCGATCAGATCCGCCGGCGCCATCGCCGCAGTGCCGAGCATCGCCCGCCAAGGCCCGCCGTCCCCGCTGCCGAGACCGAACTCGAACAGCAGCTCGAGGTGGTCGTCACCGGCTTCGAACATCCGGTTGTACAGCGTCTGGCTGTCGTTGGGATCGGCGCCCGCCTCCAGCAGCAGGCGCGCCAACGCCAAAGAGTGCGGATGGCGGGGCTGGTCGCGGGGACCCTGCTCGCCCTCGCCGAAGACACCGGTGAGGACCGTGAACGGCGACGGCAAGCCGTGCCAGAGGTACCCGGCGTTCGGGTCGGCTCCCGCGTCCAGCAACGCACGAGCCGTGGCGAGGACGTCGTCCTCGCGGATCGTCACATCATGGCGGGCGTAGGCCACGTACATCAGCGGCACCCAGTCGTACGGACCACCCTCGATCCGCGCCGCACGGCCGTCGGCGCGCAGGAACCGCCGAACGGCGTCGACGTCCGCCGTCGCCGCGGCCAGATGGATGCTCGCCCCTGAGATCTCGGCGTGCTCGGCGAGGAGCGCCGCAGCCTGCTGGCGCCGCTCGACGCTGTCGCCGGCGTAGGTCAGGCAAGCCAGCCGGAGGAACTCGTCGCCGGCGTCGCCGCACGGCTCGATGCGCTCGGGCCGGCGGGTGAGCCGATTGACCAGCTCGACGTGATCCTTCAACCGCGGCCAGCTGGCGAAGCCGTGGCGACGGGCGACCACGAGCTGTGCCGCCGTGAGCGGGAAGGGATCGGTCGCGCCACCAGGTCGGAACTCCGCAACGCTGGCGAGCGCGCGTGCGTCACCGGCGAGCACCGCCTGGCGCAGTTCCTTGGCCTTGCGTCGCAGCTGACCCAGGTGCGGGTCGTCGGGAAGAGGAATCGTGGGCATCGCGCCCTCCTTTCGAGCCTGCGGTCCGCATCGTCAGGCGAAAGGAGTGCACTCGTTGCCGATTGACGTCGACTGCTGCAGCTGGGCTCTGCCCTTTCCGCGGACCGGAGGCGTCGCTGCGCGCCGGTGGCAGGATAGGTCGCGGTGAACGAGCGTGGCACATCGGCGAAGGCGGGGGCACGGGTCCGGGCGGGCACCCGGTGAGCAGCGTGCGCCAGGCAGTTGCGGCAGATCTCGCCCGGATCTGCCGGACGGCGACGATGGCGTTCGCCGACGATCCGCTGCTGCGGTGGTTCTGCCCCGACACCACGGACTACTTCGCGACGGCGCCGACGTTGTTCCAGTACGTCGCCCGTCGCTCGATGGCGCTCCAGAACACGTTCACGACCGACGACGCCGTCGCCGCGGCGATGTTCTTCCCGCCGGGCCGGCCGGAGGTCGACGTCGAACCGTCGCCCGACGCGGTGCCACCGAGCGATGAGCTGCGCGCCCGCTTCGGAGTGCTCGGCGTCGTGATCGCGGAGCACACCCCTGCCGAGCCGCACTGGTACCTCAACGTGCTCGCGACCCATCCCGACTGGCAGCGCCAGGGCCTCGGCGCGGCCGTGATCGGTCCGATCGGTGAGGTCTGCCGGCGCGACGGGCTGGCGATGTACCTCGAGACCGAGAGCCTCGAGAACGTCGCCTACTACTCCCACCTCGGCTTCCAGGTACGCAGTGAGTGGGACGTCGCGCTCGACGGCCCGCACATGTGGGGGATGATCCGCCAACCCTGATCCGCCAACCTGACCGAGGCCGAGGCGCCGACGACGGGTGCCGGCGGGTCAGGCCATCGTGAACAGGCGGGCGAAGTTATCGGCGTAGAAGTGCCGTCGCGCCGATTCACCGAGGCCGACAGCGTCGAGTGCGTCGAGCGACGACTCGAAGCGCGCCAACGGCTGGCGGCCACCCTCGTTGTGCGGGTAGTCCGACGAGAACAGGTACAGCCGCTCGTCGGATTGCTGGATCAGCATCCCGATGTCCTCGTACACGAAGGGGGTGAAGCCGACCTGCTCGATCAGCTGCTCGGACGGCTTGCGGCTCAGTGAGGCCAGCTCGGGCTCCGACTTGCGCCAGATGTCGACGACCCAGTCGAGCCGGGTCAGCATCTGCGGGACCCATCCGGCGCCGAGCTCGATCACCCCGCCACGCAGTTCGCGGTGGCGCTCGAACACGCCGTCGAGCACCATCGTCGAGACGAACGTCTCCGCCGCCTGGTGGAGGCTGGTCATGTCCTTGCCACGGACGTTCTCACCGCCGCCGAGCCAGTCGGTCGGCACCGGGCGGCCGGTGTTCATCCACGCCGGCTCGAGCTGCAGCGGCGAGCCGCCGACGTGCAGGACGAACGGCAGCCCGACTTCCGCCATCCGCGCCCAGATCGGGTCGAGGTCGGTGTGGCCGGGGGAACGACCGCCGCACGGCCGGTGCGGCACCCATACCGCGCGCAGCCCGAGCTCGATGATCCGCTCCAACTCGACCAACGCCAGCGCGGTGACGTCGAGCGGCAGCAGGGCAACGCCGAGCAGTCGGTCGTCGGTGCTGCAGAACTCTGCCATCGCTCGGTTGTGCGCGGCGGAGGCGGCGTACCGCTCGTCGATCGGACGGTCCTCTGCGAACGCGACGCCGGCGGAGAACGTCGCGAACACCAGCTGCTGCTGGAAGCCGAGCAGGTCGAGTGCCTGACTGCGCTCGTCCCGGTTGAACGCGCCGAGCGCGAGGTAGCCCTTCGGGCCGGAGATCAGCCGGTCGCCCATGCCGACCAGCTCCGCGACCATGTCGGCGCTGTGCCCGCCGCGCTCTGCGGCGTCGTCGAGCAGGTTGGCGACGAGCCCCACGGTCGGCACTGGGATCTTCGGCATCCGGTGGCGCAGCTGCGGCTCGGCGTGGTCGATGAGGAAGTCGGGCAGCTCCATGATGTGGCTGTCGGCGTCGTGATACGTGCGTCCGTTGGCGTAGACCATCCTCAATCCCCTGTCTCGGCGTCGATCCCGGTCACGAACCTACCGGCCGGCGTACGACCGATCACACGCGGCGCGTCGGCGCAGCTCAGCCCTTCAGCTTGGCGATGCCGAACACGGCCCCGTGCGGGTCGGTGACGACGGCGGCTCTGCCGAAGTCGATGTCCGACGGCGGCATCGCCACCGCACCGCCCAGTTCGGTGACCTTCGCCGCCGACGCATCGCAGTCCTCGACGGCGAACCACACGGTCCAGCCGGTGGGCTCGCCCTCCCCAGCGAGGTGAGCGCCGCAGACCAGCTGGCCCTCGACGTTGAAGAACAGGGCGGAATCGGAGCTCAGCTCGGGATCGACGTCCCAGCCGAACACCGCCGTGTAGAACTCGTGGGCGCGACGGATGTCCGGCACGGCGAGCTCGTTCCAGCAGAACGTCCCCGGCTCGTTGACCAGGCCCGCGCCCGGGTGGCTGCGCGGCTGCCAGACCGAGATGAACGCCCCGTTGGTGTCCTGCAGCACGGCCATCCGCCCGGCGTCGAGCACGTCCATCGGGCCGGCGACGATGGTGCCGTTGTGGATCTCCGCCCGCGACACCGTCGCGTCGGCGTCGGCGGCGGTGACGTAGACGCTCCACGACGGCGGGGCGTCCGGGCTCATCGAAGGGCCGAGCCCTGCCACGCTCTTGCCACGCAGCGTGCAGATCCGGTAGCCACCCGCCTCCGGGCGATCGTCGGCCTCGACCGACCAGCCGAACAGCGCCCCGTAGAACGCCGCGGCGGCGTCAGGTTCGGGGCTGTTGACATCGATCCACGAGGGTGTTCCCGGCGTGTACTCCGTGCGCTCCGGCATGCGGGCCTCCATCACTGCGGCGCGGCCGGACAGGCCCCGCCTCGATCCGACTACCGTACCCCGGCGCTCGCGGGTCGAACCGAGCCCGTCGCGTGCCGGTCGATGCACGCTGACCACTCCGCCGTACTCTCCAGACATGTCCGACCCAGCGACCACCACGAACGACGCAGTGCTGACCGAGGTCCGCGGACGGGTGCTGCTGATCACCCTCAACCGCCCGGAGGCGATGAACGCGATCAACACCGACCTCGCCCAGGGCCTCGTCGCCGCGGTCGAGCGGCTCGACGGCGACGACGGCCTGACCGCAGGGGTGCTCACGGGCGCCGGACGCGGCTTCTGCGCCGGGATGGACCTCAAGGCGTTCGCCGCCAGCGGGCCGCCCAAGGGGTTCGATGCGTTCATCCGCAACGGGGCGCGCAAGCCGCTGATCGCCGCTGTCGAGGGCTTCGCGCTGGCCGGCGGGCTAGAAGTCGCGCTGACCTGCGACCTCATCGTCGCTGCGAAGGGGATCAAGCTCGGCATCCCCGAGGCCGGCGTCGGCCTGTTCGCCGCCGGCGGCGCGCTGCTGCGCCTGCCGCGGCGGGTGCCGTACGGCGTGGCGATGGAGATGGCCCTCACCGCCGACCCGGTCACCGCCGAGCAGGGCCTCGCCTACGGGCTGGTCAGCAGGCTCGCGGAGAAGGGCGAGACGGCGACGGTCGCGCTCGGGCTCGCCGAGCGGATCGCCCGCAACGCGCCGCTGTCGGTGGCGGCGAGCAAGCAGGTGCTGCGCGAGACGCAGGGCCGCACCGAGGAGGAGTTCTGGGACCTGCAGGCTCCGCTCGTGCGCACGGTGTTCTCCTCCGACGACGCCAAGGAGGGCCCACGGGCGTTCGCCGAGAAGCGTGCGCCGAGCTGGAGCGGCCACTGACGCCCGTCGCCGGCCGGGGTCAGCCGGGGGCGGGATCCAGCCGCTGGCGCAGGAAGGCGAGCACGCGCTGCACCCCCTCGTCCCGGCGCTGCTCGGTCAGCACGGAGTGGTCCATCCTGCCGACGCTCGGGAACTCGACCGCCTCGAACGCACCGCCGAGCATGGCGCGCATGCCGGCGAAGCGGGTGCCGACCATCCGATCGCCGGTGAAGCGCAGGCCGAGCACCGCACAGCCGTCCGCGGCGCGCTGGGCCACGGCGAGGGCATCATCGGGCGACAGCCCGAGGTTCGCACCGCGCGCCTTGCCGATCGCGAACGGCAGCGATGGCTGGCTGAGCACGGGCGCCGCAACGGTCTCGTCGACCAGCATCGCCAACGCGAAGCCACCGCTGAAGCACATCCCGATCGCGCCGACGCCGGGACCGCCGACGTCGAGGTGGAGGTGGCGAGCCACAGCGCGCAGGTAGGCGATGATCGGCGACGTGCGGTCCATCGCCCACGTCGAGAACTCCCGCGACACGCAGACCTGAGCCATCGTGCGCACGCCGTAGCCGAGCGACACGGCTCGACCGGGCGTGCCGACGAGCGACGGCATGACGACCGTGAACCCCGCGCCGACCACCTCCTCGGCGAAACCGACGACCGCAGGCGTGATCCCCGGCAGCTCGTGCACGATCACGACCCCAGGGCCGGCGCCCTTGCGGTACAGGTCGCGGGTGGTGCCGGCGGCCGTGAACGCGCTGCGCGCCCAGCCGTCCAGCGCGCCGGCGACCGTGTCGTCGGTCATCCGAGGTCGGCGGTCGCGGCGAGGGCCCGCGCCGCGAGGGTCTCCACTCCGCTCTGGAAGCTGGACGTGTCGACCCCCTCCTGGTCACCCATCGCCCCGTGGAGGTAGCGCGCGTACACGCCCTCGGAGATCACCGCCAGCCGCCAGCAACTGAACGCGACGTAGTAGCCGATGCCCGACAGGTCGCGGCCGGTGCGCATCGCGTAGCGCTCGAGCAGGTCGGGGTACGTCGGGAAGCCCCCGGCCGACGTCGGGTCGTTGTGCCGCAGGTTGGCCGGGTTGCCGTCGTACCAGTACACGCCCATGTAGCCGACGTCGGCGAGCGGGTCGCCGAGCGTGCACAGCTCCCAGTCGAGCACCGCAGCCACTCGACCTGCGGTCACGTCGGTGAGGCAGTTGCCGAAGCGGTAGTCGCCGTGGGCGATGGTCGAGTCGCGCTGGGTCGGAAGGTGCTCGCGCAGGCGCTTGGCGACCTCGTCGATCGCCGGCAGCTCGCGGGTCTTGGAGTTCTCCCACTGCGACGTCCACCGCCGCACCTGGCGCTCGACGTACCCCTCGCGCTTGGCCAGATCGCCGAGGCCGACCGCGTCGATGTCGACGTCGTGGAGGTAGGCGAGCACGTCGATGAGGTGGTCGCTTGCCGGTTGGCGCAACTCCATCGGGAGCAGATCGGCCTTGTCGACGCTGTCCAGCACGACGCCGTCGACGTAGCCCATCACGTAGAACGGCGCCCCGTTGACGGTCTCGTCGGTGCACACCCCCAATGCCGGCGGCACGGGCACCCCCGTTGTCCCCACCGCAGCGATGATCTTGTGCTCGCGGGCCATGTCGTGGGCGGTGGCCAGCACGTGACCGAGCGGCGGGCGGCGCAGCACGTAGGCGTGCCGGGCGGCATCGGTGACCCGGAACGTCAGGTTGGACCGGCCACCGGCGATCAGCTCGAACGTGAACGGTGCCTGCGCGCCGTCGATGTTCGCCGTGAGCCAAGCGCTGACCGGTGCCTCGTCGATTCCTTGCATGACCGGGGAACCTAGATCGTCACGGCGGCTCGCAACCTGTTCGACCGCACTCGCGCGGTTGCCGCACCGATCAGCCGGGCCGGCTGACCCCGACGACCGCCGATCAGCCGGGCCGGCTGATCCCGACGACCGCCGCCCAGTTGACGGGGGCGATCTTGACGACGTCGCCCGTGCGCGGAGCGTGGATCAACTCGCCGTTGCCGATGTAGATCGCGACGTGCCCGATCGGCGAGTGGTAGTAGAGCAGGTCGCCCGGCTGGATCTGGTCCCTCGTGACGTGGGGCGTCGAGGCGTACTGCTGCGCAGACTGGTGCGGGAGGTCCACCCCGGCCTGTCCCCATGCGTACTTCGTCAGACCCGAGCAGTCGAACGCGGTACCCGGGCTCTCGGCGGCGAAGCGGTACGGCACGCCGAGCTGGCTCTCCGCTGCGGCGATCGCCACGCCGGCGCGCGAAGACGGCGGAGGCGGGCTCGGGCTCGAATCGCTCGGCGCGGTGCTGCCGGTGTCGCCCGACTGACCGTTGCCCGCGGCCGCGCCGTTGTTGCCGCCGCCGCTGCTCGCACTGGCGCCGCCTCCGCTGGTGTCGCCGCCGCCGCCACGCGGTGCGGCGGCGCTGCTCCCCGGGCTCGCCGGTGTCGAAGGAGGCGTTGCCGGGCTGGTCGAGTCGTGGTTGCCCTTCTGGGCGGTGGCCGCCGCCTTCGCGGCGGCGGCCGCGGCTGCGGCGGCGGCTGCTGCCGCGTCTGCCTTGGACTTGTCCGCTGCGGCCTGCTGCGCGGCGACCGCCTGCGCCTGGGCCACGGCGGCTGCAGCACGGCGGTCCTCTTCCTGCTGGACGAGATCACCGAGCGTCGCCTTCGCCGTGGTGTAGTCGTCCTGGTACTGGGCCTCCAGCTGCGTCGCCTGATCCTTCTTGTCCTGCAGCGTGGTGACGACGTCCGCCGCCTGCTTCTCCTTGCTCTCCAAGGACGCCTTGTCCTTGGAGAGCTGCGTCGCCAGCGCGCTCGCCTCGTTGACGTCACCGGCGCCGTTGTCGATCGACAGTCGGTTCAGCTCGTCGCGTTGCTGGGCGTCGCTGTACGTCGCGGCGTCGGTGAACACCGGGCTGAGCGAGGTGTCCGAGCCCGACGTGTACTTGTCGACCGCGATCTGGCCGAGCGTGCCCTGCAACTGGTCGAGCTGCGCCTGCTGCGCGTCGACCTTGGCCTTCGCCGCGGCGATGTCCTGGTTGAGCTGGTCCTGGCGGTCGAGCGCGGCGTTGTAGTCGTCGTCGAGCTGATCGATCTTGTTCTGGATGCCGTCGAGCCGGTCGGCGATCTGCTGGACCTTCTGCTGCTGATCGCTGACCCCGTCGGCGGAGGCGGTGCCGACGACGACGCCGCCGACGAGGAACGTGAGCGCCAGCGATGCTCCGACCGACTGCAGCCAGCGACGGGGCGCGGGAACCTGATCCAGTGCTGACATGTCGGCCGGGACTCTACAAGATTACGAATGTGTTGCGAGCCTCGGGCCGGCGCTCATTCCCATTCGATGGTCCCGGGCGGCTTCGAGGTGATGTCGTAGGCGACCCGATTGACCCCCGCGACCTCGTTGATGATCCTGCTCGACATCGTCTCCAGCAGGTCGTACGGCAACCTCGCCCAGTCCGCCGTCATCGCGTCGTCGCTGGTCACGGCCCTGATGATGATCGGATGGGCGTACGTCCGCGCGTCGCCCATCACCCCGACCGAGCGGATGTCGGCGAGCACGGCGAACGCCTGCCACAGCTCGCGCTCGAGCCCCGCCCGCGCGATCTCGTCACGGACGATCGCATCGGCATGTTGCAGGATCACGACGCGTTCCGGCGTCACCTCACCGATGATCCGCACGCCGAGACCCGGTCCGGGGAACGGCTGTCGCCACACGATCTCGTCGGGCAGGCCGAGCTCGGCGCCGAGGCGGCGCACCTCGTCCTTGAACAGGCTGCGCAACGGCTCGACCAACTTCAGGGTCATGTCCTCGGGAAGGCCGCCGACGTTGTGGTGGCTCTTGATGACGGCGGCGCTGCCGTCGCTGCCGCCGCTCTCGATGACGTCGGGGTACAGCGTGCCCTGCACGAGGAACTCGGCGTCGGTGAGCCCACCCGTGTTCTCCTCGAAGATCCGCACGAACAGCTCGCCGATCACCTTGCGCTTCAGCTCCGGCTCGACGACGCCGGCCAGACGCTCGAAGAAGCGGTCGCCGGCGTCGATGTGGATCAGCTCGAGTCCGAGGTTGCGGCGGAACGTCTCGACCACCTGCTCGCTTTCGTTCAGCCGCATCAGGCCGGTGTCGACGTAGACGCACGTCAGCTGCGGGCCGATCGCGCGGTGGACGAGAGCGGCCGCGACGGCCGAGTCGACGCCACCGCTCAGCGCGCAGATCACCCTGCTCGGCCCGACCTGGGCGCGGACGGCGTCGATCTCGCGCCCGATCACGGAGCCCATCGTCCACGTCGGCGCGCACCCGGCGAGGTCGATCACGAACCGGCGCAGCACCTCCATCCCGATCGGCGTGTGGACCACCTCCGGGTGGAACTGCACGCCCCACACCCGGCGCGCCGCGCTCTCCAGTGCGGCGACGAGCGCATCGGGTGTCGTCGCCGTCGGGACGAAGCCGTGCGGCACCTCCGTGACGGCGTCGAAGTGGCTCATCCACACGTCCTGGTGGACGGGGAGGTCGTGCAGCAGCGTGGAGGTCGGGTCGGTGATCGTCAGCTGCGCTCGGCCGTACTCGCCGCGCATCCCCCGGCCGACGGTGCCGCCGAGCTGCTGGGCGATGAGCTGCGCGCCGTAGCAGATCCCGAGGATCGGCACACCGAGCTCGTAGATCGCAGGATCGAGGCTGGGCGCCCCTTCGACGTGCACGCTCTTCGGGCCGCCGGACAGGATCAGTGCCGCCGGCGGATCCTCGGCGAGCTCGGCGGCGGTGATCCTGTGCGGGACGATCTCGGAGTAGACGCTCAGCTCGCGCACCCGGCGGGCGATCAGCTGCGCGTACTGCGCACCGAAGTCGACGACGAGCACCGTGTCGGCGCGCTGCACCATCCGCCCGATCGTAGGGGCCTCGACGCCCGAGGCGGCGCCGACGCGCTCGTCCGGAGGAGTCGCGCGGCCGGAGGCTGGGCGGATCGCGCCGCGAGCCGACTGTCGCGGCCCGCGTCATCCGTGCGACAGTTGGGCGTGCTGCGCATCCCTCGTGCCCTCGCGATCGTGGTCGCCGCGCTGGCGCTGAGCCTGCTCGCGGCGGGCTGCTCCTCCGGTGCCACCCCGCCGACCACGACCATCGCCGCGTCGACGGTCACGAACAACGACTTCATCCCGGCCAACCAGGATCTGTCGAACTGCGTCGGCACGCTCGAACAGCCGAACTGCGGCAGCTCCAACAAGAGCGATCTGCGTCTCGACCTGACCTTCGCGGTGCTGATGGCCGGCATGGCGCTGATCGGGTGGAGGATCGCCATCGGCATCCGCAACCGCGACCGCGACGAGCAGGTCCCCGAGCACACCTTCTGAGCACGCCGGCGAGGCTCGCAGTACGGTTGCGCGGTGACTCCTGACGAGTTCCGCAAGCACGGCTACGCGCTGATCGATTGGATCACGGACTACCTCGAGCACGTCGACGAGCTGCCGGTGGCGGCGCCTGTGCAACCCGGCGACATCCGCGGCCGCCTGCCCGAGCACCCCCCGACCGCACCGGAGCCGTTCGACGCGGTAATGGCGGACTTCGAGCAGATCGTCGTCCCCGGCCTCACCCACTGGCAGCACCCGAGCTTCTTCGCCTACTTCCCGAGCAACATCAGCTACCCCTCGATCCTCGCCGAGCTGGCCAACGCCGGTCTCGGCGTGCAGGGGATGAGCTGGGTCACGAGCCCGGCGTGCACCGAGGTCGAGACGTTGATGGTCGACTGGATGCTGGAGCTGCTCGACCTGCCCGAGGCGTTCCGCAGCACCAGCGCGAACGGTGGCGGCGTCATCCACGGCTCGGCCAGCGAGGCCACCCTGTCGTCGATCCTGGCCGCGCGCTGGCGGATCACCGCAGGGGCGGTCAACGCCGACGGCGACACCTCCAAGCTCGTTGCATATGCAACGTCAGAAGCGCACTCGAGCATCGAGAAGGGCCTGCGCATCGCCGGCATCGGCAGCGACCAGATCCGCATCGTCGAGCACGACGCCGGGTTCGCGATGCGTGCGGACGCGCTCGGCCGGATGATCACCGCCGACAAGGCCGCAGGTCTGATCCCGTTCTGGGCGTGCGCGACACGTGGCACCACGAGCTCGATGGCGTTCGATCCGACGCCGGAGATCGGCGCGATCACCCGGCGCGAGGGGATGTGGCTGCACGTCGACGCGGCGATGAGCGGAATCGGCGCGCTGGTGCCGGAGCACCGCTGGATCAACGACGGGCTGGAGCTCGCGGACAGCTACTGCACCAACCCGCACAAGTGGATGGGCGTCAACTTCGACTGCGACCTGTTCTACACGGCCGATCGCCGCGCCCTGCTCGGCGCGCTGAGCATCCTCCCCGAGTACCTCCGCTCGGCCGCCACGGCGAGCGGTGCGGCGATCGACTACCGGGACTGGCAGGTGCCGCTCGGCCGCCGGTTCCGCTCGTTGAAGCTGTGGTTCATGTTGCGCGCCGACGGCGTCGGCGTGCCACAGGAGATGATCCGCCGCCACGTCTCGCTCACCGCCGATCTCGTCGACTGGGTGCGCGCCGACCCGCGCTTCGAGATCGTCGCGCCGGCGCCGCTGAACCTGCTCTGCCTGCGCCTGTGCGACGACGACCCGGCCGCCGCCGACGCCGCGACGGATGCACTCGTCGCCCGCGCCAACGCCTCCGGGGCGGCGCTGTTCACCCGCACGGTGCTGGACGGCCGGGTCGCACTGCGCTTCTCGATCGGCGGCCGCGCCACCGAGCGGCACCACGTGCGTACGGGATGGGAGCTGCTGCAGGGGCTCGCCGGATGATCGCCGCCAGGCGCCTCGTCGCCGGGCTCGTCGCCGTCCTGGCGATGCTCTCCCCCGGCGCCGCAGCACATGCCGACCCGGTCGCGGTGCACGATGCCCGCGACGATCTCGCGTACGTCGACCGGATGCTCTTCGACACCTCGATCCACGACTTCCAGCAGGCGGCCACGCACGGCGACCCGTGGTTCGACTGGTCGTCGGACGGCTGCTCGGCACCACTCGTCGGCAACACCGGTCGCTCGTTCGACTTCACCGAACCCTGTCGACGTCACGACTTCGGCTACCGCAACCTGCGGCTGCTCGATCGTCGCTACGGCGTCGACGACTGGAGCTCGGCATCGCGCAAGCAGGTCGACGCGCAGTTCCTGAGCGACATGCGCGCCCACTGCCACGGTCGTTCGATCCTGCTGCGGCCGACGTGCTACGCGTGGGCGGAGACGTTCTACGCCGCGGTCCGCGTCGCCGGCTGAGCACCGATCGGCCGAGTCTCGTCAGCCGCCGAGTCGATGGGCGACGACGAGCAGCTGGTGGAGGAGCCGCGCCGTGGCACCCCAGACGGTCTCGTCGTCGAGCTCGAAGAAGTGGATCGAGCGGTCGAGTGGGGCGGTGCCCCACCATTCCTCGCGGTAGGTGTCCTCGCGGATCAGCTCGGCCAGCGAGACCCAGAAGATCCGGTCGACCTCTTGTGCCGCGGCGGCCAATGGCGGATCGCTGCGCAGCAGACCGACGACCGGCACGATCCAGCTGAGGCTGACGACTGTCGAGATCGGTTCGAGGTGGCCGACGACCTCGACCGCGTCGAGTGGCATCGCCACCTCCTCGAACGCCTCGCGCCGGGCGGCCGCTTCGGGCGTCTCCCCCGGATCGACGCGGCCGCCGGGGAAGGCGATCTCACCGCGATGGTTGCGCAGCGACATCGACCGCCTGGTGAGCAGCACCTCCGCACCTTCTTCCCCGTCGCGCAGGACGATCAGCACGGCCGAGAGGCGCGCTCCGGGAAACGTCGGGATCGCATCGACGGGCCGCTCGACCAGTCCGAGCGCCTCCGCGACCGACGCGGCGTCGAGCCGGGCGGTGATCCCACCCCACGGCGCCGGATCGCCCGGCCGCCAGTTGGCCGGTCGTGGGATGCGCTGCTGGCCGCCCTGCCGGCTCACGACGCGGCGGGGCTCCAGCCGCTGTCGATCAGCTGCTGCAGGATGGCCGGGAGACCGGCGGTCTTCATGTTGGCGAGCACCTTGCCCGGCATCTCCTCGCCGCGCTCCCACGCCTGCCACGCAGTCAGCAGCTTCTTCAGATCTGGAGCCGGCGCCTCGAACGACATGGCGAGGAGGCTACCGACAGCCGGGCCGCGGATCGTTGGCCGCGAGACGAGGATCACCGAGGCGATCGTCAGCGGTTGTCGCGCTTGGCCTTGGCCCGGCGGGCCATGTTGACGCCGCTGCCGACGAGCCTGCCGGCGGTGCGACCGATGTCACCGCTGCGTCCCGTGGCGTCGATCGGCTGGTGAGCCTGCTTGGGCAGCTTGACCCGCTCCTTGTAGCTCGTCTGCCACCAGACGAACAGGTGCACGACGGCGATGGCGATCATGATCCCGCGGGTCGCGCTCTCGACCTTGACCACGGGTTGGATGGCGGCGAGCACCTCGAAGCCGATCACACCGAGATCGACGACACGGTGGAGGCGCCGTCCGATCACGCGGAACGCCGACAGGGGCGCCTTGGTGATCGCCGCATGGAGGATCACGACGATGCCGACGAACGCCGGCATGATCGGCGTCGGGCTCTGCAGCCCGACCGCGGCGAGCGCCGCGCCGAGGATGTACTCGACGAGTTGATGCATCCAGAACGGACGCTTTCCCACATCGGACACCGCGTGGAGGCTACCCACCGTCGACGCACAGCCCGGCTCGCGTGTGGCAGCGTGCGGTCGTGGACGTCGAAGCGCAGCGGCTCGTCGCGCTGTTGCACGACGCAGGGGTGGGCCGCGGTGCGCTGGTCGCTCTTGCCATGGCAGAGGGAGTCGGCGTCGGGCTCGCGTCGGCGGGGACAACCGTCGCGGCTGCATCCACCGACCCTGGTGCAATCGTCGCAGACATCGAGCAGGAACTGCGGCCGCGCTGGGTGATGTGGTCCAACGCGACGGCCGCCGACCTCGCCAAGCGAGCGCGCCACGTCGACCTGTGCTGGGATCTCACCGCCGTGCACCGCATCCTCGCCGGCGGATGGCGCGCCGGCCCCGGACGGATCTGGGCGTCGCTTACGGGGCTGCCGCCTGAGGAGTCGGAAGACCGGGCGGCCACCGCTCGGCCAATGCCGCCCGACCTGTTCTCGACGGCCGAGGACAGCGACGGGGGTCTGCCGGGGCCCGTGCGGTCAGATGGGCGGCTCGACCCGGAGTGGGTCGCCGGCGGCTGGGCGGCGGGTCCAGAGCGGCTGCGACAGTGGGCCGCGGTCGCGCTACGCGCTGCGCATCTGCAGCAGGCCGCGCTCGCCGCGCTGGCCGATCGCCCCACCGCGCCGGCGACGGCACGTTCGGAATCGGCGGCGGAGCTGCTCTGCGCCGAGCTGGCCGTCGAAGGGCTGCCGATGGATCGCCTCACCGCCGAGACGATCATCGGCGGGTTCGTCGGCGACCGCCCGCGCAGCGAGGAGGAGGCCGGCGCACAGCGCGCCGCGCGTGACGCGCTGGTGCTGCGCCACGCCCCGACCGGGACGAACTTCGTGCTGCGCAACCCCGCGCAGGTGCGCTCGCTGCTGCGCTCGGTCGGGATCGAGGTGCCGGACACACGGGCATGGCGGCTGGAGTCGATGCGCGACGCCCACCCGCTCGTCGCCGACCTCCTCGCCTGGCGGACCGCGGAACGGTTCGCCACCACCTTCGGCTACGCCTGGCTCGATCAGCACCTCGGTGCGGACGGACGGCTGCGCGGCGAGTGGACCGGCTCCGACGGCGCTGCCGGTCGGATGACGGCGTCGGCCGGTCTGCACAACATGCCGGCCGACCTGCGCCCCGCGGTGATCGCCGAGCCCGGCCACACCTTCGTGCGTGCCGACCTCGGCCAGATCGAGCCACGGGTGCTCGCCGCCGTCTCGGGCGACGCCGCGCTCGCCGCTGCGACGCGCGCCGCCGACATGTACTCGCCGGTGGCCGAGCAGCTGGGCGTCGATCGGCCAACGGCCAAGACCGCCGTGCTCGGCGCGATGTACGGGCAGACCACCGGCCACGGCGCGGTGGCGTTGCGGCGGCTCGAGGCCACGTATCCGGTGGCGATGGACTTCCTCCGTGCCGCAGATGTCGACGGCCAGGTCGGCCGCGACCTGCGCACCTTCGGCGGACGCCTCGTCCGGATGGGCTCGATGTCGGGTACCGGGATCAGCGACCGTGACGCTCGTGGCCGGGCCGCGGCGCAAGGGCGCTACGGCCGCAACGCGATGGTGCAGGGCGCTGCAGCCGAGCTGTTCAAGGTGTGGGCGGTGACGGTGCGCGTCCGCGCCAGGCCGCTCGACGCGCGCATCGTGCTGTGCCTGCACGACGAGCTGCTCGTGCACACGCCCGTCGAGCACTGCGACGCCGTTGCCGCCGTCGTCGCCGGGTGCCTGCAGGACGCGGCTGCCCGATGGTCGCCGAGCGCAGATGTCCGCTTCGTCGCCGACATCGCGGTCGTGTCGCGCTGGTCCGACGCCAAGGGCTGACAGGCCCGTCGCGACCGCAGCGAGCGACGGCTGACAAGCCAGAGCGCCGCTGACGACCCACCGTGGCCCGCCCGCAGCATCGACTGACGTCCGCCGTGGCCGGCCGGAGCGGCGGCGGCGTCTCGCCGGAGAACGGCGACGGTCCCGGGAGCATGATGCGCCCGGGACCGTCCCAACACTGTGCACTGATCTTCGAACGGGGGACGAAGCCCCCGTCGAATCACATTCCCATGCCGCCCATGCCGCCCATGCCACCCATGCCACCGCCACCGCCGCCCATGCTGGCGCCGGCCTTTTCGGGCTTGTCGGCGACGAGGCACTCGGTTGTGAGCACCAGCGCAGCGATCGACGCGGCGTTCTGCAGCGCCGCCCGGGTGACCTTCGCGGGGTCGATGATCCCGACCTTGAACATGTCGACGAGCTCGCCGGTGGCCGCGTCGAGGCCGATGTTGCCGGTCTCGTTCTCCACCTGGCGGGTGGTGACCTGACCTTCGAGCCCGGCGTTGTCGGCGATCAACCGCGCCGGGGCGACGAGCGACTCCCACACGATGCGCGCACCGGTGGCCTCGTCGCCGGTCAGCGAGTCGACGACGGACTTCACGGCGCCACGGGCCCGGATGAGGGCGACGCCGCCACCGGCGACGACACCTTCCTCGATGGCCGCGCGGGTCGCCGAGACGGCGTCCTCGATGCGGTGCTTCTTCTCCTTCAGCTCGACCTCGGTGGCCGCGCCGACCTTGATCACCGCGACTCCGCCGGCGAGCTTGGCGAGGCGCTCTTGGAGCTTCTCGCGATCCCAATCGCTGTCGGTGTTCTCGATCTCGGTCTTGATCTGGTTGATCCGCCCGGTGACCTCCTCGGAGGTGCCGTCGCCGTCGACGATCGTCGTCTCGTCCTTGGTGACGATCACCCGCTTCGCCCTGCCGAGCAGGTCGAGGGTGATGTTCTCCAGCTTGAGGCCGACCTCTTCGCTGATGACCTGCCCACCTGTGAGGGTGGCCATGTCCTGCAGCATCGCCTTGCGGCGGTCGCCGAAGCCGGGAGCCTTCACCGCGGCCGAGTTGAACGTGCCGCGGATCTTGTTGACGACGAGCGTGGCGAGTGCCTCACCCTCGATGTCCTCGGCGACGATCAGCAGCGGACGTCCGGTCTTCATCACGGCTTCGAGGACCGGGAGGAGGGTCTGGACGGTGGTGATCTTGCCGGCGTTGAAGAGGATGTACGCGTCCTCGAGGATGGACTCCTGGCGCTCGGTGTCGGTCACGAAGTACGGGGACAGGTAGCCCTTGTCGAACTGCATGCCCTCGGTGAACTCGAGCTCGGTGCCGAAGGTGTTGCTCTCCTCGACGGTGACGACACCGTCCTTGCCGACCTTGTCGATCGCGTTGGCGATGACCTCGCCGACGGATGCGTCGGCGGCCGAGATCGTCGCAACGGCGGCGATGTCGTGCTTGTCGTCGACTTCCTTGGACTGCGACTTGATCGACTCGACGGCCGCGGCGACCGCCTTCTCGATGCCACGCTTGAGGCCCATCGGGTTGGCGCCAGCGGCGACGTTGCGCATCCCGTGGTTGACCATCGCCTGGGCGAGCACGGTCGCTGTGGTGGTGCCGTCGCCGGCGACGTCGTTCGTCTTCGTGGCGACTTCCTTGACCAGCTGCGCGCCCATGTTCTCGAACGGGTCGTCGAGCTCGATCTCCTTGGCGATCGAGACACCGTCGTTGGTGATCGTCGGCGCGCCGAACTTCTGGTCGAGGACGACGTTGCGGCCGCGCGGCCCGAGTGTCACCTTGACGGTGTCGGCGAGCTTGTTCACGCCTGCTTCGAGGGCACGACGAGCCTCGTCGTCGAACTTCAGTTGCTTGACCATGTTGCGATTCCCTTCGGAGCCCTGTGGGGGCTCACTTCTTCTCGACGATGGCGAGGACGTCGCGGCTGGTGAGGATGAGCAGGTCGTCGCCGTCGACGGTGACTTCGGTGCCGCCGTACTTGGAGTACAGCACGATGTCGCCCTTCTTGATGTCGAGCTTGCTGTGGGTGCCCTTGTCATCGCTCCAGCGGCCGGGGCCGACGGCGATGACCTCGCCCTGCTGCGGCTTCTCCTTGGCGGTGTCGGGGATGACGAGGCCTGAGGCAGTGGTCTGCTCGGCTTCACTGGGCTTCACGACGATGCGATCGTCGAGGGGCTTGAGACTCATGGGTGCAGGCCTCCGTTGGCTAGGCACATGTATCGGATCGGCGCACGCGAACGTGCGAGCACTTCGAGGGCGTTAGCAGTCTCGTGGTGCGAGTGCCAATCTTAGGAGACCGGCAGCGCTGTTAGCAACCGCGGGGCGAGAGTGCTAACGCGGACATCGCCGTGATGGCGGCGAGCCCGACCGTGCCGTGGCCGCCGGCGGCGTGTCGCCGGAGCGCAGGCTACGGTCGTGGACCGTGGGCAGGCGCGCCGCGGCCGTCGTCGTCGAGGTCATCCAGGTGGACGACGCGCCTGGTCACAGCCCGTTCGGGCCGGCCTCGTACGGTCGCCACCCGTTCGACGACGCGCCGGGTCACGGCCCGTCCGGGCGTCGCGCCGGCGGTGACCGCCGCAGCTGGGCCGCGCTCGGCGCCACGGGCACGCGCGCCGGGGCGGACGGCCCGATGCCGCGCCCGCGGCACATCACGCTCGTCGGGCTGGGCGCAGTCGTCGCCGTCGTCGTCCTGGTCGCGCTCGTCGCCGGCGGCTCGAGCACCCCTGCGCCGCCCACCGCGGCCACGATCCCCCCGATGACGACGCTCCCCGCACGACCCGCTGCGACGATCACACCTCCGCGACCCGTTGCGCCGGCGCCGGAGGCCGTGGCGGCCACCGCCGCATCGGCCGGGACGGTGCCGGGCCAGGCCGCTGGGAGTGGGCCGCCGCTGGCCAAGCTGTACCTGCCCGACCTGCCGGCGGCGTACGCGGTGACCTCCGCCGACCAGACCTATCCGTACCGCCCTGCCCCGACGCGCGAGGTGCAGCAGTTGTGGTCGGACCGTGCAGCTGGCGCGGCGCGGCCACGATGGCTGCGGATCGACGCCAGCGACGACCGGCAGTTCGGGAGAGGGTGGGGCTCGGCGCGGGTCAGCACCGTCCATGGAGTGGCCGTCGTCACCGCCAACGACTTCGGCGGCGTCAGCCTCGTGGGCCCGATCTCCGGTGGTGGGGCCGGGGTCACGTCGTCGGGGCTGACCCTCGCCGAGGTGCTCGCGGCGACGGACGGAGCGATCTTCGTCGACGGCACGGTCCGGTTCCTGCCCGCCGCCATGCCGGCCGACCTCCGGATGGTGGCCGGCGGCCCGACGACTGCAGGCGGGCAGAGCGCTGTCCTCGGCCCCTTCGACTACGCCACGATGACCCTGGCGTACGCGAACGTCACGGATCCGGGGACGTCGCTGCTCATCGATTCGACGGCAGGCGAGACGCGGTTCGAACACGTGTGGGACGACTACACCGTGCCGGTGCGCCGCGAGGTCGACCTGGGTGGCGGGCGCACCGCGACCGTGCGCGCCACCACCTCGTCCGGCCAAGCGTGGTCGTGGGTCGACGTCGACGTCGGCGACGAGACGTTCCGGATCTCCGGCTCGGCGCCGGTCGCCGACGCCATCACCGCGGCGCGCACGCTGCACCCCGTCGGCGCGGGGCAGTGGACGCCGCTGCAGGACCTCGCCGGCCGCAATCGGGAGGCGAACCCGGTCAGCTGGTACACGATGTACCGCGACGTCGCGTCCGGCACGGTCGGTGATCGGCCGTGGAAGGTGCTGTCCGCACGCGGCGCCGAGATCCAGCCGGACAGCTACCTCGTCACCATCGGCGAGGACACCGACCTCGCCGTGCCGGAGGCGGACGTCCCGGGGGTGCGCGCCGTCGCCGACGACGCTGCGACCGTCGTCGTCGGCACTGCGCCGGCGAGCCAACCGGGGGCAGTGCTGCGTGTCACGGTCGGGACCGAGACGTTCGTGACACCGCTCGCCGCGCCCGACGACGGCGGCAACCTCGTCGGCGTCGTCGCGTTCACCAGCCTCGGCGTCGCGTCGGCGGAGGTGGTCGACACCGGCGGGAAGGTGCTGGCAACGCTCCCCTCGCCGACGAACTAAGCTGCACGCTCGCGCGGGGGTTGTCCGACCGCTCCGCCGGGGGAACCGGATCACATGGCCAAGCACGGTCGACCGCAGCTCATCGAGGTGATCCCGCTCGAACCGGCGCGGCTGCCGGCAACGCCGACGGGCGCACGTCGCTCGGCACCCCAGCTCCCCGGGGGGCCGCCCCGCGGCTCCGACGGCGATGCACCATCACCGGGTCACCGGTGGTGGATCGCTCCTGCAGCCGTCGCTGCGATCGCCGCCGTGGTCGTCGGCGTCGCGTTGGCGTCCGACTCGACCTCGAGCCGACCGACCAATTCGACGCTCGGCTCGGCGCCGGCGAGCAGCCCGGTCGCGCCGGCGGTGCTGCCGCTCGTGCCGCAGACCCCCACCGGGTACGCGATCCGCTCGGTCACCACCGCCACCCACGACAGCGCCCCTGCGCCGGTGGTCCGCGAGCTGTGGGCCACCCACCCGACCGCACAGACATCGTCGTGGCTGGAGATCACGGCCGGAACGTCCCTCGACCTGGCGACGAACGTCGGCGACGCGCGGATCGCCGTACCGGCCGGCGTCGCCGTGTTCCGGGGACAGGCCGATGGCCTGCTCACGGTGAGCGGGCCGATCCCCGGCGGGCAGGCGACGATCTCGTCCTCGGCCGTCAGCCAGGCGACCATGGCCGAGCTGTTCGCCAGCATGCGCCTCGACCACGGCGCGCTCGTGCACGGTGACCCGCGCCTCGGGGGGATGTTCCAGGAGATCGGCTCGGATCCGGCGGGCACTGCCGACCCGGCGCAGTCGGCTGCGAACGATCACGGAGCGACGCTCACGGTCGTCTATGGCTCGATCGACGACACCGCGCAGCAGCGCCAGGACTTCGACGTCACCGTCGGCCCGGTGCCCGCCGGGTTCGACGAGACGGTGCGTCGGTTCTTCCTCAGCCGCGCCACCGAAGTGACCGTCGACGGGCAGCAGTCGGTGATCGGCAGCGACGTGCGGACCGTCGGGGCGCAGTCGGTGGTGTTCCAGCGGGCGGGGCTGCAGATCTCGATCAGCGGCACCGCGCCCCGCGACGTGCTGCTCGGCGCGCTGCAGTCCATCCACGTCGCCACCGGGACCGAGCTGGCCGCGCTGATGGCCGTCCCGCCCGCGGCACCCGTCGATGGCGCGGCTGCGGTTCCCGCCAACGGGTGGGTCCCGTTCGCCAGCGGGAGCCTCTCGGACGGGAGGCGGTGGACGCTGCGCGCCGGCTCTGCAGACGGGGGGGCGATCTCGGCGATCGACCTCCGGGCAGGCGAGGTCGACGCGCCGACGCCGGTCGACGGGCGCGACTCGCTGATCCTGACGCTCGCCTCGCCGGCGTACACCGCTCTTGTCGCGTTCATCCCGCGGGGCATGCCCGGCGCGCGCCTGGTGGTCACCGTCGGTGGTGTCGAGCACGACGCCGAGGCCGAGGACGTCGGTGGCGGCAACCTCCTCGCCGGCTTCGCCTTCGACCAGCTGACCGCATACTCCGCGCAGATCGTCGGCCCCGACGGCCGCGTGTTGTCGTCCGCAGCCGGCTGACCGCCCGGCGTCAGTCGCTGGGCCAGTTCGGCCGCCCTGCCCTCCCAGCGAGGCCGGCTCGTCCCGTCACGCACCCACGAAGCCGTGGCCGCGGGCGTGGCCGTTGGCGTGGGCGTGGGCGTGGGCGCGGGCGCGGGCGCGGGCGCGGGCGCGGGCGCGAATCGTGCCACCCCGTGGCACACACCGCGCCCACCCGGCTGAAGCCCGGGCAACGTGGGCGCGCACCATGCCAGGTGGTGGCACACACCGCGCCCACCCCGCTGAAGCCCGGACAACGTGGGCGCGCACCGTGCCACGCCATGGCTCACACCGCGCCCATACCGGCAGGGCGGGCGGGGCTCAGTCGTCGAGTTCGGCGGCGGCCGCCGCGAGCGCCGGCAGCGACACGCCCAGGTCGGCGGCGAGGCGGGCGAGCAGGGGCAGCGGCAGCCCGATGACGTTGCTGACGCTGCCGCGGATCTGCCTGACGAACACCGCCGCGCCGCCCTGCACGGCGTATCCGCCGGCCTTGTCCAGCGGCTCGCCACTGGCGACGTAGGCGCGGATCACGTTCTCGCCGAGCGGGGTCATCGTGACCATCGTCGTGCCGACGTCGACCACGGTGCGCTCGCCGAGGCGCACCGCGACGCCGGTGTGCACGCGGTGCGTCCGCGCCGACAGGGCACGCAGCATGCGCGTCGCGTCGGCCGCGTCCACCGGCTTGCCGAGGATCCGGCCGTCGAGCTCCACGGTCGTGTCGGCGGCGATGACGAGCGTCGTCGCGGTGGCGGCGACGGCGGCCGCTTTCTCGACGGCGAGCCTGCGCACGTAGCGCCGCGGATCCTCCCCGTCGAGGACCGACTCGTCGATGTCCGGCGCGACCACGTCGAACGCTACGCCGAGCCGGCCGAGCAACTCGCGGCGCCGCGGCGACGACGAGGCGAGCAGGATCCGGGTCATCCCCCGCTGAGCGCCATGACGGCGGCGTCGTCGGGCGGGGCCAGCCCGTCGAGGTCGTCGAGGAAGCCGGCTGGCAGTGCGACGCGGATCGGTCCGTTGGTGTGGCCGCGCCGGATCCGCTCGCCGCCAGACACGATCGCGGTCGTCGGGTCGAGCTCGGCCAGCAGGTCGTCCAGCTCTGCGAGGGTCGACACGTTGCTGAACCGGCGCCGCGTCTCGCCGCCGACGGGGTAGCCGGTCAGGTACCACGCCGTGTGCTTGCGGAAGTCGCGCATCGCCGGGTGCTCGCCGAGGTGGCCGGCGAGCAGCCGCGCATGGTGGGCCATCGTCGCCGCCACGCGCCCGAGCGGCGGTGACGGCGCAGCGTGCCCGCCGCCGAGCACGCGGACGAGGTCGGCGAACAACCACGGCCGACCGAGGCACCCGCGGCCCACCACCACCCCGTCGCAGCCCGTCTCGCGGATCATCGCCACGGCGTCGGCAGCCTCCCAGATGTCGCCGTTGCCCAGCACCGGGATCTCCGGCACGGCGGCCTTCAGCTCTGCGATCGCAGCCCAGTCGGCCGTGCCGGCATAGTGCTGCTCGACCGTGCGCGCGTGCAGGGCGATCGCCGCCACCCCTTCGTCGGCCGCGATCCGGCCGGTGCTGACGAAGGTCAGCAGGTCGTCGGTGAGGCCCTTGCGGAACTTGGCGGTGACGGGGATCGCGTACGGCGCGGCGGCGCCAACGGCGGCACGGAGGATCGCGCGCAGCAGCCGCGGCTTGGCCGGCACCGCTGCACCACCGCCCTTGCGGGTCACCTTGGCCGCAGGGCAGCCGAAGTTGAGGTCGATGTGATCCACCCCGCCTGCTTCGCCGAGCCGCCGCACGGCTTCGCCGATGATCGCCGGGTCACTGCCGTACAGCTGCAGGCTGCGCGGCGACTCGCCGGGGGAGAACGTCACCATGCGCTCCGTCTTGGCGTTGCCGTGCACGAGCGCTGTGGCCATCACCATCTCGTTGACGTAGACGAGCCCGTCGGCGAACTCCCGGCACAGCGTGCGGAACGGCGCGTTGGTGACGCCCGCCATCGGCGCCAGCACCACTGGCGCGACGAGCTCGATCCCTCCGATCCGCATCCGGCCACGGTACCGGCCGCGGCGCGGTGCGTCGGGCGCGCACTACGCAAGGAAGTCGAGGCGCAGGCTGGGCAGCGCGCCGGCGTCGAGCGAGGTCGGACCGTCGCTGCGCAGTCGATGCCAGCCGACTGCGGCGATCATCGCCGCGTTGTCGGTGCACATCGCCCTGCTCGGGAGGAACCCGCTGCGCCCGTCGTCAGCGCACGCGGCAAGGAACTGCGCGCGCAGCAACGAGTTGGCGGCGACGCCGCCGCCGAGCACCAACCCCTTCGCGCCGACCTGGTCAGCGGCGCGCCGCGCCTTGGCCACCAGCACGTCCACGACCGCGGCCTGGAACGAGGCGGCGACGTCGACCGCTGACACGTCCGGGTGCTTGCGCACGTGGTTGATCACCGACGTCTTCACACCACTGAAACTGAAGTCCAAGCCGTCGTGGAGCATCGCCCGGGGGAAGCGGATCGCCTCCGGATCACCGTGCAGCGCGGCCTCGTCGATGGCCGGGCCGCCGGGATAGCCGAGGTCGAGGAACCGGGCGACCTTGTCGAACGCCTCGCCGGCGGCGTCGTCGATCGTGCGCCCCAAGAGGCGGTAGCGACCGTGTCCCTGCATCTCGATCAGCATCGTGTGGCCGCCGGAGACGATCAGCACGACCAGCGGGAACTCCAGCGCCGGCTCCTCCAGGAACGCCGCGTAGAGGTGGGCCTCGTGGTGGTTGACGCCGATGAACGGCACGTCCCAGGTGAGCGCCAGCGCCTTCGCGGCCGAGATGCCGACGAGCAACGCGCCGATCAGGCCCGGCCCGATCGTGCAGGCGACGGCATCGATGCGCTGCTCGGGCACGCCCGCCTCGACGATCGCCCTGGCGATGATCGGGTTGAGCAGTTCGAGGTGGGCGCGCGAGGCGATCTCCGGCACGACACCGCCGTACTGGGCGTGCAGGTCGACCTGGCTGCTGACGACGCTGGACAGCACGTCGTCGCCACCCATCACGAGCGCCGCCGCCGTCTCGTCGCAGCTGGTCTCGATCCCCAGCACGACCGTCGAGTGGTCGACGGGCAGCGCTTCCGGCACGACGGGCGCAGCGGCGGCCGATTCGTTGGCGCGGGTCACCGCCCGGCCTCGGGGCACAGACCGCGCAGGCGGTCGCGGTAGGCGGCGCCATCGATGTCGTGGCACCACATCACGATCGCGTCCTCCGTGTTCTCGTAGTACCGCTGGCGGATGCCGGCCGGCACGAACCCGAAGGCCCGGTACAACTGCTGCGCACCCGTGTTGGTCACCCGCACCTCGAGCGTCATCGCCACGCACCCGCGATCGCGCGCCGTCCAGGCGAGTTCGGCGAGCATCCTGGTGGCGACACCGTGACGTTGCTCGGAAAGGTCCACCGCGATGTTGGTGACGTGCGCGTCGCCGAGCACGTACATCATCCCCGCGTACCCGAGGAGCCGTCCCCCGCGCTTGGCGACGAGGTATGTGCGCTCGCCGCGGCGGGCCATCTCCAGCTCGCTCGTGAACACGTTCGACGTCCACGGGCGCGGGTAGGAGCCGTCCTCGATCGGCATCACGTCGGCGAGGTGCTTGCGGCGCATCGGCTCGATGACGATCGACGGATCGCCGTCGGCGTCACGACGCAGCAGCCGCGACAGCATGCTCATCCAGCGACCGCCTTCGGCGGTGTGCGCATGAGCGATCCGGCGCTGCACGTCCGAGCGACCTGCTCGATGATTCGCTCGCTGCGCTCGCTCATGTCGTGGCTCCGTCCGCGGCGGTGTGGCGCGATGACCAGTTGATCTGCGCGTCCGGGGCACGCAGGTACAACGGCTGGATCTGCCACGGGTTGACCCACTCCTCACGCAACGCCTTGGGATGCGCGAGCTGCACGAGCGGGGCCGACGACGGATGGGCGAGGAACTGCTCGGCGAAGTCGCCGCGCAGCGAGTCGGCGAGCTGGTCGTGGTAGCGCAATGCGCCGTCCCCGACGAACAGCAGATCGTGGCCGCGCACCATCAGGTCGGCGATCACGTCGTCGACGGAGCCGACGGCTGGTTCGCTGACCCGCTGCACGCCGCCCGGGACCGGTAGGTAGCACGCCCAGAACAGCTCGCCCTTGCGGGCATCGATGATCGCCGCCACCGGTCGAACGCTGTGTCGCAACGGGAAGGCGAGCAGGTCGAGCGAGCTGATCCCGATCATCGGCAGCCGCCGGGCTTGGGCGATGGCCTTCGCCGCGGCGAGTCCGACGCGCATCCCCGTGAACAGGCCAGGACCGACGTCGACGGCCACCGCACTGATCTCGTCCAGATCGACCTCCGCCTGCCGGCAGACGAACTCGATCGCCGGGATCAACGTCTCCGCGTGGCGCTGCCCGCGACAGACCTCGAACAGACCGAGGACGCCCTCGTGCCCGCCGATCGCCACGCTCACCTGCGCTGTCGCCGTCTCGATGCCGAGGATCAGCACGACGCAGCCACCTCCTGCAAGGCCGCTTCGAGCGACGCCCAGCGTGTCGCCCAGCTCCGTCCGACCCCGGCAATGGTGATCTCCCGAGGCTCGTCGACGAAGCGATCAGGACCGTCGTCGCCGTCACGATCCGCGTCGCTGCCGGCATCGTTGTCGGGCACCCTCGCGAGGCGGATCGCGAGGTGGTCGCCCAGCACACCGGCGACGACGTCGCCCCACTCGACCAGCACGACGCCACGGTCCTCGGCCAGCTCGCCGAGGGCGAGGTCGGCCACCTCGTACTGGGTGCCGAGCCGGTACACGTCGGCGTGGTGGAGGGTGATCCGCCCGGCCGGGTAGCTGTGCACGAGGTTGAACGTCGGCGAGGTGATCGGCTCTGTCACGCCCAGTGCGGCCCCGAAGCCCTGCGCGAACGCCGTCTTCCCGGCGCCCATCTCGCCCGCGAGCACGAGCACGTCGCCGCTGCGTGCCAGCCTGGCGATCGCTGCCGCGACAGCGTGCGTCTGCGCGAGCGACCTGATCCGGACGTGCAACATGACGGCGAAGAGCCTAGAGGGCGGGCGTGGCCGCAGCGCCCGGACGGTAGCGGCGTTCGACCCGCTGGGAGATCCCGCAGATGATCTCGTAGGCGATGGTGTCGAGACGCTCCGCCCAATCTGCCGCGGTGATCCGTTCGTCGCCCTGGCTGCCGATCAGGACCGCCTCGTCCCCGGGCTCGACACGATCGTCGCCGCAATCGACCATCATCTGGTCCATCGTGATCGCGCCGACGATCGGCCGGCGGGCACCACGGATCAACACCTCGCCGCCCATCGCGTGGAGGCGGCGCGGCACGCCGTCGGCGTAGCCGATCGGCAACGTCGCGACGCTCGTGTCGGCGGCGAACTGGTGGCGCAGACCGTACGAGAGCCGCTCACCGGAGCGCACCCGTTTCACGAATGAGACCCGCGCGTGGAGCGACATCGCCGGCCGTAGTTCGCGGGTCAGCTCGTCCACCTGCCGGCCGGGCGAGATCCCATACACAGCGATGCCGGCGCGCACGAACGACCGGCGCGCCGCCGGGTGGGCGAGCAGCCCGGCGGAGTTCGCAGCGTGGATCTCCGCCGGATGGTGGCCGGCAGCGGCGAGGTCGGCGAGCACCGCGGCGAAGGCAGCCAGCTGGTCGCTGGTGTACGGGTCATCGGGCTCGTCGGCAAGGGCGAGGTGGGTGAGCACCCCGATCAGCTCGGCGGCGTCGGAGCGGGAGATCGCGGTGGCGAGCGCGACGGCCTCCTGCGGAGGCGCGCCGACGCGGTGCATGCCCGTGTCGATCTTGAGGTGCACGGGGTGCCGCCGACCTCCACCTGCGGCGAGGTCGGCGAGCTGGGCAGTCGTGTAGACGGTCAGTTCCAGATGGTGCGCGATCGCGGCGACGAGCAGCTCAGCCGGCTGCTCGCTGAGCACCAGGATCCGCCCGCCGACGCCGGCGTTGCGCAGCTCGACGCCTTCCTGCACCAGCGCGACGCACAGCCCACCCGCACCGGCGGCGAGCGCGGTCTCGGCGACCGCGACGGCGCCGTGCCCGTAGCCGTTGGCCTTGACGACGACCCACACCTCGCTCGGCGCAGCCGCGGCGCGCAGCACGCGCACGTTGTGGTCGATCGCGCCGAGGTCGACCTCCGCCCAGGCCCACCGCCCGTCGCTCACCCGGCGATCCGGGCGCTCACGCCCCCGAGGATTCGCTCGCCGCGCTCGCTCATCTGCCGAACGGCTCGATGACCGCCGGGATCAGCTCCGGGAGGTCGCTGGCGACGAGGCCGAGCGATGGGCCGCGGCGACCGGCCTGGCCGTGCACCCAGGCCCCGGCGGCGGCGGCGTGCAGCGCGGACAGCCCGCCGGCGAGGAGCGCGCCGATGATCCCGGCGAGCACGTCGCCCGTGCCGGCCGTGGCCAGCCGGGCGTCGCCGGCGGTGACGACGAGCGTCGCCCCGTGCGGCTCGGCGACCACCGTCGCTGCGCCCTTGAGCAGTACGACGCAGCGGGTGTCGGCGGCGAGGCGGCGTGCCGCGACGAGCCGGTCGGCGGCGGGGGGATGTCCGGTGAGCAGCTTGTACTCGCCGTCGTGGGGCGTGAGGACGGTCGGCGACGTGCGACCACGCAGCAGCGCCGCCGCACCGTCGGCGTTCCACGCCAGCGCGAACAGGGCGTCGCCGTCGATCACCGCAGGCAACGGTGCCTCGATCGCGAACCGGCGGACGTCCTTCGTCGTCGAGTCGTCGCGACCGAGCCCGGGCCCGACGACGATCGCTCCGAAGCGGTCGAGCGAGTCGAGCGCCGCCTGTGCCCAGTCGATCCGCGGCAGCGGCCTCTGCACGACCTCGACCGACGCGCCCTGGGCGAGCTGGCCGGGCACGGAGAGGTGGACCATCCCTGCACCGGTGCGCATCGCCGCGTGAGAGGCGAGCACCGCCGCGCCGGTCATCGCCGGACTGCCGGCGATGACCCGCAGTGCCGCCTTCCACTTGTGCGCCGCTGCATCGCGTTCGGGCCACCAGTCCATCACGTCGGCGCGCTGGACGAGGTGGGCGCGGGCGGCCTCGACCTCGAGACCGATGTCGACCAACTCGAGCTCGCCGGCGAGCCCGCTGCCGGGCGGGATCAGCAAGCCCGGCTTGAGCGCCGCGAACGTGACCGTGCGCGTCGCCTCCAGCACCTCGCCCTCGACGGCACCGGTGAGCGCATCGACGCCGCTCGGCACGTCGACGGCCAGCACAGGGGTGTCGCCGACGTTCGGCGGCGTCCACGAACCGTGGAACCCCGTGCCGTACGCAGCGTCGATGACGAGGTCGGCGTCGTCGATCGTCTCCGGCGCGCCGGCTGCGTCGACGACCCGCACCCTGGCCCCCCGCGCAGCGAGGATCCCGGCCGCGACACGGCCGTCCGCGCCGTTGTTGCCCTTGCCGGCGATGACCACGACGGTGCGGCCGTACGTGCCGCCGAGCATCCGCACCGCAACCCTGGCGACGGCTGCCCCTGCCCGCCCGATCAGCACCTCGGCCGGCTCCGGCGCCCATGCGTCGATCACCCGCATCTCCTCCGGCGTGACGATCGGCAGCACCCGGCAAGTCTGCCTCAACGCCAGCCGCGGCGTCCGTCCGCCGTCGCACGACCGACCAGGCGTTCGCCGACCGTCAGCTGGCGACGACGCAGGCGATCGCGACGGTCGAGGTGTGGGTGATCGTCAGCAGCCAAGCGGTGATCCCCCGCTCGGCGGCGAGCGCCGCGGCCCGCCCGGTGACGGCGAGCGACGGCTCGCCACTCGCCGCCCGCTCCACCCAGACGTCGTGGAAGCCGAACGCGCCGAGCCCGAGGCCCATCGCCTTCATCACCGCCTCGCGCGCCGCGAACCGCGCCGCGAGCGACGGCACGGGATCGATCTTCGGGGCGACGTAGGCCAGCTCTTCTGCGGTGAACAACCGCTCACGCATCGTCGGCGTGCGCGCCAGCGAGATCCGGAACCGTTCGACGTCGACGGCATCGACGCCGATGCCGATCACTGCTCCGATCGCCGGGAGCCGTGAGCTCACGTGCGCCAGTGGTCGGCCATCTCCGACACGGGCACGACGAGCAGGTCGAGCACCGGGACCTCGGCGAGGCGGTCGGCGCGGAAGGTGCCCTCGGTCTCAGCCACCCAGTCGACGAGGCGGTCGTAGCGGTGGTCGTAGCCCTGCAGCACGCCGCGCATCGTCGCCGCCGGGAGGTAGTCGTGGAACCGGACGTGCAACAGGGTGATCCCGGTGCACACCGCGCCCTTCACCTCCGGCACGAAGATCAGCGTGCGCTGATCGCTGCGACCGGTCGCGACGAGCACCTCGCGCTGGATCGCGACGCGGCGCTTGGTGCCGAGCAGCTCGGCGTTGCGCTCGACTCGGCTCGGCACCTCCAACGACAGACCGCCGCGGTCGACGATCCCGATCGTCGCATCCTGTTCAGCTGGCTCGCCCTCGATCCGGTAGCGGGTGAAGCCGACGACCGACTCCACCGCGGGGTCGAGATCGGCGAGCACCTTCATCGTCTTGTACGTCAGCCGGTCGCGCCCCGCCCCTGCAGCGAGCACGGCCTGCACCAGCGGACGGTCGAGCACGCCCTCGTCGTTGCGGCTGATCCCGACTGTGACGGTCTTGGCCTGGTGCTTGATCGCGTCGACGGGCCGGGTCAGTTCCTCGATCGTGCGGGTCAGCGCAGCGGTCAGGTCGTCGATCAACGCGCTCGGTGTGGCGATCTTGCCGGAGTGCTGCTGGTAGGCCTCCAGCGGCGCCTCGCTGGCGAGGTCGCCCAGCAGCCCGCTCAGGCGGATCGCGGTGGACGCCTCGAGGTGCCCGTCGTACAGCCCGGCACGCAGGCCGTCGTGGAAGCGCTCGCTGGAGGGGCCGATCCCGCCGCGCACGCGCCGCAGCACGTCGTCACCCGCGAAGGTCTCGCTGAGCGCGTCTTCGATCAGCTCACGCGCCTCGCGCAGCGGCAGGGCCGAGGCGTCGATCGCCAGCGCCGCCTCGTAGCCGAACAGGTGCCCGACCATCGCCGACAGCACGTAGGCGATCGCGGGGTGGACCGCCGGCACCGAGATGACCGCCGTGGCCGCGGCGTAGCGCTCGTCGCCCTCGGTGGCGATGACGAGCGGCGTGGCTTTGTGGGCCTTGTAGATCGCCACCTCCTTGGCGACGTCGGCGGCGGTCCCGCCCTCCAGGCCGGCCGCGCAGACGAGGATCAACGGCT
>JBBQTN010000002.1:0-66144 GCA_038213195.1 Acidimicrobiales bacterium | reverse complement strand
GTCACGGTGCCGTCGGTCGTCGCCCTCAGGCTCGCGCCGTCCAGCGCCGCGGATGCGGCGACGGCCGCGTCGTAGGCGACGTCGAGCGCGGATGTGTCCGCGGCGATCTGCTGCGCCGAGGCGGCTGCGGCCTGGTCGTCGCTGAGCTTGGCGCCGGCGTTCGTGACCGTCGCCTGCGCGGAGTCGTAGGCCGCCTGCAACTGGGTCGGGTCGATCGTCGCGAGGACCTGCCCTGTCGTGACCTTGTCGCCGACTGCGACGTTGACGGCCGTGACCGTTCCCCCGGACGTGAAGTTCAGATCATCGGTGGTCGCCGCCGCGACCGTGCCGTTGGCGGTCACCGTGTCGTTCACCGTGCCGGTCGTTGCGGTCACGAGCCTGGTGATCGTGGTCGGCGCGGCAGCGGCCTTCTGGGCGTCCTTGGAACGGAATCCGAACCACCACGCCGCCGTCGCCCCGATGCCGGCGATCACGACGATCAGAGCGACCCATCGAACCCAGCCGCTGTGTGACTCAGGCGGATGGGGTGATGTGCTTCGCGACATCGCTGAGGACTCCTCGAAGGTTCGTGACGTGACATGGTCGAAGGCCATGCTCCGCCGCCCGACTCTGAGAAGTCTCCGAGATTCCTTGGAGAATCCTCAGCGCCCCACATTCACGTGCGCCTCTTACCGTGCTGGTTGGTCGGGGACTGGCGTTCTCTCGACGTGCTCGTCGCCTTGTCTCGACGCTGGTACGTGATCTGCTCAGAAATGGGCAGGATCGGTGACAGCGTCGAGCTGCTCGGCCGCTCGCTGGGCTTCGTCGCGTGGCCGACCGCGTGGAGTCGTCGGGTCAGCGGGAGCGGAGGAGGACTTCTTGGGCGGTGGTTGCGACGAGTTCGCCGGCGGCGGTGCGGATCGAGCCGAGGGTCAGCCCGCGGCCGCGCCCGGTGGCAACCGGGTGGACCTCGCTGAGCAACCAGCCGTTGACGTCGACGGGACGGTGGAACCACACCGCGTGGTCGAGCGAGACGGACTGCCGTGCGGCGTCGTCGGCGAGCGCAGCGTGGGGTTCGCGAGCAGCCCGGGTGTTGCCGTGGTCGGTGAGGTAGGCGAGCGATTGCTGGTGCAGGTCGGGATCGTCGGGGAGCGGCTCGACGGGACGGAACCACGCGTACCGGGCGTGCGCCGGCCCACCGACGGTCGGACCGACCGGGACGTCGCGCGACTCGAACCACGCCGAGTCGTACCGGCCGACCGCCAGACCATCCGGGCCGGGGATCCCCTGTGTCGCAGGTGTCGCGTACTCGTGGCCTTCCTCGTCGCGGTGGAAGTCGGCGGTGAGCAAGAGCACGACGCCTCGCTCCTGGCTGGCGACCACCCGGCGGGTGGCGAAGCTCGTGCCGTCCCGCGTCCGCTCGACCACGTAGCGGATCGGCTCGCCGCCCGTGCCGGCGAGCACGAACGAGGCGTGCAGCGAGTGGGCGGGGCGATCGTCGACAGTCAGCTGGGCGGCACGCAGCGCCTGCGCGATCAGCAGACCGCCGAACACGTGGCGGACCTCGGCCGGCCGGCGGCTCTCGAAGTGATCGGCGCCCAGATCGTCGAGGGCGAGCCGGTCGGCCATCGTCGCCGGGCCGGGCTTCGTGGCCGGCGAGTCCGGCGGCCTCACGGCATTCCCCGGGGCGCCGGGCCGCGCCGGGTCGCCGGCCTCCCCCGGTCGCCGGGTCGGGTGGGGTTGTCGGGTCGGGTGGGGTTGTCGGGTCGTGTCGGTTTGTCGGGTCGGGTGGGGTTGTCGGGTCGTGTCGGGTTCTCGGGCCGTGTCGGGTTCTCGGGTCGCGCCGGGTCGGCGGGCCTCCCCCGGTCGGGGGGCCGTCCCCGGTCGCCGGGCCGCGCCGCGTCGGGCGTCACGGGGTCGGGGCGAGTGCTTCGAGCGCCCGCCAGTCCAGCCGACGCAGGTCGTCGGGGTCGGGCGACAGCGGCTGGATGCAGACCTGCGTCGCGCCGGCGTCGTAGTGCGCCTGCACCCGGTCGCGGATCGCCTGCTCGTCGCCCCAGGCGACCACGGCATCCACGAAGCGTGGCGCGCGCTGCTCGATCTCGTCGTCGCTGAACCCGAGCCGCAGCCAGTTGTTGCGGTAGTTCGGCAGGCTGGCGTAGACGCCGATCGCGGCGTTGGCGGAGGCGCGGGCGGCGGCGGCATCGGTCGTCAGCACCACCTTCTGTTCGACGAGGAGCAGCTTGTCCGGCCCGAGGATCTCGCGTGCCTGGGCGGTGTGCTCGGGTGTGGTCCAGTAGGGATGGGCGCCGTCGGTGAGCTCGCCCGACAGGGCGAGCATCTTCGGGCCGAGCGCGGCGAGCACCCGTTGCGGCGCGGCGCCGGGCTTTGGCGCGGTGTACGGCGAGACGTCCATCCCCTCGAGGTACGCGCGCATCTGCTGCAGCGGGTTCGAGTAGTCGAGCTTGCGCAGCCCGGCGACCATCGGGGCGTGGCTGACCCCGATGCCGAGCAGGAAGCGGCCGTCGGTCTGTTCGGCGAGGGTGTTGGCGGCCTGCTTCATCATCCCCGGATGGCGGTGGAAGACGTTGGCGATGCCGGTGGCGAAGCGCAAGCTGGACGTCTCCGCGGAGAGGAAGCCGATGTGGGCGAACGGATCGCGGCCGGTGGTCTCCGGCAGCCACAGCGTCGAGTAGCCGAGCGTCTCGAGCCGTTGCGCGAACGTCGCCGCCTCGACGGCCGACATCGCATCGGTGAAGTACCAGACTCCGAGGGTGCGCAGCGGCGCTGGTGTGGCGTTGGCGGGCATCGGCCGAGTCTGTCAGCGCGCCGGGCGTACGCGGATACCGGGCCGTCCCGGCGGGGCATCAGCCGAGGCTCTCAGCGCGTCGTGCGCGGGCGGACACCTGGCCGGCGTCGGGTGCGCGCCGTCGGGCTGGGTATGGTCCGGAGATGATCGAACGTCAAGCCTTCGGGCGCACCGGCCACGACAGCAGCCGAGTGATCTTCGGGGCCGCGGCACTTGGCGCGATGCGCCAGGACCGCGCCGACACCACCATCGCACTCGTGCGCGCCGCCGGCATCAACCACTTCGACACCGCCGCCTCCTACGGCGACTCCGAGTTGCGATTGCAGCCGTTCCTCGCCGACCATCGCGCCGAGGTGTTCCTGGCGACGAAGACCGGCGAGCGCACGGGCGACGCCGCCCGCCGCGAGCTGGAGCGGTCGCTGCAGCGCCTCGGTGTCGACCAGGTCGACCTGATCCAGCTGCACAACCTCGTCGAAGCGGACGAGTGGGACGTCGCCCACGGGCCCGACGGCGCGGTCGCGGCGCTCGCGCGGGCACGCGACGAGGGCCTGGTGCGGTTCATCGGCGTGACCGGCCACGGCACGCGCATCCCCGGCATGCACCTGCGCAGCCTGGAGCGCTTCGACTTCGACTCCGTGCTGTTCCCGTACAACTTCGCGATGCTCCAGGACACGGCCTACCGCAATGACGTGGAGGAATTGCAGGATGTGTGCGCACGACAGCAGGTGGCGGTGCAGACGATCAAGGCCGTCGCCCGGCGGCGCTGGCCCGACGACACGACCGAGCCGAAGTTCTCCTGGTACCAGGCCCTCCCGGCCGGCGACGCGCTCGGCCGCGCGGTGGCCTACGTGCTCGGCCGCCCGCAGCTGTTCCTCAACACCACCAGCGACGCGCGGCTCCTCCCGGCGATCTTCTCCGCCGCGGAGGCGGTCGGCGCCGGCGACGCCCTCCTCCCCTCGGACGACGAGATGCTCGCCGACGTCGAGGGCGAGGGGATCAGTCCTCTGTTCGACGGCGATCGTCTCGAGCGGATCTAGCCGGACCCTTCGCGCCCTTCGTCTCTTCGGTGAACCGACGCACGAACGGCTTGCTGCCCTTCAGCGTCGTCTTGCGCATCGCCTCGATCACCTGCTCCACCGCGCTCTCCGGCACGCCGACGATCGAGTGGCGGTCGGAGATGGTGATCGGGCCGATCTCCTTGCCGCTGAGGTGGGTCTCGTTGGCGATCGCGCCGACGAGGTCGCCCGGGCGGATGCGGTTGTGCTTGCCGAGCCCGATGTAGATCCTCGCGGTCGGCCCGCTGCTCTTGGGGTTCTGACCGGGCGCTGACGAGCGGTCGGGACGCGTGGTGCTCTTCTCCCTGCGCAACGACATGTCGGGGATCTCGGCTTCGTCGACGGTCGCCCCGCTCGCCTCGTGCACGAGCTTCAGCGCGGCCGAGGCGATGTCGAGCTCGCTGAACTCGCTGCGCAGCGAGCGCACTGCGGTGCGGAACTGGTCGAGCTCGTCGTCGTCGGCATCGAGCGCGTTGCGCAGTGAGGCCAGCGTCAGCTCCATCTGCCTGGCGCGCAGCTGGGCGACCGACGGCACGGGGGCGACGACGATCTGCTGCTTGGTGAGACGTTCGATGTTGCCGAGGAGGCGTTGCTCGCGCGGTTCGGCGAGGGTGATCGCCACGCCCTCGCGCCCGGCGCGGCCGACGCGACCGATCCTGTGCACGTAGCTCTCGGGCGCCGACGGCACGTCGTAGTTGACGACGTGGGTGAGCACGTCCACGTCGAGGCCGCGTGCGGCGACGTCGGTGGCGATCAACAGCTCGGCGGTGCCGTTGCGCAGCCGGCCCATCACCCGGTCGCGCTGCTCCTGGCTCATCCCCCCGTGCAGCGCCTCGGCCCGGTAGCCACGGGCGGTGAGCGTCTCGGTGAGCTGGTCGACCTCGATCCGGGTCCTGCAGAAGACGAGCGCAGCGGTCGGCGCCTCGATGTCGAGGATCCGCCCGAGCGCAGCGGGCTTGTGGTGGCGGGTGACGACGTACGCGGTCTGGCGGACCTGTGGGGCGTCGCCGACTGCGGTCGTCGTCGCAGCGATGCGGATCCGCTGCGGGTCGCGCTGGTGGCGGCGGGCGATCGCGTCGATGCGGCCGGGGATCGTCGCCGAGAAGAGCACGGTCTGCCGGGTGGCCGGCGTCTTGTCGAGGATCGCTTCGATGTCTTCGGCGAAGCCCATGTCGAGCATCTCGTCGGCCTCGTCGAGCACGACGATGCGCACCGCGCCGAGCACCAGCGTGCCGCGCTGGATGTGGTCGAGCGCCCGGCCCGGTGTGGCGACGACGACGTGCGTGCCCTCCGACAGCGCATGCAGCTGGCGAACGATCGGTTGGCCGCCGTACAGCGCGACGACCTTGACCCCGATCCCCTTGCCGTAACGCCACACGGCCTCGGCGACCTGGATCGCCAGCTCCCGCGTCGGCACGAGGATCAGCGCCAGCGGTTCCTTCGTCGCCCGGGCCGTCACCTGCTGCAGGATCGGCAGGGCGAACGCGGCGGTCTTGCCGGTGCCGGTGGCCGCCTGGCCGAGCACGTCGATGCCCCGCAACATCAACGGGATCGCCTCGGCCTGGATCGGCGTGGGCTCCTCGTAGCCGAGCGCGGTCAGCACGTCGAGCAACTCGCTGCGCAAGCCGAGCGAGGCGAACCCGGACGGTGACACGTCCTCGTCGGCGACGTCCGGCGGCACCGCTGCAGCGGACGTCACGGGCGCGAACGGTTCCGGCGGTGCGTCGAGGGATTGTTCTGGGGAGGTCATCGCGTCACCAAGGATGCCGTGACCGGGAGGTTCTCCCTCCTGCGGGTCACCGACCGTGTCGGCTGCGGTCACCGACGTGTCGGCTGCGGTCACCGACCGATCTTGTGGTTGTCCCACGTGACGATCTGGGCCGGGGCGAAGCGCACCCAACGCCAGGAACGGCCGCGCGCCGACGCAGCGAACGGCGCAGGGGCCTCGCCGCCCGTTGGCGCCTGCTCGCCGTGACCGCCGGCGTACTTCGCACCCATCTGCCGGCGCGCGGTGTCCAGGTGCGCGTCGGCGGCCTCGTCGTCGGCGGTCTCGAGGATCTGCGCCTCGCCCTGCAGCATCGCCCCCTCGAGCTCGGGGAACCGCTCGTTGCGATCGACGAGAATGGTGCACACCGGGTTGCGGCGCAGGTTCGCGATCTTCTGGCCGCGGCAGTAGAAGTACACCGCCCCTCCTGCCCACCCGAACCACAGCGGGGTGACGTTGATCCGCGTGCCGGGGCCGACGGTGGCGACGCGCATGTTCCACGACGTCGTCAGCAGCTCGTCGAGCTCTTCGTCGGTGAGCGCCAATCCTGTGCCGATGCTTGCCATCCGTGCCTCCGGTCGTCGTCGTTCGGTCGTCATGTTCGATGGCCCCGATCGCCCCGCGATCGTGGCATGCTCCGACGCGGCAACGCGGATCGTGACGCGAGGGCGTCGGAGGAGAGGGGCGTGGGTCATGAGCGACCTCATCGACGAGCTCGAGCAGTGGTTGGCGCAGAACTGGGACCCCGAGCTGACCGTCGCCGACTGGTGGGAGCGGCTCGGCCTGTCCGGCTGGGCGGCGCCGTTCTTGCCGGCCGACGCGTACGGCAAAGGGCTATCGCGCACGGACGCGCTCGCCGTCTCCGCGACGATCGCTGCGCGCGGCGCCCTCGGCGCGCCAGCGGGGCTGGGGATGTCGCTCGCCGCGCCGACGATCGCGACCCACGGGACGCCGGACCAGATCGAGGAGTTCGTCCGCCCGATCGTCACAGGGCAGCGGGCGTGGTGCCAGCTGTTCAGCGAGCCCGGCGCTGGTTCGGACCTGGCCGGCCTCGGCTGCAAGGCGGTCCGCGACGGCGACGAGTGGATCGTCAACGGGCAGAAGGTCTGGACGTCCGGTGGCCAGATCGCCGACATGGGGATGCTCATCGCCCGCACCAACCCGGACGTGCCGAAGCACCAGGGGATCACGTGGTTCGCGTTCGACATGCACCAGGGTCCAGCAGTCGAGGTCCGTCCGCTGCGCGAGATGACCGGGCGGGCGCTGTTCAACGAGGTGTTCTTCTCCGATGCCCGTGTCTCGGACTCGTGGGTCGTCGGCGGCACGAACAACGGCTGGTCCGTCGCCAACACGACGCTGACGTTCGAGCGCCAGAGCCTCAGCGCCGGCGGCCAGGCGCAGGCCACGCTGGTCGGCGCAGGCACGATCGCCGGCAACCTGCCAAGGCGCGCCGGTGACTTCATCCGGCCACGCACGCCGGCCGGTGGAGGCGGTGGCGCGATGGCCGCTTCGTCGGAGAAGCTGCTCGTCGAGCTGGCCAGGGCCAACGGCAAGATCAACGACCGGACGGTCCGCCAGCAGCTGATGAAGCTGCACACCCTGACCGAGATCGGCCGGTACACGAACCTGCGGGTCAAGGCGGAGCGCGGGCGTGGACGCGAGCTGCCAGGCGCGGGCAACCTCGGCAAGCTGTCGATGAGCGATCTCGTGCGTACGGCGCGAGACGTCGGGCTGGCGATCCTCGGGCCGCTCGGCACGGTGCACGGCTACACGCCGGACGAACGCGCCGCACTCGACGCCGCGACCGGCACCCCGCTCGCCGCCTACGTCACCGAGATGGCACTGTTCGCGCAGGCGCCGCCGATCTACGGCGGGACGGACCAGGTGCAGCGCAACATCATCGGCGAGCGGGTGCTGGGCCTGCCGAAGGAGCCGAGCAACGACCGCATCGTGTCGTGGGCGGAGCTGCCGAAGAACGGCTGACCGCGCCGGCGCGGCGCCCGGCGCGGCCGACGCTCACGACGGCGGCGACGATCCGGTCAGACCGGCGGCGATGTCGATCGCGTGGTGTTCCAGCTCGTGCACGCACTGCGCGCCGAGCCAGCGCATGGTGCGGACCTGCGGCGCCGGGTAGTTGTACACGCACGTCCGTTGGAGCTGCTCGACGGTCTGCAGGCCGAACGCGCGGGCAGTCATCCGCATCGCTGCCTCGAACTCGTCGAGCGCGATCCAGGGGTCCTCCTCGCTGTAACGGAGCAGCTCGACGCGATGCTCCCGCCACATCGGGGCGAAGCCCGGCTGCTCCTCCACCAAGCCGAGGACCAGGCGATCGCGCTGCACCAGCAGCACGTCGCGCGCGTGACACGTGTACTCCAACGCCGACCAGATGGCGGGCGCAGGACGCTGGACCAGCGCGGACGGGTCGGCGGCGCCCTGCGCGAACAGCACCCGGTAACGGTCACCGGCGGCGACGATGCGGCCCGGCAGTTCAGCTGCGCCAAGGTCGTCCCACACGAACCCGCACTGGTCGCACCGCTCGACCTCCGACGCGCTCGTCGACTCCATCTTCGCCACTGTGCCAGACGGTCCTGGGCGATGAGACACGCGGCCGCTTCGCCGGCGCGCGTGTGGCGCCCCGGCAGTCAGCGCAGCGGACCGGCCAACGCCGCGTCAGCGGCGTTGGCGCCGCACGCACCGTGCACGCCGCCGCCGGGCGGGGTCGACGCCGAGCAGAGCAGGATCCGTTCGTTCGGCGTGCGGTAGTTGTGCAACCGGGCGGTCGGGCGGAAGAACAGCTGGGTGCCGGCGAACGACCCACCGTTGATGTCGCCACCGACGCAGTTGGCGTTGTACTCCGCGAGCTGGCTCGGCGCGGTGACATGGCGGGCCAGCACGAGGTCGCGGAAGCCGGGGGCGAAGCGCTCCAGCTGCGCCTCGATCGCGGTCGTGGCGTCGATCACCGATCCGTTGGGCACGTGTGCGTAGGCCCACAGCGTGTGCTTGCCGGCGGGGGCGCGAGACGGGTCGGCGACCGTCGCCTGGACGGCGAGGACGAACGGCCGCGCCGGCATCCGCCCGGCGGAGACGTCGGCCTCGGCGTCGCGCATCTCGGCGAACGTGCCGCCGACGTGCACGGTGCCGGCACGGTGGACGTCGGCATTGGTCCACGGCATCGGACCGTCGAGCGCGTAGTCGACCTTGAACGCCGCGGGGCCGAAGCGGTAGCGGCGCAGGCGTGCGCTGTACGAAGCGGGAAGCGCGTCGCCACAGATCGACGCGAGCTGCACGGGATCGGTGTCGAACAACGCCACCCGGTGCGGCGGGAGCTCGTCGAGCGACGCGACCGCGCGGCCCGTCTCGATCGTGCCGCCGCTGTCGCGCAGGCGCGTCGCGAGGGCGTCGACCAGCAGCTGCGATCCGCCCTCGACCACCGGCCAGCCGACCGCATGTCCCGACGCGGCGAGCAGCAGCCCGAACGACGCCGATAGCGCATGGGTCAGCGGCAGGAACGAGTGCGCAGAGCAACCGCCGAACAACGCGGCCCCCTCGTCCGTGTGGAACCGCCGGGTCACGACACTCGCCGGGAGCACCGCGCGCGTCCCGAACTCGGCCATCGCGACGGGATGGCGGGGCACCGAGACCAACGGCTGGAGCAACGACGGCAGCAGCGCGTCCCAGTGCCGGACCGTGCCGCCGACCAGCCGGCGCCAGGCGCGACCGTCGACGCCGAGACCATCCATCGTCTCGCCGAGCGAGCGCTGCAACAGCGCGGCCCGACCATCTTCGAGCGGGTGGGCGAGGGGGATCGCCGGGTGCAGGTAGCGGACGCCGTGACGTTCGAGTTGCAGCGGCCCGAACACCGGCGAACCGGCGCCGAGCGAGTGGATCGTCGCGCAGCGGTCGTGGCGGAAGCCGGGCACCGTCAGCTCCTCGGTGCGGCATCCGCCGCCGATCGTGTCGCGCGCCTCGAACAGGGCGACCGATCGCCCGGCGAGGGCCAGCCGCAGCGCCGCGGTCAGCCCGTTCGGTCCCGCCCCGACGACGACTGCGTCGACCGCGTCGACCGAGCCCCGCGCTGCCATCGCAGTCCCGCCCGCCCTGTCAGGTGCGGTTCAGCGCAACGACCGGGATGACGCGCGTCGTCTTCGCCTGGTACTCGGCGAAGCCGGGCATGATCGTCGCCTGCTCGGCGTAGATCCGGTCGCGCTCGGGCCCTGTGATCTCCTCAGCGGTTGCGCCGGTGCGCTCGTTGCCGACCTCGATGATCACCTGTGGGTTGGCGACCAGGTTGTGGTACCACGCAGGGTGCTTCGGCGCCCCGGCCGCCGAGGCGAAGATCACGATCCGCTCGCCGTCCTGCTTGTACACGAGCGGGGTCGTGGTCTGGTTGCCGGACTTCGCCCCGATCGTGGTCAGCAGGACCATCGGCGCGCCCTCGAACGGGGCGCCGACCTTGCCGCCGTTGGCGCGGAACTCCTCGATGATCTTCTTGTTGAAATCGTTCGGCATGGGCGGCACTGTAGGGCGCGCGTCACAGCCGGCGGCGTAGCTCGACGAGCACTGCCTCGCCGACGATCCCGGTCAGCTCGTCGGCGAGGCTGTCGATGACCGGCCGATCGCCGACGTACGCACCTGGCTCGTCGCCCGTCCGCTCGGTGCAGCACCACGCCATCGTCTCGCCCTCTGCGCCCCAATCGGCCCGGCTCCAGCGCCTGACGGTCGCCGTCTCGGTGCCATCTGCGTGGTCCTCCCAGTCGACGCGGATCGGGAGCTGCCAGCACACCGACGGCTTCCAGTCGATCGGCGACTCGCCGGCGGCCAGCGCGGCGAGGTGCAGCGCACAGCCGGCACCGCCGGGGAACCCGGGCCGGTTGAGGAAGACGCACGCCCCGTCGACGACCTTGGTGTTGGTGCGGGTCGAGTCGCTGAACACGTCGTCGCCGTCGACGCCGGCGGCCGAGCGGTGCTGCCAGATGCCCGGGTCGAGCGTCGCCGCCAACGCCGCGGTCGTCATCGCCTCGTCCACGTCGCTGAGCTCCGCGCCGACCGAGCAGCAACCCTGCTGCAGCTCGGGCGCCGGCACGTCGAGGATCCCGAGGCACCCGCGGCCCCAGATGCACGTCCAGTTCGAGCGGAGGAACGTCGGTTCGAAGCGCCACCGAACGCTCCCGTCGGTGATCTCGATCAGCCCCTCGTCGCCCGGCACTGGTCCAAGGATGCCACTGCCGTCGCCGCCGCTACAGCAGCGAGGGTGACTGCATCGCCATCGTCAGCCTGCTGGCGACGTCGGGCCAGTTGACGATGTTCCAGAACGCCTTCACCCAATCGGCCTTGACGTTCTTGTACTGCAGGTAGAAGGCGTGCTCCCACGCATCGATCACCAGCAGCGGGATCGCCCCCGAGCCGATGTTGCCCTGGTGGTCGTAGACCTGCTCGACGATCAGCCGCTTGCCGCTCGGCTCCCACGACAGCGCGCCCCAGCCGATCCCCTGGATGCTCGTGGTGGCCTCGCTGAGCTGCGCCTGGAAGGGGTCGAACCCGCCGAAGTGCTCGTCGAGCGCGGCGCCGAGGTCGCCGTCGGGCCGGCCACCGCCGTCGGGGCTCATGTTCGTCCAGAAGATGCTGTGCAGCACGTGTCCGGAGAGGTGGAAGGCGAGGCTCTTCTCCAGCGTCGGCAGGTTGGAGAAGTCCTTCGCGTCGCGCGCCGCAGCGAGCTTGTCGAGCGTGTCGTTGATCCCCTTGACGTACGCCGCGTGGTGCTTGTCGTGGTGCAGCTCGACGATCTCGGCCGAGTAGTGCGGCTCCAGCGCGGCGGGGTCGTAGGGCAGGTCGGGCAACGTGTACGGGCCAACCATGTGACGCTCCTCGAGGATCGCTGGGCCGTCTGACGGACTCCCGAGCCGTTCTACCGGAAACGGTGGCGTCCCGAAACCCGGTCGGCGGGGTGCTCCGCGCCGATCGGGCCGGCTGCGCAGGTAAACCTGTCGGCGTGACACACAACCTGCCCGGCGCGGCGGTGCTCGACTTCGACCTGGTCATCCTCGGCACCGGCTCGGGCAACTCACTGATCTCGCACGAGATGCGCGGCTGGCGCATCGCCATCGTCGAGCGCGACGTGTTCGGGGGGACGTGCCTCAACCGGGGCTGCATCCCGTCGAAGATGTACGTCTACGCCGCGGACGTCGCCCACACGATCAAGCACGCGGCGCGCTACGGCGTGCACGGCACGTTCGAAGGAGCTGACTGGCCGGCCATCCGCGACCGCGTGTTCACGCGGATCGACCCGATCGCCGCCGGCGGCCGGGAGTACAGGCTGGGCAACGACAACGTCACCGTCTTCGAAGGTGACGCGAGATTCGTCGGCGAGCGCGAGCTGGAGGTCAACGGGGTACGGATCCGCGGCGCGCAGGTCGTCATCGCCGCCGGCGCGCGCTCGTTCATCCCCGAGATCCCCGGCCTGGCTGACGGGCCGTACCACACCAGCGACACGATCATGCGCCTCGACAAGCTCCCCGAGCACCTCATCGTGCTCGGCGGTGGGTTCATCGCCGCAGAGCTCGGCTACGTGTTCGGCGCGCTCGGCTCGCGGGTGACCGTCATCAACCGCAGCAGGCAGCTGCTGACGGCCGAGGACGACGACATCTCGGCGCGCTACACCGAGCTGGCCGGCGACATGTTCGACGAGGTGCTGCTCGGGACGACGATCCGACGGGTCGTGCACGGCGAGGGCAGCGCCTCGGTGGAGGTCACCGACGCGGACGGTTCCCGGGTGGTCGAGGGCGATGTGCTGCTCGTCGCCGCCGGCCGGCGGGCCAATGGCGACCAGCTCGACGGGGCCGCCGCCGGCATCCACGTCAACGGCGACGGGCACGTCGTCGTCGACCACTTCGGGCGCACGTCGGCGCCCGGGGTGTGGGCGCTCGGCGATGTCAACGGGCGCCACCAGCTCAAGCACATGGCCAACGGCGAGGCGCGGGTCGTGCACCACAACCTGCTCCATCCCGACGACCTGCGCCTGCTCGACTCCCGCCCGGCGCCGCACGCGGTGTTCAGCAGCCCGCAGATCGGCGCCGTCGGGTTGACCGAGCGGCAGGCGAGGATGAGCGGGCGCCCGATCAGCGTGATCACCCACGACTACGCCGGGGCGGCGTACGGCTGGGCGCTCGAGGACACGACCAGCTTCGCCAAGCTGATCGGCAACCCGGTGACGCGCACGCTGCTCGGGGCGCACGTGATCGGCTACCAGGCCTCGCTGCTGGTGCAATTGTTCGTGCAGGGGATGCACCTCGGCAACACCGTCGACGAGCTCGCCGCCGGGCAGATCTGGATCCATCCGGCGCTGAGCGAGGTCGCGGAGCAGGCGCTGCTCGAGCTGATCGAGGAGTTCGACCGGTTCTCACCATGATCTCACCCGCCGGGCTGCCAGTTCTCACCTCGCCCGGCAAGAGTTCGCTCGTGAACCACAGGCAGCGCATCATCACCGGCGTCGGCCTCGCAGCCGGCCTGGTGGCCGGCGGTGGGGCCGGTCTCATCCTCGAAGGCTCCGGCTCGGCGGGGGCTGCCGCCGGCTCTGCGGTTGCCACCGACCCGTCGAGCACCAGTCCGCCCCCGACCACAACGCCGTCAACCGGCTCCTCGGGCACCACCGCGACGCCGTCCACGGCGCCCGCTGGCACCTCCGCGAAGACCGACCGCGGCGATCGGCTGAAGCAACTGCTGCAGTCGCTGGTCGACGACGGCACGCTCACCCAGGCGCAGGTCGACGCAGTGATCGCCAAGCTCGACACCGCCGGTCCGGTCGCGCGCGGCGGCGGTCCAGGATTCGGGGACCCCGGGTTCGGTGGCCGGCGCGGCGCGGCCAGGGTCTCGCTGCAGACCGTGGCCACCACGCTCGGCGTGACCGTGGACGACGTCCAAACGGCGCTGCGCGACGGCCAGACGATCGCGGCCTACGCCGTCACGAAGGGCAAGACGGCGCAGGATGTCATCGACGCACTCGTCGCTGAGGCCAAGACGGCGCTCGACGCGCAGGTCAAGGCCGGCACGCTCACCCAGGCGCAAGAAGACACCAGGATGACCACGGCGACGACGGAGATCACCGACGTCGTCAACAACGGCACGCCGAACGGTGGTCCGGGCATCTTCGGCGGCGAGCATGGACGAGGGCCCGGCGGCGGCAGGGACGGCGGCCACGGCGCCCCGGACGGCAGCACGAAACCATCCGGCTCCGCGCCGTCACCCTCGACGACGACACCCTCGACAACGGTACCGGCGACCACCGGTTGACGACCGATGTCGGCCGGTTGCATCCGGCCGAGGATCGTGTCCGGCTCGCCGGGGCGCTCTCCCGCCCCGCTCCGGCGAGCCGGACCGAACACGATCCAGCAGAATGAGCAGATGATGAGCGAGCCCAGCGAGCGAATCAACACCACCACCAGCCCCGACGAACGTGGCCGCTGAATGAGCAGCGGACGGATCCTGCTCGCCGACGACGATCGGGCGATCCGCGAGTCGCTGTCACGGGCCCTCGTCCTGCAGGGCTACGAGGTGGTGCCCGCGGCCGACGGCGCGATCGCACTGACGCTGGTGGAGAGGGAACAGCCCGACGCGGCGATCCTCGACGTGATGATGCCCAACGTCGACGGCTTGACCGTGTGCCGGGTGTTGCGCGCCGAACGCAACCGGCTGCCGATCCTGATGCTGACGGCGCGCACCGAGACCGCCGATCGCGTCGCCGGGCTGGATGCCGGCGCCGACGACTACCTGGCCAAGCCGTTCGAGCTCGACGAGCTGTTCGCCCGGGTCCGCGCCCTCCTGCGCCGTGCCCGCACCGACGACGCTGGTGAGCACGGCGCGCACGACGCGCTGCAGCTCGGCGATCTGCGGATCGAGCCGAACGCACGACGGGTGTGGCGTGGCGATCGCGAGGTCGAGCTGTCGAAGACGGAGTTCGACCTGCTCGAGCTGCTCGCCCGCAACCAGGGGATCGTGCTCGAGCACTCGACCATCTACGAGCGGATCTGGGGCTACGACTTCGGCCCGGACTCCAAGAACCTCGCGGTGTACATCTCCTACCTGCGGCGCAAGCTGGAGCTGCCGGGTGAGAGCAAGCTGATCCACACAGTACGTGGCGTGGGGTACACGGTCCGCGCAGGATGAGCCTGCGCCTCAAGATCGTCCTCGCGCTGATGCTCCTCGCGGCAGTGGCGACCACTGCGGTGGGTGCGTCGTCGTACCTCAGCACCCGCAACGAGCTCGAGCACGCCGTCGACCAATCGCTCGACACGGCGTCGCACCGCAGCGGGCGCGACCTCCTCGACCTCGCGCTGGCCAGCGGCGGGCGCCCGGGGCAACGCCCGCGCAGCTTCGACCAGATCCTGGTGCAGGCGATCGACGCGTCGGGTCACGTCGAGCAGATCGGGCCCAACCCCAACCAGCAGGAGGTGCTGCCGGTCACGCCGATCGACATCGCAGTGGCGCGATCGACCGCGCAGAACCCCCGCGCCCGCCACGACGTGCGCGTCGACAACGAACCGTTCCGCGTGCTCACCGTCCAGTCGGAAGCCGGTGGGGCCGTCCAGCTGGCCAGGTCGCTGCGCGAGAACGAGAACTCGCTCAACGCGATCCTGCGCCACACGTTCTGGGCGGTGGTGATCGCAGTGATCGCCTCGGCAGTCGTCGGCTGGATGATCGGACGGCAGCTGACCCGCCGCCTCGTGCGGCTGACCACCTCGGTCAGCACCGTGGCCTCGACCGGCCGCCTCGACGTCGAGGTGCCGACGGACGGTGCGGACGAGACGGCTCGACTCGGCGCCGCGTTCAGCGGGATGCTCGGCGCGCTGGCGCGCAGCCGCCAGGAGCAGACGCAGCTGGTGCAGGACGCCGGCCACGAGCTGCGCACCCCACTGACCAGCCTGCGCACCAACGTCTCCGTGCTGCGCGACTTCGATCGGCTCGCTCCCGATGAGCGCCGGCGACTCGTTGCCGACCTCGACAGCGAGAGCCGCGAGCTGACCGCGCTGGTCAACGAGCTGGTCGAGCTGGCGACCGACCGTCGCGACGACGAACCCGTGCGACACCTGCTGCTCGGCGAGGTGGCTTCCCGCGCGGTGGCCCGCACCATCCGCCGCACCGGGCGCGAGGTGCGCCTCGTCGCGGACAACTCGGCCGTCGACGGCCAACCGGTTGCGCTCGAACGGGCGATGCAGAACCTCGTCGACAACGCAGCGAAGTTCGCAGAGGCGGGGCCGATCGAGGTGTTCGTGAAGGACCACACCTTCACGGTGCGCGACCACGGCGACGGCATCCGCGGGGACGATCTGCCGCACGTCTTCGACCGGTTCTTCCGGGCCGTCGATCAGCGCAGCAAGCCCGGGTCTGGACTCGGACTGGCGATCGTCAAGTCGGTCGTCGACGCGCACCACGGCACCGTGTTCGCGTCCAGCGCCCCGGGTGGCGGCGCGCTGATCGGCTTCACGCTCGCCCCGGCGACGGCCGAACCTGACGGCAGCTCGATCTGACAGGCTGACCGGATGGGGATCGACATCGGCGCGGTGATGGCCGCGCTCACTCTCGAGCAGAAGGTCGCGCTGCTTGCCGGGCACGACTCGTGGCACACGGTCGAGCTGCCGGGCGTCCCGCCGATGCGCTGCAGCGACGGTCCGGCGGGCGTGCGCGGCACGTCGTGGCAGGGCCCGGCCTCGGCGTCGTTCCCGTGCGGCACTGCGCTCGGGGCGACGTTCGACCCGGCGCTCGTGGAGGAGGTCGGACGGGCGCTCGGGCGAGAGGCGCGTAGCAAGGGTGTCAACGTGCTGCTCGCCCCGACGGTCAACCTCCACCGCACCCCGATCGGTGGCCGCAACTTCGAGTGCTTCAGCGAGGACCCGCACCTCACCGCGCGCATCGCCGTCGGCTACGTGCGCGGCGTGCAGGGCGAGGGCGTCGCGGCGTGCATCAAGCACTTCGTCGCCAACGACACCGAGTTCGAGCGGATGACGATCTCCAGCGAGGTCGACGAGCGCACCCTGCGCGAGCTGTACCTGCTGCCGTTCGAATCCGCCGTTGCACCCGTCGCAGAGGGCGGTGGCGGAGTCCGCGCGTTGATGTCGTCGTACAACCGGGTCAACGGCATGTACGCCAGCGAGCACGGCCCGCTGCTGCGCGGCGTGCTGCGCGACGAGTGGGGGTTCGACGGTGTCGTGATCAGCGACTGGTACGGCACGCACAGTGCAGCGGCCTCGCTCGAAGCGGGTCTCGACCTGGAGATGCCAGGGCCGCCGCGCGAACGCGGCGACGCGCTGGTCGACGCGATCCACGCCGGCGCTGTCGCCGAGGCGCGCGTCGACGAGTCGGTGCGGCGGCTGCTCGAGCTGTTCGTGTGGAGCGGCGTCGGCGAGATCGACACCACCGAGCGCACCGACGACCCGCCCGAGACCCGCGCGTTGATCCGCCGCGCCGCGATCGCCGGCATGGTCCTGTTCAAGAACGACGGCGGCGTGCTGCCGCTGGCGGCGCCGGGTCGCCTCGCCGTCGTCGGACCGAACGCGGAGCGCAGCCAGATCCAGGGAGGCGGCAGCGCGCGGGTGCGCGCGAACAGGCCTGTGCGGTTGTTGGGCCCGTTGCGCGATCGCGGCCTCGACGTCGTCGACGAGCCGGGGTGCTCGATCGACAAGCGCCTGCCTGCGCTGCGCGGCGACTTCACCGTGCGCTACGAGAGCGGCGACGGGGCTACCGCAGAGCAGCAGCTCGACCGGTTGTCGATGATCTGGATGGAGCCTCCCGCCGAGCACATCGACCTGCGCCACTTCGGCGCCACGGTCACGGGCAGCTTCGTCCCGTCGGCGACCGGCGACTGGCAGTTCGGGGTGACCAGCGTCGGGCCAGCGGTCCTGCGGATCAACGGCGACGTCGCAGTCGACCTGTCGACGCCGCTGACCGGCGGCGCGTTCTTCGGTCAGGGCAGCCCGGAGATCCGCGCCACCGTCGCGCTGGAGGAGGGGGTCGCGTGCACCGTCAAGGTCGACTACCCGGTCGTCGAGTACCCGATGCTGCGCGGGCTGATGGTCGGCGGCGCGCCGCCGGAGCTTGGTGACGCGCTGCAGCGCGCGGTCGCTGCGGCCGCCGCGGCCGAGGTGGCCGTCGTCGTCGTCGGCACGACCGCCGACTGGGAGACCGAGGGCGAAGACCGCGTGACGATGGACCTCCCCGGCCGTCAGGATGAGCTGATCTCCCGCGTCGCCGCCGCGAGCGCGAAGACCGTCGTGGTGATCAACGCCGGTTCGCCGGTGGCGATGCCGTGGCTGGACTCGGTCGACGCGGTCGTGCAGATCTGGTTCCCGGGCGAGGAGCTCGGCGACGCCGTGGCCGACGTGCTGCTCGGCGAGGCCGAGCCGGGTGGGCGACTGCCGATGACCATCCCGCGCCAGCTCGCCGACACGCCGGCGTACCGGCACCATCCGGGCCGCGACGGCACGGCCGTGTACGCCGAGGGGCCGCTGATCGGGTACCGCTGGTACGACGCGCAGTCGATCGAGCCGTTGTTCGCGTTCGGTCACGGCCTCGGCTACGCGACGTTCGAGCTCGGCGACGCCGCGGTCAGCGGCTCGATCGACGTTGGCGTCACCGTCGCGCTGCGAGTCGCCAACACGTCGACGCGCACCGGCGGCACGGTGGTCCAGTGCTACGTGCAGCCGCCGGTCGATCGCGCCGACCGGCCGGTGCGCACCTTGCAGGCGTTCGCCAAGGTCGAGCTCGCCGCCGGGGACTCGCGGACGGTCGACCTTGCGCTGCCCTGGCGGGCGTTCAGCACGTGGGACGTCGATCGCCACGACTGGATCGTGCCGAGTGGTGATCACAGGATCTGGGTCGGCACCTCGTCGCGGGCGTTGACCGAGGCAGGCACCGTCATCGCAGGGTGACCGCCGAAGCGTTGCGTGTCGAGCGCGCTCGACGCTCTCGGCAACCGAGGTCGCCGGCGGGCCGGTGGCATGACCGGGCAGGGCCGGTATGTTCCGCCCATGCCGCAATCCGTTCTCGACACCGTCACGGTGGAGCGGTTGATCCCCGCCCCCGCCCCGGCGATCTTCGGCCTGCTCGCCAACCCGGCCCGCCATCGCGAGATCGACGGCTCGGGCAGCCTGCGCGGCGCAGACTCGGGTTCGCAGCAGCTGACGCTCGGCTCGTCGTTCGGGATGGCAATGAAGCGCGGCTTCCCCTACCGGATGGTCAACACGGTCGTCGAGTTCGACGACGACAAGGTGATCGCCTGGCAACCGCGACCGGCCAGCAGGGTGCTCGGCCTCGCGCTCGGCGGGAGGATCTGGAAGTACGAGCTCGAACCCCGCGACGGCGGCACGCTCGTCAAGGAGACGTGGGACATCCGCCGCGAGAAGCTGCGGATGCTCGTCCGGCCGTTGCGCACCTCGACCCAACGCGACATGAAGCTGACGCTCGAGCGGATCGAGCAGATCGTCACCGGGCAGGCCGCTCCGTAGAGTGACCGGGGTGGAGTTGACAGTCGCCGCGGTGCAGATGTCGATGGTCGACGACGTCGCCACCAACCTCGCAACGGCAGAACGCCTCGTGCGTGTCGCCGCCTCGGGCGGGGCACGGATCGTGCTGCTCCCCGAGCTGTTCGAAGGTCCGTACTTCTGCATCGACCAGCTGCCGGAGCACTTCGCCAAAGCCCGCCCGGTGGACGGGCACCCGACCATTGCCCGCTTCGCGGCGGTCGCCGCCGAGCTCGGCGTGGTGCTGCCGTTGAGCGTCTACGAGCGCGCCGGGCAGTCGGCCTTCAACACGGTGGTCGTCGTCGACGCGGATGGGTCGGTGCTCGGCACCTATCGCAAGAGCCACATCCCCGACGGTCCCGGCTACACCGAGAAGTACTACTTCAACCCGGGCGACACCGGCTTCCGCGTGTGGGAGACGCGCTTCGCGACCATCGGCGTCGGCATCTGCTGGGATCAGTGGTTCCCGGAGTCGGCGCGATGCATGGCGCTGCTCGGCGCCGAGCTGCTGCTCTACCCGACGGCGATCGGTAGTGAGCCGCCCGACCCGACGTGGGATTCGAGCGGGCACTGGCAACGGGTGATGCAGGGCCATGCCGGTGCCAACCTGATGCCCGTCGTGGCGGCGAACCGCGTCGGGCGTGAGGTCGGTCGGGCCGCCGAACAACGTGAGATCACGTTCTACGGGTCGTCGTTCATCGCCGACGCGACCGGGGCGAAGGTCGCAGAAGCGGGGCGCGACGGCGAGCAGGTCGTGTGCGCGACGTTCGACCTCGACCGACTGCGCACGGCCCGCAACGCGTGGGGACTGTTCCGCGACCGCCGTCCGGATCTCTACGGCCCGTTGCTGACGCTCGACGGCCGCCACGGCAGCCAGCGGTAGGCAGCCGCTTGACCGGCCTGCGGATGCCTGGCGAGTTCGCGCCGCACGAGCGCACGGTGATGTGCTGGCCGTGCCGCGAGGCGATTTACCCGGGCGCGCTGATGGGCGAGGCGCGCGCCGCGCACGCCGAGGTGGCGCGCACGATCCAGCGCTTCGAGCCGGTGACGATGATCGCCCGACCGGGCGCGGATGTCGCCGCCGCAGTCGGGGCGTGCGGTGCCGGTGTCGAGGTGGTCGCGCTGGAGATCGACGACTCGTGGTTCCGCGACACGGGTCCGATCTTCGTCACCGACGGGACCCAGCGCATCGCGCTCGACTGGGTGTTCAACGGCTGGGGCGGGAAGTTCGTCCCGTTCGCTGACGATGCCGCCGTTGGCGCGGCGTGGGCCGGCGGCGCCGGGCATCCGGTGCGGTCGCTGTCGATGGTCCTCGAAGGCGGGTCGATCGGCGTCGACGGGGCGGGCAGCGCTGTCACCACGGTGCAGTGCCTGATGCACCCCAACCGCAACCCGTCGATGACGCAGACCGAGATCGAGGCCACCGTCTGTGCCGAGCTCGGTGTGCGCCGCGTGCTGTGGCTGCCGTACGGGCTGGCGTTCGACGACGACACCGACGGCCACGTCGACAACGTCGCCGCGTTCGCCAGGCCGGGCGTGCTCGTCATGCAGGGCTGTGACGATCCGCAGGAGGACGACCGGGTACGGATGAACGTCAATGCGCGGGTTGCGTCCGGGTGGGAGGACGGCGGCGGCAACGCGCTCGAAGTGGTCGAGGTGCCTGTGCTGCCGTTCGTCGAACGCCGTGGAGACCGCGTCGCGGTGCCGTACCTCAACTTCTACGTCGGCAACGGGTTCGTGGCGGTGCCGGTCTGCGGCCACCCCGCCGACCGCGACATGCTGGCGATCATCGCCGACCAGTTCCCGGGTCGCGAGGTGATCGGCCTCGACGTCGGCGCGATCCTCGCCGCCGGCGGCGGAGGCATCCACTGCATCACCCAGCAGGTGCCGGCCGTGCCTGACGGTCGGGGACTGGCGTCCGCTCGCTGACGCTCGCTTTCGCTGCTCCACCGTGCAGGCTCGTCGCGGGCGCTTCCCTCGCCGTCTGCCAGGACGGTTCGGGGCGACGCTGGTACGTCAGCTGCTCAGAAATGGGCAGATCCGGTGACAGCGTCGCCGACTTGCTCAGGCGATCGCCGGGTCGGACTCTTCTTCGCCGGTGAGGAGGCGGGCGGCGCGGTCGTAGGTGAGGTAGTTCCAGGTCCAGTTGAGCAGGACGTTGGCACGGTTGCGGAAGCCCATCAGGTACACGATGTGCAGGCCGAGCCACGCCAGCCAGCCGAGCGGGCCGCTCAACCTTCGTCCGTTGGGAAACTCGGCCACGGCGGCGTGGCGACCGATCGTCGCCATCGATCCCTTGTCGTGGTAGAGGAACGGCTCTGCCGGTACCGGCGCCGGTCGGGCGTGCAGCCGCCGGGCGATCTGGCGGGCGACGTACCGGCCACCCTGGATCGCTGGCTGGGCGACCTGCGGCAGTGGGTGGTCGCGGTCGGCGGCGATGTCGCCGACCGCGTACACGCCCGGACGGCCAGGCACGCCGAGGTCGCCGTCGACAGCGATCCGTCCACCCTTCGTCAACGCCACGCCGAGCATCGCCGCGACAGGGCCCGCCCTGACGCCGGCGGTCCAGACGATCGTGCGCGCGAGCAGCCTGCGCCCGTCGGCGAGCACGACCGCGTCCGGCTCGACGCGGGCGACCCCGACCCCGGTGATCACCTCGACCCCGCGCCGGCTGAGCACCCGCTGCGCTGTGGCGGAGCTGGCCGGTTGGAACGTGCCGAGCAGGCGGTCGACGGCCTCGACGAGCACGACCTTGGCGTGGGCCACGTCGAGGTGGCGGAAGTCCTTGGCGAGGACATGCTCGAACAACTCGATCATCCCGCCGGCGAGCTCCACCCCGGTCGGGCCTCCGCCGCAGATCACGACGTTCAACGCGCCGTCGGTCGCCGCGGCTGGGTCCGCGGCGGACTCCTCGAAGCGGGCGAGGACGTGCTGGCGGACGGCGAGCGCGTCGTCGAGCGACTTCAACGCGAACGTGTGCGCGTCGACGCCGGGAACCCCGTAGGAGTTGCTCACCGCCCCGGCCGCGACGATCAGCGAGTCGTAGTTCAGCGGGTCGCCGACGTTGGTCGACACGATCCGGCTGTCGAGGTCGATCGCTGTGACGCGGGCCATCCGCACGGCAACGTTGCGTTGGCGGCGGAAGATGCCGCGCACCGGGTAGCCGACGTCGTCTCCGTCGAGACCGGCGGTGGCCACCTGGTACAGCAGGGGTTGGAAGGTGTGGAAGTTGTTGGCATCGACGATCGTCACCTCAACCTGTTCATGGCGCAGCGCCCGTGCCGCCGCCAGCCCCCCGAACCCGGCGCCGATGATCACCACCCGATGGCGAGCCACGACGCTCGACGCTACTCGGGGAGGCGCCAGTCGATCTCGGGGAGCCCGGCGGTGCGCAGGGCGTCGTTGGTGCGGCTGAACGGCTTGCTGCCGAAGAAGCCGTTGCGCGCGCTGAGCGGTGAGGGATGGGCCGACTCGATGATCACGTGACCCGGTCCTGCCGGCGACGTGTCGACGAGCGCCTTCTTGCGGCGCGCCGCCGCCCCCCACAGGATGAACACGACGGGGTGGTCGCGCCCGATGACGACGCGCAGCACCTCGTCGGTGAACGTCTCCGATCCCTTGCCCTGGTGCGACGCGGCCTGACCGGCGCGCACCGTCAGCGAGGTGTTCAGCAGCAGCACCCCCTGGCGGGCCCACGCCTCGAGGTTGCCGTGGTGCGGGGTGGCGATGCCGAGGTCGTTGCGCAGCTCGGTGTGGATGTTCACCAGCGACGGCGGGATCGCCACCTCGCGACGCACCGAGAAGCACAGGCCGTGGGCCTGGCGTGGCCCGTGGTACGGGTCCTGGCCGAGGATCACGACCCGGGTCGAGGCCAGCGGGGTCAGGTGCAAGGCGGCGAACACCTCCTCGCGCGGCGGGTAGACGGTGTGCTGGAGGCGCTCGCCCTCCACGAATCGCTGCAGCTCGTACCAGTACGGCTTGGAGAACTCACCGCGCAGCACGGGGTTCCAGTCGGTCGTCGTCGCCACGGTGCAAGTATCGACGATCGGCGCGCCGGCCTCCCCGCCGACCGTGCCCCGAGCGAGCGATACCGTTGCCGCATGGACGACATCGTCGACGTTGACCTCCTCGCCTTCGAGCAGCACACCGGCGAACGGCGGCGAGCCGTGGTGGAAGGGGTGCGCCACAGCCTGGCGACCGGTTTCGTCTACACCAGCCACGACCTCTCCGAGGACCTGCTCGACAGCGCCTACGGGATGTTGCAGGAGTTCTTCAACCTCGACCAGGACGTCAAGCAGAAGTTCTGCGCCCCCGACAGCCACGGCCAGACCGGCTACACAGGGCTCTTGGTGGAGACGGCGGCGTCGAGCGACGTCCCCGACTGGAAGGAGATGCTCAACTGGGGCAGGACCCTGCCCGTCGGCCACCCGCTGCGCGACCGCTACCCGCATCGCTACGGGCCGCAGGTGCTGCCGGAGGAGGCCGTGCCGGGCATCGAGCGCGTGTTGACCACCTTCCACAGCTCGATCGAGGACCTCCAGCGCCGGTTCCTGCGGGTGATCGCCGAGTCGATCGGTTGCCACGAGTCGTACTTCGACGAGATGACCACCAACGGCGCCACCCTGACCAGGGCGATCCGCTACCCACCGATGATCGAGTCGCCCGGCGGCACCCACGTGTGGGCCGGCGCGCACGGCGACATCAACCTGATCACCGCGCTGCCGAGGGCCACTGCGCCCGGCCTGCAGGTCAAGGTCGGCGACCACTGGGTCGATGCCGTCGCGCCCGCGGGCGGTGTGATCATCAACACCGGGATGATGCTCGAGCGGCTGACGAACGGGATCATCCCCACCGGCGTGCACCGGGTCGTCGCGGCCCCCGGCTTCTCGGGGGAGCGCTACAGCGTCGTGCAGTTCTGCCATCCGACGCCGTGGACGCTGCTCAACCCGTTGTCGAGCTGCATCGACGCCGACCACCCGCAGCGCTTCTCGGGGATGGTCTCCGCCGACGCGCTGGACCTCGTCCTCTACGAGATCAACCTCGTCGAGAGCGCCCGTCGCGTGGGGTGAACGCACCGGCACGGGCACTAACCTCCGCGGGTCATGGCTGGTACGGGGGATGTGGCAGTCGTGGTCGACATCGGCGGCACGAAGATGGCGGTCGGGTTGATGACCATGCAGGGCGAGCTGATCGACCGCGAGCAGAACCTCGTCGACCACGACCTCAACGCCAACGCGCTGTACGAGTCGCTGGACGTGATGGTCCAGGCGCAGCTCGAACGGGCGCGGGGCCACCACGAGCGTCGGGTGGCGGCGGTCGGCATCGGCTCGGCTGGGCCGCTGACGACCAACGGTGAGGAGGTCTCGCCCCTGAACATCGCTGCGTGGCGCACGTTCCCGCTGCGCCGGCGGATCGCCGAGTCGACCGGCCTGCCCGTGTACGTCGACCTCGACGCGAAGGCCCTCGCGCTCGCCGAGGGCTGGCTCGGGGCGGCGATCGGCAAGGACAACTTCCTGGCGATGGTGGTCTCCACCGGCGTCGGCGGCGGGATCGTGCTCAACGGCCAGCTGCTCGACGGGGCGACGGGCAACGCGGGGCACGTCGGTCACATCGTCGTCGAGCCGAACGGCCGGCGCTGCCCCTGCGGCTCGCGCGGCTGCCTCGAGGCCGAGGCGTCGGGGACGTCGATCCTCGCGATCACGGGGCGGCCTGCGACGGAGCCGACCTACGAGATCATGCAGCGCACCGGGCGGCTCGTCGGCACCGCCGTCGCCTCGGTCTGCAACCTGCTCGACCTCGACCTCGTCGTGATCGGCGGGTCCGTTGCGCTGGGGTTCGGGGCGACGTTCTTCAACTCGGCGCAGGAGGCCCTCGCCGAGCACTCGGCGCTGTCGTTCAGCAAGGGGGCGCGCATCACCCCGGCCCGTCTCGGTGATCGTGGCCCGCTGATCGGCGCGGGTGCGGTCGCAATCCGGGGGATTCACCGGGCCCATCGCCGGGCATCGTGAGACGCACCGCGTCACTGGTCGCGGCAGAACCGGGAGACGCTCGATGACGAGGATCCGCAGCACCGACGCATCCGAGATCGACGACCGCCGCGGCGGCGGTGGCGGCGGCGGGGGGAGCGGGCTCGGTGGGCTCGGTGGCCTCGGCGGGATGCTCGGCGGGGGTGGCCTGCGCGCCGGCGGCGGGATCGTCGGGGTGCTCGTGCTGCTCGCCGCGCTCGTCTTGCCGAAGGTGCTCGGCGGCAACTCGACGCAGAGCGCCGTCGGCGGCAACAGCGCGCAGAGCGCGGACGCGACCAACGGCACGTGCAGCAGCGAGCTCGAGCAGATCGTCTGCGGCGGCACCAACGACGTCCAGGCGTTCTGGACGACCGAGCTGCCACAGGCGTTCAACACGCCCTACCAGCAGGCCACGACGACGTTCTTCGGCGGCGCCACCAACACCGGGTGCGGGTCTGCCAGCGCGCAGACCGGGCCGTTCTACTGCCCGGTCGACCGGCACGTGTACATCGACCTGAACTTCATGCAGCAGCTGGAGAACCAGCTGATCGGCACGACCAGCGATCTCGCCGAGCAGTACATCGTCGCCCACGAGTACGGGCATCACGTGCAGAACCTGCTCGGCACGAGCGACAAGGTCGATCAGCACGAGCAGAGCGACCGAACCAACGCCCACCTCTACTCCGAGGGCCTCGAGCTGCAGGCAGACTGCTACGCCGGGGTGTGGATCAACAGCGTCAAGGCGCGCGGGCTGCTCGACTCCGACCAGGAGATCAACGAGGCGTTCGACGCCGCGAACGGTGTCGGCGACGACTACATCGAGAGCCAGGGCGGCGGCCAGGTCAACCCGGACACGTTCACCCACGGCACGTCCGCCCAACGCAAGCAGTGGCTGAACACCGGGTTCACGACCGGCGATCCGCGTCAGTGCGCAGGGACCTTCGCGGCGGTGGGCGTCTCGGTGTGAACGGCACGCGGCGGCGGGTCGTTGCCTTCGTCCGGCCGCGAGCCGGCGCCCGGATGCGGGTCGCCGCCGAAGCGGCGGTAGAGCCGTTCCAGCGGGCCCATCCCGAAGCGCTGCTGCCACGCCGCGGCGGTGATGATCGCCGCCACCCAGAAGCCGCCGGCCAGCAGCCAGGCCGTGTCCAGCCCTGTCGGACGAACCCATCCGAAGTCGTGCACGAGCAGGTTGAAGACGAGCGCGTGGAGCACGTAGATCGTCAGCGTGGTGCGACCTGCGGCAGCAAGGCCTTTGGTGATCCGGCTGTGTCGCGTCGCCCCGGCGATCGAACCGATGATGCAGAACGCAGCCACCGACGAGCCGATCGTCCCGATCGTGTAATCGAGGCTGCGGGTGTACGGGCCGTCGCCGAGCTCGATCACGAGCAGCGGCGTGGTGGCGATCGCGCCGTGGACGACGTGGGTGAAGACGGCGAGCATCAGCCCGGACAGGGCGAGGATCATGCGGATCTCGCGGCCCAGCGGCAGCATCCGCCCGAGGATGATCCCGACGCACAGGAACGCCAGCCAGGGCAGCAGCGGGTGGGTGCCGTTGACGAACGTGTCGAAGATCAGGCCGCGCGGTGAGTGCCCCCTCGGATCGAACAGCCATGCCGTGGAGTGGCCGTGTGCCTCGCGTTCGAACTTCCACCACTGCAGCAGGGCCGCCGCGACGGCGGACCCTGCACCGACGAGTGCCAGCCACCGCCCGCGCAGGGTGAACAGCAACGCTCCGACGAGGAAGAACGCGCCGTAGAAGAACAGGATCGTCCCGTCCCAGATCCAGTTGAACGCGTACCCGAACGCGTACAGCAGGATCCCGCGGCGGATCAACGTCCATCTGTCGTTGCTGCGTGCCACGCGATCACCGGTGCGCCGGCTGCGGTCGGTCATCAGCGTGATCCCCATGCCGGCGACCATCACGAAAACGGCGGCGAAGCGGGTGGCCAGCGGGCCGTTCCACGGGTCGAACACCCTGTGGGTGAACGACGTGCCCTCGTTGCTGCCTTCGAGGATCAGGTAGCCCCAGTAGTTCATCACCACGACGCCGATCAGGGCGACCGCACGGGCGACGTCGAGGTCGATGATCCGGGCGCGGGTGGGCGTGCTCACGGCAGCCACTCCAGCTCGTCGGGGGTGGTGGTGATCAGCGGCCGCTGGACGTCGACCCGGTCGCCCGGGACGGGACAGCGTTGCGCCGCCGGAACGATCCCGATCGAGGTGTGCATGTGCGGCGGCTCGAGCAGGGTGATCCGCTGCCGGGCGAAGTGGAACGGGCTGCGCCCGTCGGCGAGCGGGGCGATCCCGTTCGCGCTGCCCGCAGCGATCATCACCAGCGAACCGTCGAACGGCACGGGTGTGGCGTGGTAGCCGGCGGTCATCGTGTTGTCGACCTCGCGCACGTCGAGGACGTCGGCGTCGAGGTGCAGGAACGACTTGTCGCCGTGCCACAGCGCTGTCCCGGCGCGCAACTCGAAGCGCCGGTTCGGATGAGCGGAGCACAGCGCGGCGAACGACTCTGGCGTGAGATGGCTCACGGAGACGGTCCACGACGGCGGGATGATCGTCGCCCATCGTTCGATCTCGCTGCGGCGAGCAGTGTCGTCACCGGTCAGCGGGAGGTGGATCGCGGCGCTGTCGAGCCGCAGACCCGCCGTCTGGATCGCGTCAGCCAGTGCGGCCAGCTCGTCCGGGGCGATGCCGTGACGCTGCATCGACGAGCGCAGCTTGACGACGACGCTCCCACTCCAGCCGGCGAGGGCGGCGAGCTGCTCACGAGATCCGACGGTGAGAACGGGCGGGTTGGGTCCGCCCTCGCCGGTGTCGCTGCCGCGCTCGGGGCAGCGTGGGATCGACAGCGTCGGGGTGAGCACGATCGGCGTGACGCCGGGCGCGATGCCGTCGAGCTCATGTACCGATCCGACGCACACCCGCGGGGCGAGTGTCGCCGCGACCTGGTGCAGGACGGGCCGCCCGAAGCCGTAGCCGTTGCCCTTCACCACGGGCACGAGACCCGCGACCGACGCGGCGAAGGACCGCACGTGGGCCTCCCACGCGTGGCGTCGGATCGTCAGCCGCACGGTCATCCGCTGCGACGGTAGCCGCCGTGACTCAGACACCGCTCGCCACCCTGCGTTGACGCTGTGCGCCGCGCGCGAACGCCAGCCGCCGGCGCGGCCCCAGGTGCATCGTCGGGGAGGAACACCGGACGCAGTGCACCCGGCTCGCTGCTCCTCGTGAATCGTCCGTGACGAAACGCGGTGCGCAAATCTCGGGTCGGCGCCCCTCGTCAATCGTCTGTGACGAAGCACGAGCAGTGCCCGGCTCGGTGCCATCGTGAATCGTCTGTGACGAAGCACGAGCAGTGCCCGGCTCGGTGCCATCGTGAATCGTCTGTGACGAAACGCGGTGCGCAGTGCGTGCGCTCGGTCGGGCCTCTCGTGAATCGTCTGTGACGAAACGTTGTGCGCAGCGCTCGGCTCGGCGCCCCTCGTGGATCGTCCGTGACGAAACCCGGCCCGGGGTCCAGCGTCGGATCTGCTGCGGTGGCGTCTCCATCGAGCGTGCCGGAGGACGCGCCGCCATGGTCCGCTTGGTCGCGGACGCAGCATTCCGTCACTGACGATTCACGTGCCACCGAGACCACCCGAACCGAGCGCGAATACGTCACCGACGATTCACGAGGCCGAACCGAACCAGGCGCAGGCGAGATTGCGTCACGGACGATTCACGAGCGAATCCGGCCATCTCGCTCGGGCGGAGTTCGGTGCCGACATCCACGGCCGCCGGGCGGCGGCCACCGCAGGCGGGGCACCGGCGAACCGCCGGGGCGGCGACGTCGCGGCCTCCGTTGCGTCACTGACGATCCACGAGCGAACGCGAAGCGACTGACCGGCCTGGTCGACGAGGCGCCCACCGATCCGACCCGAGACCGGCCCGAGCGTCTCGTGGAGGAGATCGTCGAAGATCACCGTGTCGGCGGGCCGACCCCGACGTGGTCGGATCAGTCGCGCTGCCGATGGGTCGTGGTCTGGCTCGGCTCAGTCCGTCGGCTTGGATCGAGCGAGGTGGTTCCTCGACGCCGTTGCGAACAGCGCAACGATCGGCCACGGCGTTGATGGAACGTGCGCGTCCACAGATCGCGCTCGATCCTCAGCGCTGACGGCACCGACCCTCAAGGGGCGCTGGTGCGCAACCGCGGCGGCCAGTTGGTCAGGTCCGGTCGCAGGGCTGTGCAGTCGCGTCGACGCAGGACCCCGGACCACACGCCAGCGCCATAGCTGACGTCGTCAGCCAGCCGGATCAGCACGTGGTTGACGAGATCCTGCACGCGTCGACGGCCGTGCGTCTCGACCGATCGGCGGAACCACTCCAGCGTCGGTGGCACCAGCGCTGCCGCTGCCAGCGGGAACCGCAGCCGGCGAACGATCGTTCCAGCGGCGATGGCGAGGGGCCACCACGTGCGGGTCACGGCGGAGGCCACCTGCTCGCCGGCGTGGAGGTGGCCGAGACCGGCGAGCCGGGCGCTCTCGGCGGCCGGGACGCCGCGCAATTTGCTTTGCAGCGCGACGATGGTTCCTGCGGCAACGACGCCGGCGGCGAACGGCCGGCGGATGGCAACCAGGCCCCACACGGCTGCGCTCCATCCGCTGACCCGCAACGGCGCCAGCGCCCCGGGATGTCGCGCCGCCAGCGGAGCAGCGCTCGTCCCATAGTCGTAGCGCTGCCTCGCCCACCGCCCCAGCCCGGCCCTGGCTCGGTGCGTGACCACGCTCGCCGGCTGGTAGCGGCAGCGCCAACCCGCCTCGTGGAGTCGCCACACGAGATCGACGTCCTCGCCGAAGCGCATCCCCGGGTCGAAACCGCCGACGGCGCGCACGGCATCGGCGCGGCACACGATCGCCGCCGCAGGCACGTAGCCGACCCGGCTGCCCGGCGCGATGCGCGCCTCGACCGGGCCGAGGTCGAGAGATCCGCGCAACGACTCGTACGCGTCGATCGCGGCGCAGCCACCCGCCGCGCTGCGCACGCGGGGCGCGACGAGGGCGACGCGGGGGTCCGCGAAGTGGGCGAGCAGCGGGTGCAGCCAACCATCGGCGAGCTCGACGTCGGTGTCGACGAACGCGACCAGTGGCGTGCGCACCTCGGCCAAGCCGGCGTTGCGCGCGGCACCCGGACCGCTGTTCCGCGCGAGCCGGATCACAACGGTGGCCGGATCCGAGCTGACCAGCGGGACCCGACTGCCATCGTCGACGACGATCGTCGTGACGCCGGTCGTCTTTGCCTCGGGGAGCAGATCGAGCGCCGGCACCACCACCGTGACCGCCTCGGTCGTCAACCCGTCATCGTCCCAGACAGGATGGATCGCGCCTGCGTCGAGGAAGCGGTCGGTGAGCGTGGCGTGGCCCACAGGGAGTGGAGCCTGACGTTCGATCGCCGCGGCGACGCGCCGGCCGGCGGCGGTGAGCCGGAACAGGCGCAGCGGTGAGCCGCCGATCACCACGTCGCCGTCGTCCGGACGCCGGTACGAGCCGTCGAGACGGAAGTACTGCGGCTCCATGCTCAGATCCGCCACTCGTCTGCCGCGCGGACGGTGTCGATCCGCCGGCGGATGTACTGCGGCTGCATGCTCAGATCCACCACTCGTCGACCGCGGCGATGAGGTCGATCCGCCAGCGGGTGAGCAGCGCTCTGCCGTGCGAGGCGCTGGCACCGGCAGGATCGCCGAGCACCCCGTTCTGGCTCACCGCGAGCACCCCTCCGCTGCGCAGCCGGCCGGCGAGGTCGGCCAGCGACTCCGTGTTGCCGGCCTCGGCGGCGGCCACGCGGACGAGCCTCGGAGCGATCGCGAGCATCAGCGACGTCTCGGTGATCCCGGCATGCGCGTCGCCGGTCGGATCAGACGGCCACCACGACAGGACCCGGCGGCCCTCCATGGTCAACGTCGCGACGGCGCGTCGCACCGCCGCTGCGTTGCCGCCGTGACCGTTGACGAGCACCACGCCGCCGCTCCAATCCGCGCTGCGCACCAGCTCGACGATCACCCGCTCGAAGACCTCGCTGCCGAGCGAGAGCGTGCCGGGGAACCCGCTGTGCTCGCCGCTGGCCGAGATCGCCAATGGTGGCGTGACCACCATCGTCGCAACCGCGCCGCCCGCACTGCGTCCGCCGGCGAAGGCCGCGACCAGACCCTCGGCCAGCGCGAGGGCGATGCGGGTGTCGGTGTCGAGCGGCAGGTGCGGACCGTGCTGCTCGCACGAACCGATCGGCACGACGAGCAGCGGCCGTGGCGCGGCGCGCCACAGGTCGGGCCACACCAACGCCCCCAAGCTGGCGTCGGTCACGTGCGCTCCTGCGGCTGGCGAGCCGTCATCGGGGCGCGTCGTCTGCCAGAGCCGCCGCAGTGGGCGCCGGCCGAGCTCCGCCGCCGGGACCGAGGCCGGCGAGAAGAGCATCCGTTGCGCCGGCGTAGACAGCGTCGAAATCGATCATGTGCGGGTCGATGCCCTTCAGCTCGAGGCTGATCACCCCGTGGCAGGTGCTCCAGATGATCGCCGCAACGACGGTCGGATCGGCGCGGGCGATCAGGCCGGCGTCCATCGCCCGCACGACGCGACCGGCGAGCACGTCGAGGGTGCTGGCGGCGGTGACCTTCGCCGCCGCCGACGGCTCGAAGTCCGGCACGGCACGCTCGAACATCACCGCGTACAGCGTCCGGTTGGCGTGGGCGAAGCCGCGGTATGCGTCCCGGCAGCTGCGCAGGTCACCGAGCGGATCGTCGCTCGACGGCACCGAATCGAGTGCCGCGGCGAGCAGCCCGAAGCCGTTGACGAACAGCTGCTCGACGACACCGTCCTTGCTCCCGAAGCGGGAGTACACGTTCATCGTGCTCATCCGCGCCTCCGCGGCGATGCGCCGCACGGTGAGCGCGTCCGGCCCCTCGCCGGCGAGGAGCCTGGCAGCCGCGTCGAGCAGGCTCGCGCCGACGTCGTCGAGCTGCGGCATCGGCTCAACGTACCTGCCGAGGGGTGTGGCGGACGTCATGTTGCGCTGTGATTTCATTGTGATAACACTGTAATCGGAGCTCATCGAGATCGGACGCACCATGACCTCCTCCAGCACCTCCGCCTCCGTCACGCCCGCGTCGGGCGCGACCGACCACATCGCCGAGCACCCGCCCACGCCGCCGCGTGTGTCGAGGGCGCGGCCGGCCCGCTCGCGTCGGCCGCGATCGCCGTGGGTCGTGCTCCCCGTGCTGTGCCTGACCGTGTTCGTGATCGTCGTCGACGGCACGATCGTCAACGTCGCCCTGCCGACGCTGTTCCGCGAGCTCGGGGCGAACACCAGCCAGTTGCAATGGATCGTCGATGCGTACGTGCTGGTGTTCGCCGGGCTGTTGATGGCCGCCGGCAGCATCGGTGACCGGTTCGGGCGCAAGGGCACGCTGCAGATCGGTCTCGCCCTGTTCGCTGTCACCTCGCTGCTGGCGTCGCTGGCCGGGAGTCCAGGCCAGCTGATCGCATGGAGAGCGGCGATGGGCATCGGCGGGGCGCTGATCTTCCCGGCCACGCTCGCCCTGCTCGTCAACGTGTTCACCGACCCACGCCAACGCGCCGCGGCGATCGCCGCGTGGGCGGCGACGAGCGGGCTCGCGGTCGCCCTCGGCCCGGTGTCGGGCGGGTTCCTCCTCGAGCACTTCTGGTGGGGTTCGATCTTCATGGTCAACCTGCCGATCATCGCCATCGCGATGGTGGCGATCTGGCGGCTCGTCCCGACGTCTCGCGACACCACGATCCACCGCTTCGACCCGCTCGGCACGGTGCTGTCGATCGCCGGGATCGCAGTGCTCGTGTGGGCGGTGATCGAAGGCCCGAAGCACGGCTGGCTGAGCCCGACGAGCACGGCCGCGTTCGCCACGGCCGCCGTGCTGCTGATCGCATTCATCGCCTGGGAGCGGCGCAGCGACCACCCGATGCTCGACGTCACCGTGTTCGCGAACATGCGCTTCACCGCCGGCAGCCTCTCGGTGACGTTCGCGTTCTTCGCGCTGATGGGCTTCGTGTTCATGGTCACCCAGTACTTCCAGTTCGTGCGCGGCTACGGAACGCTCAACGCCGGCGTGCGCACCGTGCCATTCGCGCTGTTCACGGGGGTCGCCGCACCGGTGGCCGCCAAGCTCGCCGGCAGGTTCGGCACGAAGATCGTCGTCGCAGCCGGCCTGACGTCGATGGCGGTCGGCTTCGTCTGGACGACTCGCGACGTCGCCGACTCGTCCTACTGGCTGATCGTCGGGCAGATGTTCTTCATGGGGGGTGGCCTCGGCTTGGTCAATGCACCGGCGACGGAGGCGATCATGGGTTCACTGCCGCCCGCGAAGGCCGGAGTCGGTTCGGCCGTCAACGACACCGCCCGCGAGCTCGGCTCGACGCTCGGCGTGGCGATCGTCGGCAGCCTGTTCGCGTCGGTCTACGCCAGCAGGCTCGGTGAGCTGCTGACCGGGACAGCAGTGCCGTCGACAGCGCTTGCCCAGGCGAAGGATTCTGTCGGCGCCGCCGTGGAGGTTGCCCGCCAGGCCGGCGAGCAGGCCGGACCGCAAGCGGGGCTGCTGGTCAAGCACGCGGTCGACACGGCGTTCGTGGACGGGTTCCACGCCGGCTCGTGGATCTCCGCTGGCGTCGTCTTCGCCGGTGCCTTGATCGCCCTGCGCTGGCTGCCGCGTCGCGCCGCGAGCTGACCCTGCGCCGGAGCCACCCCCGGGGGCGTCAGGGCAGGTAGCCCCAGCTGCGCAGGGTGTCGATGATGCGTTCGGCGGCGGCGTCGGGGTCGAGGTGGACGGTCTCGCCGTGGCTCGACGTGTCGCCGGAGTCCGTCAGCTCGCGCAGCCGCTCGAGGGTCGAGCCGTGCGGAGGGGGCAGAACCCGTGCTCGCGGCCGGTAGGCCCGCACGGCCAGCGCACCGGTGGCGGCCGGTCCGGCGCCGACGTCCTCGCCGGCAGCGGCGCTCGCGGCCAGGACCTCGATCGTCGCGGTCCTGGCTGCGAGCAGTGCCGCGAGGCCGGCCCTGCGCAGTCGCGCCGCAGCACCCTCGACCGACACGACCGCGGGCGCGACCACGCGCAGCACCTCGCGCCGTCCGCCGTCGAGACGACGCGTGGCCGCCAACGACGTCCCGTCCGAGTCGAGCTCGACGGCGACGACGCCCAGCGCCTGCCGTGCGCCGAGCTCGGCGGCGAGGAACGCCGGCACGCTGCCGGAACCGCGGTCGGTCGAGTAGTCGCCGCACCACACGAACGCCGCCGGCCGGACCACCGCGGCGAGCGCCGCCGCGATCCGCGCGCTCGACGTGTCGGCGGCGAGGTCGATCCGGACCGCGCGAGACGCGCCGCACGCCAGCGCGTCGCGCAGCGCGCGCTCGGCCGCCGCCGGACCTGCGGTGACGACCAGCACGCCGTCGCCGGCCGGCGCGGCCTGGCGCAGCGCGACCTCCACAGCGGCCTGGTCGGCGGCGGATATCCCGGCGAAGCGCTCGTCACCCGGCTCCGGCGGGCCGGCCACCCACTTGACGCAGGCGGCGATCACGTTCGCCGGAACACCACTCCGTAGCCGCCGTCCGGGTAGCTCCAGCTGATCGCGCCCTCCTCGTTGCAGACCATGTAGCAGGTGCCGCACTCGAAGCACTGCTCGTAGTTGAACACGATCCCGCCGTCACTCGTCGGCACGAAGAGGTTCGCAGGGCAGGCCACTATGCAGGCGCGAGTGCTGCAGTCGACGCACTTCGTCCCGTCGACGACGATGTGGGCGCGCTCGTGGACGCGGAACTCGGCCGTCTCCATCCGGTCCTCGAAGGACACCTCCGGCCACTCGACGCTCACCCGAACGTCCTCAGCGCGTTGATGCCGTCACGCACCAGATCGCGGCGGCGCACTCGGACCCGCTTGCGTTCCTGGTCGAGGATCGTGCGCAGCCGCGGCTTCGGCTGTGGGTTGTCGACGCGGAACATCCGTTCGGCGATCCCTGCGACCATCGCCGGGTAGAGGTGCTGGACGCGGTCGGACAACACGAGCTCGGGGGCGCGGCGCAGTCGGCGGTGGTCCTTGAGCACGAACGTCTCCGACAGTCGCCGTTCGTACCCGGCGAGGCCGGCTGCGCTGACGTCGGCGCTGCGCACGGCCTCGACGACCGTCTCGCCGGCGTACATCCCGCTGGCCATCGCGAAGTTCACGCCTTCGAGCCAGATCCCGGCGGCGAGGCACAGCGCAGCTGCGTCGCCGGCGACGAGCATCCCGGCGGTGGTCATCCTCGGCATCATCGCCACACCGCCCTCGGGGATCAGGTGCGCCGAGTACTCCTTCAGATCGGCGCCCTCGACGAGCGGGGCGATCGCCGGATGGCGCTTCATCCCGGCGATGATCTGCTCCGGGCGCAGCTGCTGGGCTGCCAGCTTCGGCAGCTTCAGCACGACCCCGACGGCCAGCGAATCGAGGTTGGTGTACAGGAAGCCGCCACCGTTGACGCCGCTCGTGCAGCCGACCATCTCGATGTCGACACCCTCGCGCCCGCGCACCCCGAAGCGCTCGTCGATGACCTCCTTCGGCAGCGCCAGTGTCTCCTTCACCCCCAGCGTGTAGTGCGAAGCGGCGGTGTCGTGGAACAGGCCGGCCTCCTTCGCGAGGAAGCTGTTGACGCCGTCGCAGGCGATCACGACCCTGGCGCGAAGCTCCCCGCCGGGACGGTCGGTGCGCACCCCGACCACCCGCCCTGCGCCATCGCGCAGCAACCCAACGACCGTCGTCGCGCACACGAGCTGTGCCCCGGCCCGCTCGGCGTGCCCGGCGAGCCAGTTGTCGAAGTCGGGACGGTAGGCCGTCGCGCCGTTGTACGGGGGCGCTCCCCAGGCATCGGTCCGGTAGTCGACGGTCAGCGCCTGCGTGTCGGTGAGCACCATCGTCGAGCGGCGGGTGACCCAGCGCTGGATCGGCACGGTCTCCCACCACCGCGGGATCAGCCGATCGAGGATCCGCGGGTAGACGACCCCGCCGTACATGTTCTTGCTGCCGGGGAACGGGCCACGCTCGAGCAGCACCGTCGACAGCCCGGCGCGGGCGGTGACCATCGCCGCACACGCCCCCGCCGGTCCACCGCCGACCACGATGACGTCGACGTCGGTCGCCGGTGTGATCGGCGGCATCGCGTGATCCGTCGCAGGCTCAGCCATGCGCCGCCTCCAGTGCACCGAGGCGGGCGAGCAGGGCGTCGATCGTCGCGTTGGCGTCGGTGACCACGGCGAGGTCGGCGAGCTGCATCATCGGGCAGTGCGCGTCGGAGTTGACGCTGATCACGTGCGCCGGTGCCCCGAGCCCGCTCGTGTGCTGCACCGCCCCGCTGATCGCGAACGCCAGGTACAGATCCGGGTCGACGATCACGCCTGTCGTGCCGATCTGGCGGTCGTGACCGACCCAGCCCCTGTCGGTGACGACGCGCGTCGCCCCGACGCTCGCCCCCAGCGCGGCGCCGAGCTCGGCGAGCTGGCCGAACCGCTGCGCGCTGTCCAGCCCAGCGCCGCCTGCGACGATCCGCGGTGCCTCGGCGAGGTCGACCGTCGCCGCGTCCGCCGCGAGCGTTGCCGTCACCTCGCCGTCGAGTGCCCCCGTCGGGACGAGCGCGATCTGGTGGACGGTGGGCGCGTGCGCGACGGTGCGCTCCACGCCGCGCAGGCCGGGGTGCAACGTCGCCACGAAGGCGGGCGGCGTGGCCACGCGGTGCAACTCCGTCGCGCCGGCGCGGATCAGCTCGACACGAGTCGCGCTGACCGCCATCGCCTGGGCGAACAGCGGTCGACCGAGCGCGTGGGCGAGACGGGGGGCGAGGTCGCGTCCGTCTGCCGAGTGGGGCAGGACCAGCACAGCGTCGTCGGCGAGGAGCGGCGCGAGCGCGCCGGCCCATGCCCCCGGGCGGAAGGCGCCGGCCTCCGCGAGGCGCACGTCAGTGGCGATGCCACGCAGCTCGTCGACGGCCTCCGCCGTGCCTGTCCCGATCAGCAGCACCCGGCCGGCGCACTCGTCGACCACCTCGTCACCGCCGGCGGGCAGCATCCCGTCGCGCACCACGACGACGGCGAGCATCACCGCACCCGCTTGCCGAGGCACACCGACGTCGGCGAGTGGACGTACTCGCCCCAGCAGCGGATCGGCGTGAACCCGGCACGGTCGTAGAGGCCCCGCGCCTCCGGCTGCCTGACCCCCGTCTCGAGCACGAGCTGCGTGGCGCCGTCGGCGATCGCCGCCCACTCGAGCGTGTCGAGGATCCCCGCGCAGAGCTTGAGGCTCCGCGCCGCAGGTGTCACGTACATCCGCTTGATCTCAGCGGTCTCGCCGCCCGGGATCCTGTAGGCGCCGCAGCCCTGCGGCGCGCCGTCGACGTAGGCGATGAAGAACCCGCCCCTCCCGGCGACGACCTGCTCCTCGGTGAGGGTGAAGTGGGTGCTGCCGGGTTCTGGGTAGCGCTCCAGGAGCTCGGCGTTCAACGCGCCGATCAACGTCTGCGCGTCCGGGGACGACAGCTCGGCGCGGAGCACGGCGACCTGCGGCTGGCGCTGGCCCATCCGGAACGCGTACGGCGATTCGCCGAAGCGTTCGATGAACGCGACCCGGCGCGCCGCCTCGTGCTCGGTCGGGGGGGTGCCGGCAGGGATCCACCACAACGCCGTCGTCGAACCCTCCGCCTCGAACCACTCGGCGCGCCGCCTGAAGAAGTCACGATGGACGCCGCGGTAGGCGAACGCGCGCAGCGATTCGATCGATTCCCAGACGGTGAGGTTGAGGAGCCGCAGCGGGTTGTCGAAGATCTGGATCGAGGTGGCGTTGCCGCTGCCGTCCTGCAAGCGCCACACGAACCCAGGCGCCGCCTCTCCCGCGGCGTTGACGGGATCGAGCGCATCCGCGAAATCGACGATCAGCCGGTCCCCGATCGGCGCGCGCAGCGTCCCGATGTTCACCTGGGCGAGGTGGAGCGGAGGCACGCGGCCGACTGTAACCACGGCAGGCGCCGCGCTCGTCGCCCGATCGCCGGGCCCGTCACGGACGCGGTGGCCGGAGCGCGGCCCGTCGCCGGCGCACGAGCGCCTCGGCCTCGGCCGGCGTGCCGGCCGCGACCGTCAGGTGCCCCATCTTCCTGCCGGGCCGAGCCTCGGCCTTGCCGTACAGGTGCAGCTTCACCGACGGATCGACGAGCGCCCCCGCCCACAGGGGCTCGCCCGCCGCCCACCCGTCGCCGAGCAGGTTGGCCATCGCCGTCGCCTCCACGGTCAGCGACGTGTCGCCGAGCGCCAGCCCGCACACGGCGCGCACCTGCTGCTCGAACTGGCTGGTGACGGCGTGGTCGAGGGTCCAGTGCCCGCTGTTGTGCGGGCGTGGGGCGAGCTCGTTGACGACGATCCCGTCTTCGGTGACGAACATCTCGACGGCGAGCACGCCGACGTACTCGAGCGCCTCCGCGATCCGCTCTGCGAGCGCGTACGCCCCCTCCGCGAACGGCGCAGGGACGACGGTGACGTCGAGGATCCCGCTCCGGTGGACGTTCGCGCACAGCGGGTAGATGACGAGCGACGGGCACGCCGCCGGGTTGCGGGCGAGGATCACCGACACCTCGCCCGCCAGCTCGAGGCGCTCCTCCAGCACGGCAGGGACGCGGCCGAGCGTCGCCCACGCACCGGCCAGCTCCTCGGCACCGGCGACGGCGACCTGGCCCCTGCCGTCGTAGCCCATCCGCGCCGCCTTGAGGATCGCCGGGAACACGCCATCGTTGGCCCGGCGGATGTCGTCGTCGTCCTCGATGACCGCGAACGGTGCCACCGGGATGCCGGCCGACGCGAGGAAGCGCTTCTCCCGGCGGCGGTCCTGGATGATCGCGATCGCGCGCGGCGAGGGGTGCACGACCGTGTCGAGGGCCAGCCGGGCAAGCGCCGATGCCGGCGGGTTCTCGAACTCGGTCGTCACCACGGCGCACTCCGCGGCCATCCGGTCGAGCGCGTCGACGTCATCGTACGCCGCGACCAGGTGCACGTCGGCGACGGCTCCCGCCGGCGATCCGTCGTCCGGTTCGAGGACGATCGTGCGGTAGCCCATCGTGCGCGCCGCGAGCACGAAGTACCGGCCGAGCTGACCGCCGCCGAGGATCCCGAGCGTCGCCGGGGGCACGATCATCCGGACGGCTCCGGGTCCAGCAGGGTGCTGCGCGCCGCTTCGTCATGTCGACGCGTCCGGTCCAGACGGAGCGCCGCGGCAAGCTCCGGTTCAGTGGCGGCGAGCATCGCAACGGCGAAGAGGGCGGCGTTGGTCGCACCGGCCTCGCCGATCGCGAACGTCGCCACGGGCACCCCGCCGGGCATCTGCACGATCGAGTACAACGAGTCCTGGCCGCCGAGGTGCCGGCCCGGCACCGGCACGCCGAGCACCGGCACGGTCGTCTTCGCGGCGAGCATCCCCGGCAGGTGGGCGGCGCCTCCGGCGCCGGCGATGATCGCGCGCACCCCGCGGCCCTCGACACCCTCGGCGAACGCGAACATCTCGTCCGGCATCCTGTGCGCCGAGAGCACCCGCGCCTCGTTCGCCACCCCGAACTGGTCGAGCACCTCGACGGCCCTGCGCATCGTCGGCCAGTCACTCGCAGAACCCATCACCACCGCAACACGTGCCACAGGCAGAGTCTGGCCGACCCGCCGGGCCCCCGGCGGCGACGCGCTACTTGAGCACGTTGACCGCGCGGGCGATCACCAGCGCGACCGTGACGATCGAGATCATCGACTGCAGCATCATCACCAGCTTCGCCCACCGCGACAACGGCAGGACGTCCGTCGGGCTGAACGCTGTTGCGTTCGTGAAGGAGAGGTAGAGGTAGTCGACGTACAGCGGCTCCCAGTCCGGGCCGGCGAACTCCATCGCCTGCATCTGCGGGAACAGGAAATCCGGGTGATCCGACATCGCCATCGCGCGCATCACGGGCCCGCCGCGGTCGGTGTCCCAGTACCACAGCGAGAAGACGATGATGTTCGTCAACCAGATCGCCGCGCCGGTCGCGAGCAGCTCGCCGGGGTTGCGGATGCCCTCGCTGCGGACGAGGTCGATGACCAGCCGCGCCCCCGATGCAGCGTTGGCGATGCTCATCACCGCGATCAGCGCCAAGCTGGCGCGGCGGATCCACTTCGACCTGCGCTCGAGACGGCCCGGGTTGGCGACCACGAGTCCGATCAGCATCAGCAGCGCGAGGCCGGGCAGCAGCAGCCGCGGCCGGTTCTCGACACGTGGCGGGAGGGCGATGATCAGCCCGATCGCGACGACGATGGCGACGGTGACGGCGGTGCGCCGCTCGCCGGGCGTCTGGCGCCGCCAGGCCGGGACGACGTGGCCGACGAGCGACTGCTCGGCGTGCTTCAGCGAGCGCAGCGAGATCAGCTCGTCGAGCCTGCCGAGCAACGACTCAGGATCGCCGCCCTTCTCGCCCTCGATGCCGTCGGGCGGGCCGTCGTGTGGGCCGTCGTCGGGTGCGGCGTCGTCGGGTGCGGCGTCGGGCGCCGGGTCAGTCACGTCGCGAAGGCTATTGAACCGCGGTGCTCAGATCGCGCTGCCGGCGCGCTCGCCCTCGACGACAGCGGCGTGGGCGCGCCGCGGCGCGACGCAGTCACCGACCCGCTCGACGCTGACACCTGCACGGACGAGGTCGTGGTACAGCCACTCGACCGGGTTGGCCGGCACGGCGAGCACGACCCAGTCGGGCGTGCGCAGGACGTTCGCGCCCGTCGGATGGTGGAGCAGTTGCAGCTCCAGCGCGCCGTTGCCGGGGGCGAGGCCCATCGCCACCAGGTCGGTGGACTGGACGATGCCCTTCGCGCCGGCGCGCATCCACCAGTTCTCCATGTCGAGCGTGATCCCGAGGTCCTGTCCGACGACCATGCCGTTGGTGATCACCTCCACCGCGCAGCCCCGGTCGGCGAGCAGCTCGGCCACGGACGTGGCGTGATGGAAGCCGATCTCGTCGATCACCACCACGGCGCCGTGCGGCTGCGCGCCGGCGTCGAGCACGTCGCGCACATCGGCGACGTTCGGGCACTCGGCCTGCACCCACCACGGACGTTGCGGCTCCGCCCCGGTGGCGACGATGACGTGGTCCGGTCGCTGCTCGTCGACGAGACCGGGCCACACACCCGCGCCGTAGTTGATCGTCACCCCGAGCCGGCGGCACTCGGTGAGCTGGTTGCGGATCATGTCCCCGAGCTCGGCGCGGTTGGGGACCGTGGCCGCGAGGCGCACCTGGCCGCCTGCCTCCGGCTGCTGCTCGTACACCGTCACCCGATGCCCCTTGCGCGCCGCGGCGATCGCCGCCTGCAGCCCCGCCGGCCCCGCGCCGGCGACAAGCACGCGCTTGCTGGCCGGGACTGGACGCGCTCCGATGGTCGGGACTGGCCTCCGCTTTGCTTCGGCGGCTCCCTCCGTGCGGCTCGTCGCTGGCGCTTCCCTCGCCGCCTCTCCGACGGTCGGGACTGGCCTCCGCTTTGCTTCGGCGGCGCGTTGCGCGTGTTCGTGTTCGCGGCCGGTCTTGGGGTTCTCGATGCAGCCCAGCCAGCGGTTGAGGCCCATCCGTCCGACGCACTCCTGGTTGCAGCTCAGGCACAGCCGGATCTCGTCGGTCGCACCCGCCTTGGCCTTGGCGGCGAACTCGGCGTCGGCGATCTGGCCGCGCACCACCCCGACGAGGTCGCAGTGGCCCTCGGCCAGCGCCCGCTCGGCCTGCAGCGGGTCCTTGAACCGGCCGACGCCGATCACCGGCAGTTCGACGGCCTTGCGGAAAGCGGACGGGATGAACATCGCGTACCCGGGCGGCACGTGCATGCTCGCCTCGATCATGAACAGGCTCGCCGTGGCGACGCCGATCGAGGTGTTGATGTAGTCGACCTGACCGTCGGCCTCGACCATCTTCGCGACGGCCACCGCATCACCGATCGTGGTGCCACCGTCGATCAGCTCGTCACCGCACAGCCGCACGCCGAGCGCGAGGCGCGACCCGATCACGGTGCGCACAGCGGCGACGATCTCGAGCAGCAGCCGGGCGCGGTTCTCGAGCGTGCCGCCGTAGTCGTCGGTCCGCCTGTTGGTGACGGGGGAGAGGAAGCCGCGCACGATCGAGGAGTGGCTGCACTGCAGTTCGATCCCGTCGAACCCACCCTCCGCGCAGTGCCCGGCGACCAGCGCGTAGCCGGCGACGATCTCGTCGATCTCGGCGCGCGAGACCGCCTTCGGCACCTCGCGGAACAGCGGATCGGCCACCGCGCTCGGCGCCCACACGGCGCGGCGCGAGTACATCGAAGAGGCCTGCCCACCGTTGTGGTTGATCTGGGCGAAGATCGGCACGCGGTGGCGGTGCACCGCTTCGGTGATCGCCAGGTAGCCGGGGATGACATCGCGGTGAAAGCCGTGGATCAGCTTTTCGTAGGGCCAGTCGGTCGGGTGGGTGGAGTGCTCCTCCGTGATGATCAGCCCTGCGCCGCCTGCGGCGCGCGCCGCGTAGTACGCGGAGTGCTGGTCGGTCGGCTTGCCGTCGCGGGCGTAGTTGGTGAGGTGGGCACTGAACACGATCCGGTTGCGCGTCGTCACCGGACCCAGTTCGAGCGGCGTCCACAGGTAGCGGTACGGCACCGCCTCAACTTACGTCCTATGGTCGCGGCATGGCACGAGATGGTGGTCCGGTCCAACCGGGGAACGTCGCCGTCGTCACCGGCGCAGCAAGCGGGATCGGGCGGGCACTCGCGACGGCGTTCGCCACGGAGGGGATGCGCGTCGTGCTCGCGGACATCGACGAGGAGAAGCTCCGTGCCACGGAGGCCGAGCTGGCCGAGGCCGGGCGCGACGTCTTCCCGGTCGTCTGCGACGCATCGGCGGAGGCCAGCGTCCACGAGCTCGCCAGCGCGACGCTGAAGCGCTACGGCGCGGCGCACGTGCTGTGCAACAACGCCGGCGTCGTCGGCAAGGGCGACGCGTGGCGTGGCCCGTTCAGCGCGTGGGAGTGGGTGATCGGGATCAACCTCTACGGCGTCGTCCACGGCATCCGCGCCTTCCTGCCGATCATGGAGGACCAGGGCGTCGGCCACATCGTCAACACCGCGTCGATGGCCGGCCTCGTCGCCGTGCCGGGCGCCGCGCCGTACAACGTCACCAAGTCGGCCGTCGTCGCGCTCAGCGAGGGTCTGTTCATCGAGCTGCAGGCCAACGGCTCGCCGGTGCGGGTCAGCGCGCTCTGCCCCGGCTTCGTGCAGACCAACCTGATGGCCGGCCAGAAGTGGGACACCCGCCTCGGCGCGGAACCGGAGGAGTCGGTGAGCCCGACGGCGAAGCAGATGGACGCGTTCCTGTTCGAGGGCGTGCAGCGCGGCATCGACCCGCGGCTCGTCGCAGCCGAGGTCGTCGACGCGATCCGTGCCGAGCGGTTCTGGATCCTCACCCACCCGGAGAGCCGGCACATGCCCGTCGAGCGGATGCTGCGCGCCGAGGCCCAGCGGAACCCCGTCTGTCCTGGTCCCGTCACGCTGTCATCGGATCCGCCCGGAATTGCCGGGTTGCTTGACAGCGTCAGGCGGTGGACCGGGTCAGAACAGCCACTGGCTGATCGAGTAGATCAGCAGACCTGCGAACCCGCCGACGAGGGTGCCGTTGATCCGGATGAACTGCAGGTCCCGCCCGACCTGCAGCTCCATCCGCTGGCTGGTCGCCTTGCCGTCCCACTTGGCCACCGTGCTGGAGATCAAGTTGGCCGCCTCGCCCCGGTAGTGGTCGACGATGTAGCCAGCGGTGCTGACCAACCAGTCGTCGATCTTGGCCTGCAGCTCGGGGTCGCGTTCGAGGCGTTCACCGAGGGCGACCAGCGCGGCATCGACGCGGCGGCGTAGCTCGCTGTCGGGGTGCATCGTGGCGTGCAGCGTGGTCCGCTTCAGCTCGCCCCACAGCGAGCCGAGCCAGGCGCGCACATCGGGGTGGTCGAGCAGCTCGCGCTTGAGCTCCTCGCCCTTCTCGAGCAGCTGCGGGTCCTCGTGCAGCCGTGCCGCGAACGCGGCCAGCCGCGCGTCGATCGAACGGCGCACCTCGTGGTCCGGCTCGGAACGCACGTCGGCGAGGAACCGCTGCACGCCGCTGAAGATCTTGCTGAAGATCCGGTCGTCGATCGGCTCAGGGATCCACCACGGCGACTCGCGCTGCAACCGCTCGCGCAGCGTCGGGCGGTTGTCCTCGAGGAACCCGTCGAGCCCGGTGAGCACCGCGTCCAGCAGGCGCTCCTGGTGCCCGCCCTCGATCGCCAGGTCGATCACCTTGCCGACCAGGGGTGCCACCGGGATCGACTGCACCCGGCGGGCGACGAGCCGCTCCAGCCCGCTGCTGACGTCACGGTCGTCGATCACCTGCAGGGTGCCGCGCAGCGCGTCGGCCACTGCGCCGCCCGCTCGCGCTGCGTTCGCCGGGTCCTTCAGCCAGCCCCCGATCCGTCGGCCCGCTCCTGCACCGGCGAGCCGCTCGGAGAGGACGTCCCTGGTGAGGAAGTTGGTCTGGACGAACTCGCCGAGCGATTCGCCGATCTGGTCCTTGCGGTTGGGGATGATCGCGGTGTGCGGGATCGGGAGGCCGAGCGGGTGCTTGAACAGCGCCGTCACCGCGAACCAGTCGGCGAGCGCACCGACCATCGCTGCCTCGGCGAAAGCGCGGATGTAGGCGATCCACTCGTGCGTGCGCTCGCCCCACCTGGCGAGCAGGAACACCACCGTCACGACCACCAGCAGCCCGGTGGCGGTGATCTTCATCCGCCGCAGTGCGGCCTGGCGAGGCGCGTCGGCGTCCGACAGGGGCGGCGCAGTGTTCACTTTTCGTGGACCCTACAGTGGGGCCGTGCATGTGCATGTGGACGACAACAAGTGCCAGGGACACAACCGCTGCTACGCGCTTGCGCCGGAGCTGTTCGATGTCGATGATTACGGGCAGGCGCACGAGATCGGAGATGGTGCGGTGCCCGTCGGGCTCGAGGACAAGGCGCAACTCGCGTTCGCCAACTGCCCCGAGTTCGCGATCGTGATCGAGGAGGTCGGCCAGTGAGCGAACGCAGCGAGCGAACCATCACGTGGGTCATTCCGGCGCGCAGCGCCGAGTTGCTCATCCGCACACCGCCGAAGGCGGTCGCACGATGAGCCTCGACGCCGAGCCCGTCGCCGACTGGGCCACCGATTTCGACCACGGCGACCCGGCGTACAACCGCGACGCCCATGCGATCTGGAGTGACCTGCGCGCCAGCTGCCCGGTCGCGCACACCGACCGTTACCACGGCGCGTGGCTGCCCGTCACCCACGCCGACGTGTCGCAGATCGCCCACGACGCCGTGAACTACACGTCGCGTGCCGTCGTCGTCAGCAACGCGCAGTACTTCGCGCCGCCGCCGTTCGGCGGTGCACCGCCGATCACCAGCGATCCGCCGTTCCACCACGACGCGCGGCGGCTGCTCCTCCCCCCGTTCGCGCCGAAGATGATCGAGCCGTTGGCACCGGATGTCCACAGGCTGTGCGGCGAGCTGCTCGATCAGATCGAGGCGCGACTCGTCGACGGCGGTGGCGTGATCGATGCGGCGGTGGAGTACGCGCAGAACATCCCGGTCGGCGTCATCGCGCGGATGCTCGGGTTCCCGGAGGAGGACGCCGAGCTGTTCCGCGGCTTCGTCCACGACACGGTCGAGGGGATCCAGGATTCTCCGGAGGAACGCAGTGCGGCGTTCGACCGGCTCGACGGCTACATCGACGTGCAGATCGAGGATCACCGCGCCTCGCCGCGCGACGACCTCACCACCTACCTGCTCGACGCGGAGATCTTCGGCCAGCCGCTGAGCCACCAGCACGTGCGCGGCAGCATCGTGCTGCTGCTCATCGCCGGCATCGACACGACGTGGAGCGCGATCGGATCGAGCATCTGGCATCTCGCCGCGCACCCTGAGGATCTGGCCAGGCTCGGCGCGGATCCGTCGTTGTGGCCGACCGCCGTCGAGGAGCTGCTGCGCGTCTACGCGCCGGTGACGATGGCCCGGCTGGTGGCCAAGGACCACGAGTTGCACGGCTGCCCGCTGACCGAGGGCGACTGGGTGCTGCTCCCGTTCCCGGCTGCGAACCTCGATCCGGAGGCGTTCGATCGCGCCGACGAGGTGCTGATCGACCGTGTCGAGAACCGTCACGCCGCGTTCGGGCTCGGCATCCATCGCTGCCTCGGGTCGAACCTCGCCCGCCTCGAGGTGCGCGTCGCCGTCGAGGAGTTCGTCAGGCGCTTCGGTCGCTTCGAGCTCGCCGATCCGGCGGCGGTGCGCTGGAGCGTGGGACAGATCCGCGGGCCACGCGAGCTGCCGATCCGGATCCTTCCGGCCTGAACCGGCGGCGGGCCGCGCTCAGCTGTGCCGCGGCGTGAGGCCCATCACGTCGGCGACCATCTCGAAGCTGCGACGACGCGCCTCGGGGGCGTGGGCCATCGTCGTCAGCATCAGCTCGTCGGCACCGGTGCGCGCGACGAGGTCCTCGAGGCCGGCGCGGACCATCTCCGGCGTGCCGATGATGTGGTTCGCCGTCCAGCCGCGCAGCACCTCCTTCTCCATCGGCGTGTACTGCATCTCCGCCGCCTCCTCGGGCGTCGGGTACACGTCGGGCCTGCCCTGACGCAGGCGGAGGATCGCCAAGCGGCCCGACCCGGCGAGGAAGTCGGCCTCCTCCTCGGTCGGCGCGCACAGGACGTTCACCCCGAGCATCACGTACGGCCGCTCCAATGCCTCCGACGGATGGAAGTGGTCGCGGTAGGCCTGGAGAGCGGGGATCGTGTTGCCACCGGCGAAGTGGTGCGCGAACGAGAACGGCAACCCCATCTGGCCGGCCATCACTGCGCTGAAGTCGCTGCTGCCGAGCAGCCAGATCGCCGGCTGGTAGCCGAGCGCCGGCACGGCGTGGATCTTCGAGAACGGATGGTTGGGCGGCAGGTCACCATGGAAGTAGCCGAGCAGCTCGACGACCTGCTGCGGGAAGTCCTCGCCGCCGATGTCGCGGGTGCGACGCAGCGCGACCGCCGTCATCCCGTCGGTGCCGGGTGCGCGACCGAGTCCGAGGTCGATCCGTCCCGGATGCAGCGCCTCGAGCATCCCGAACTGCTCGGCCACCGCCAGCGACGAGTGGTTGGGCAGCATCAGCCCGCCCGACCCGAGCCGGATCGCTGATGTACCGGCGGCGAGGTGGGCGATCAGCACCGGCGGCGAGGAGCTGGCGATGCCGGGCATGTTGTGGTGCTCCGCCACCCAGAAGCGGTGGTAGCCGAGCCGCTCGGTGAGCTGGGCGAGCCGCAGGGACTCTGCGAGCGCCTTCGCGGGCGTCGAGCCGCTGCCGACAGGCGCGAGGTCGAGCACGGAGAGCGGAAGGTCGATCACGTCGTCGTCCAACCCGCCGGCCGGCGCCGCTGTTCCCGCTCGATCATCCTCCCGCTGGGCGCGCTCATCCGCCCGCCGGTGCCGCGGCGCAGAACCCTGCGATCGGGAGGAACGCGTCGTTCAGCGAATCGCCGTTGAACAGATCGGCGCTGTTCGAGGCGATGGCCTGCTCCACGGCGGCGTGCACCTTGGTGGCCGCCGCCCTGAGCTGGACCGTCGGCGCATCCTTGACCCACTGGTCCATGCTCGGTTCGAACGTCTTCAAGGCGGCGAAGAAGTCCTTCTCGCTCTTGGCCGTGGTCGTCGCGCCCCGGATGTTCACCTCGAACCGGCAGAACGCGTCGGCGTCGCCGCCCGCCGTGGGCGTGGTGTCGTCGGGGATCGCCGCGGCCACCGCCGCAGTCGACGGGGCCGCACCGCCAGCCGACGTCGTCGCCGAACCGCCAGCGCCTGCTGCCGTCGCCGCACCGCCTGCGCCTGCTGCCGCGGCCGCGACCGTCGCGGCCGGCGCCGGTCCAGGAGAGCTCGACGTCGTCACCTCGGCGTTCGCCGTGCCCGGGACCGCGGTCGTGGTGGTCGTCGACGTACCGGAGGTCGTGGCGGGCGTCGCCGGACTCCCCGCGGTCGTGGTCGCCCCACTCGTGTTCGACGCCGAGGTCGTGGTCGCCCCGCTCAGGTTCGTCGCCGAGGTCGACGTCGAGCTGCCGCAGGCGCCGAGCGCGACGACGGCGAGCAACGTCGCGATGGGCGGCGCCTGCCGGATCGAACGCACGTGGGCCTCCTCTGCTGGGGACACAGCACCGTAGGGAACCGGGCCACAGCGGTCAACGCGGATCGTAGGGCGAGGTGCCCTGGGCGGCGACACCCCGTTCGTACACTGGTGAGGCCATGCCGGACCCGCTCGATCTCGACTCGCTGAACCCCGACCAGCTCGACGCTGTCGTGCACCGTGGCGGCCCGTTGCTCGTGGTCGCCGGTGCAGGGTCGGGCAAGACCCGTGTGCTCACCCATCGCATCGCCCACCTCATCCACGAGGGTGTTCCGCCGACGGCGATCCTGGCGATCACGTTCACCAACAAGGCGGCAGAGGAGATGCGCCACCGGGTCGCGGCGCTCGTCGGCCCTGTCGCCAAGGCGATCTGGGTGAGCACGTTCCACTCGGCGTGCGTGCGCGTCCTGCGCGCCCAGGCACACCACCTCGGCTACCCGCGCAACTTCAGCATCTACGACCAGGCCGACGCCCAGCGCCTCACCGGTTACGTCGTGCGCGACCTCGGCCTCGACGCCAAGCGGTTCCCGCCCCGCGGTGTCCACGGGCAGATCAGCCTCTGGAAGAACGAGCTCGTCGGCCCAGCGGAGGCGGTGGCCAAGGCGAGCAACCCGTTCGAGCGCAAGCATGCCGACATCTACGTCGAGTACCAGGCCCGGTTGCACAAGGCGGGAGCGATGGACTTCGACGATCTGTTGATGAAGACCGTCGAGCTGTTCCGCGACCACGCGGAGGTGCTCGAGCAGTACCAGCAACGGTTCCAGTACGTGCTCGTCGACGAGTACCAGGACACCAACATGGCCCAGAACGAGATCGCGCTGATGCTCGCCGCCGGCCACCAGCAGATCACGATCGTGGGCGACGGCGACCAGTCGGTCTACGGATGGCGCGGCGCCGACGTGCGCAACATCCTCCAGTTCGAGGAGACCTTCGACGACGTCACCACGATCGTCCTCGACCAGAACTACCGCAGCACCCAGGTGATCCTCGACGCGGCGAACGCAGTCATCGCCAACAACCCGGACCGCAAGGAGAAGCACCTCTGGAGCGAGCTCGGCGCCGGCGACAAGATCATCCGCTACCACGCCGAGGACGAGGGCGACGAGGCGATGTTCGTCGCGCGGCGGATGCAGAGCCTGCACACCGACCGCCACGCGATGTGGAAGGAGATGGCCGCCTTCTACCGCACGAACGCACAGAGCCGGGTGCTCGAGGAGTCGCTGATGCGCTTCGCGATCCCCTACAAGGTCGTCGGTGGCACGCGCTTCTACGACCGCAAGGAGATCAAGGACGCGATGGCGTACCTGCGCGCCGTCGTCAACCCGGCCGACGAGGTGAGCATCAAGCGCGTCCTCAACGTGCCGAAGCGCGGTGTCGGCGACGGCAGCGTCGCCAAGCTCGATGCCTTCGCCACCAACGCCGGCGTGCAGTTCGTCGAGGCGATGCGCCACGCCAGCGAGGCGGGGCTCACCGGGCCGGCGGCACGCGGCGTCGAGTCATTCGTCCGGCTGCTCGACCAGCTCGCGATCCTCGTCACCGCCGCCGACGATGACGACGACGACACCGGCCCGGCAGACGTGCTGCAGGCCGCGCTCGACGGCAGCGGGTACCTCGCCGAGCTCGAGGCGGAGCAGACCGTCGAGTCCGCCGGCCGGGTGGAGAACCTCGGCGAGCTCGTCGGATCGGCACGCGAGTTCACCCGGCTCGGCGAGTTCCTCGAGCAGGTCGCCCTGGTCGCGGACACCGACGAGCTCGACCAGGACGACAAGGTCGTGCTGATGACGCTCCACTCGGCGAAGGGGCTCGAGTTCCCGATCGTGTTCGTGATCGGCATGGAGGACGGGGTGTTCCCGCACATCCGCGCCCTGAAGGAGCCGTCGGAGATGGAGGAGGAGCGCCGCCTCGCGTATGTCGGGATCACCCGCGCCCAGCAGTTGCTCCACCTCAGCCACGCGTGGAGCCGACAGCTGTTCGGCACGACGAACTACAACCCGCCGTCGCGGTTCCTCGACGAGATCCCCGTCGAGCTGGTCACCAGCCAGGGCAACGTCGGCGGGCACAGCTCGTACGGTCGGCAGAGCTACCGCCGGCGGGACGGCTTCGACGGCGACCCGCCGCCGTACCGGCGCAGCCCACGGGCGACGTTCGACCCGGACGAGGAGGAAGCCGGACGGCACCGCGAGCGCGTCGTGGACGCGGCGATCAACGCCGGCCGGCGCCTCGATTCACCGTCGAAGTCGAACTCGCAGGACATCGGGTTGCAGACCGGCGACGACGTCGAGCACCCGTCGTTCGGCGAGGGTGTGATCCTCGAGATCCGCGGTCAGGGCGACAAGGCCGAAGCGACGATCCGCTTCCGCGAGGCGGGCACGAAGCACCTCGCCCTCGCCTGGGCGCCGCTGAAGAAGTTGTAGCCCGGCTCGGCAGTTCGGGCGGAGCTGCGCGGCGCGTCGGCGTGCGACAATCACAGCCATGAAGGCTGCGCTGCTGATCGAGAGTCTCACCGGCAACACCTGGAGAGCGGGCGAGCTGATCGCCACCGACCTGCAGCAGCAGGGTTGGGAGATCACCGGTGTGTCGCGGGTGCGCCAGCCCGACTTCGCCGCGATCCAGGACGCGGACCTCGTCATCGTCGGTACCTGGGTGCACGGTCTGTTCATCGTCGGTCAGGGACCGTGGGGTGCGGCGGCGATCTCCCAGCTCCCGGCGATGCGCGGCAAGCAGGCCGCTGTGTTCTGCACGTTCGCGCTCGACCCCGCGAAGACGCTCGACAAGCTCACCGCCATCGTCCGCGGTCTCGGCGCGGACGTGATCGGTGGGGTGGCGCTCAACCGCAGCAAGCTCGAGGCGCACAGCGAGGAGTTCGCCTCTCGACTGGTCGCCAACACGCCAGTGCCGATCTGACTGGGTCGGGACTGGGCTCCGCTTCGCTTCGCCTGCTCCCTCCCGGGCCTGTCCTGATTGGGTCGGGACTGGGCTCCGCTCCGCTCCGCTTCGCCTGCTCCCTCGGGCCTGTCGGCGCTCGACCCATCGTCTCGCCGAGGGTCGCCGGCCTGCGGGCCCCGCGACGGGCGCCAGGCCTGACGACGCGGTCGCTAGCGGCCGATGAGGGCGGCGCCGACGATGCCGGCGTCGTTCTGCAGCGTGGCTGCGACCAGCTCGGCGCGGGTGCTGAGCTTGGGGAAGAACTTGTCGGCGTTCTTGGAGACGCCGCCGCCGATGATGATCAGATCCGGCCAGACCAACGCGTCGAGACGATCGAGGTACTCGTCGACGCGCTTGGCCCACTTCGACCAGGACTCCTTGCGTTCATCCTTGATCCGCGCGCTGGCCCGGCTCTCCGCATCCTTGCCGCGGATCTCGAGGTGGCCGAGCTCCGTGTTCGGCAGCAGGACACCGTCGTTGAACAACGCGCAGCCGATGCCCGTGCCGAGGGTGATCATCACGACGACGCCCTTGCGGCCCTTGCCGGCGCCGAAGCGCATCTCGGCGATGCCGGCCGCGTCGGCGTCGTTGATGACCTTCACCGTCGTGTCAGTGGCCGCGGCGAACAGCGCGGCGGCGTCGCTGCCGATCCAGCTCGGATCGATGTTCGCTGCAGTCAGCAGCCTGCCGTCCTTGACGACGCCGGGCATCGTCGCACCGATCGGACCCTTCCATTGGAAGTGCTTGGCGAGCTCGCCGACCGTCGCGGCCACCGCCGCAGGGGTCGCGGGGACCGGCGTCGCGATCCGGAACCGCTCGCTGAGCAGCTTGCCGCGCCCTGGGTCGACCGGCGCACCCTTGATGCCGGAGCCACCGATGTCGATCCCGAGAACGTGCTGTTGTGCCACGCTCCCATCGTCGCGCACAGGCCCCGCTCTCTGCGGTCTCGCCGCGCTTGACATACTCCTTGCGGCATGGGGCTCGCAGTGGGTGAGGTCGTCGATCACTATCGGCTCGACGAGGTGATCGAACAGGGCAGCGTGACGGTCGTCTATTCGGCCTTCGATCTCCGGCTGCAGCGGCGCGTGGCGTTCAAGGTGCTCGGCACGCGGATGGCGCGCGACGCAGGGTTCAGGGCGCGCTTCGCACGCGAGTCGACGATCGCCGCGCAGCTCGGTGAGCACCCGCACATCGTCACGGTGTTCGATTCCAACGCGGTCGACGGCTCGCTGTACTTCGTCACTCAATTCATCGAGGGCGTGTCGCTGCGCGAGCTGATCAGGAGCCGGCCCCCACGTCGACCACTCGGGCCGGCCACTGCGTTGCGCTTCCTCGACCAGATCGCTTCAGCGCTCGACTACGCGCACCGCCACGGGGCCGCGCATCGCGAGGTCAGCCCTGCGAACATCATGATCACGACCGGCGAGGAGGCGCCAGGGGCATATCTGGTCGACGTCGGCATCACCAAACGCCTCGATCTGCCGGCCGGCGAACCGGTGCAGCAGATGTTCGCCGGCATGAGCGGTCACACCACGGCCGAGCAGAGCAGCACGTCGGCGAGCCTCGATCGCCGCGCCGACATCCGGTCGCTGGCCTGCACCGCGTTCGAGATGCTGACGGGGCACCATCCGTTCGGCGCGAGCTCCGACACCGGCCCCGCCGCGACCTCCCCGCAGCCGATCCCGAGCGTCATCGCGCTGCAGCCGCAGCTGCCGGCGGCCGTCGACGACGTGTTCGCGCGTGCGCTCGGTACGGGCCACAGCGATCACGACGCGACGTGCGCTGGCCTCGTCCGTGAGCTGCGCGCCGCGTTCCCGGACGGATCGCTCCTCGTGGGCTCCTCGTCGGGCGACGATCCCGCTCCAGCGCCGGTCACGAGCGGCGCTCGCCGAACTGCGCGAGCACCGCTCCAGCCGCGACGGACCCCCGTCGCGACCGGCGTCGTGCTGCTGCTCGCCCTCGCCGCCGTCGCTGGATGGCTGATCTGGAGTAGGGGCGAGACGACTCACGGTGTGCTCCGGGCGCAGTCCGCCCGAGCCGCGCCGGAGCGACCTGCCACCGCTTCGACGGTGGCCGCAGTGGCACACGCACCGGCCACGACGGAACGCTCGACAGCGGCAACGGCGACGTTCGCCACGTCGCCGGCAACCACGACCGCAGCGATCACAGCCGCAGCGGGCACGACATCAGCAGCCACGGTCGTGGCGACGCCGGCCGCACGGCCGCCCGCGGTGGAGTCGGCGGCACCGACGCGGGTGACGACCGCACCGCTCGCGACCGCGGCGTCGACGACCTCATCGCCGCTCGTCAAGACCGCCGCGCCCGTGGGTCCGTTCGGTGACGTGATCGGCCGGCCGGTCACGCAGCCGGCCACTCCACAGGGCGCGTTCGCACTGGCGCTGCAGACGCGCCAGAGCCCGAGCGCGATGGCCGAAGCGGAGACGCCGGCGTGGTTCTACGCAGAGTGGCTACGGCTCGCCCCGAACGCGCCGACCACGCCCATGATCGCCAGCAATGACGGGTATGTCATCGAGGCCGACAAGTCGGCTGAGATCAGCGGCTTCCAGGTCGGCGCCGATGGCAAGATCGTTACGTTGACCGAGTGCGCCTCCGACTGCAAGGCGGTGTCAAGTGCGGTCCAGATCAGCCCCGACTGCGCACCCGGCCCCCGGTGCGCGGCGGTCGCCACCGACAACCGCCGGTTGATTCTCGTGCTCCGCGCCACCGTCAACCTGCGCAGCCCCGTCGCGACGCTGCTGTTCAGCGTTCGATCCACCGCCCAACCCGTTGTGGCGGTCAGTGACGCCAACGGGACGGTCCGCTACGACGGCGAGGAGAAGTACTTCTCGATCACGCTCCCTGCGGGGCCGCCGGCGGGCACCGAGACCGTGGTGACCGTCAGGTTCCTCGACGGCTCGACGTCGAAGCTCACCGTCACCTACGGGTAGCAGTGCGTCGCGGTCACGCCGTCGGGTCGGTGACGCGGCCGAGGAACAGCACCGCCCCAGTCGGCACGTCGCGGACCACGAACACGAACGGGCGGTCGACGACGAACTCGATCGGCTCGCCACCGGGAGCCGGAGCCGCTGAGCCCGTCATGATCACTGCAGTCGCGGCGGCGGCCTCCGTCCCGTGCTCGTCGACCGTGATGTTGGCCTGGTGGACGACATCGGAGATGGCCAGCGGTTCTGTGGTGGTGATCCCCGAGAAGTCGGCGCGGCGCGGATCGAACGCGGCGGTGACACCGAGTGCCTGCAGCGTGTCGGCGAGCGCTGTCGTCGTGGCGAAGTCGAACCGTGGCAGACCGAGGTGCACCATCGCCGGGGCGAGCGCGCCGACGACGTCGGCGAGCACGGGGACCGTGGCGCCGTCGGGCACGATCACGGTCATCGTCAGCCCGGCGCTCAGGTAGGGCAGGTCGATCGCCCGCCAGCCGCCGGCCGCGGCGTAGCCGAAGGAGGCGGTGTGGTGCATGGTCTTCGCCTGCACGACCACTCCGGCTGCTGTCGTGAAGGGCGAGTCGATCGTGGCGTCCTCGTCGAACTCGGCGCGCCACCGCGCCTTCATGTAGATCGTGTTCACCAGGGTCAGCCGGGTGGCGACGGTGATCGCACCCGCGGCCAGGAGCGCCGGGATGCGCGCGTGCGTCGCGTCGTCCACCCAGGCGTTGATCGCCGCACGCGCGGCTTCGGGGCTCGCCTTGTAGTCGACGGTGTAGACGCCGGTGCCGTAGTCCGCAGCGAGGGTGTCGAGGAACGCGTCGACGAACTGCAGGTCGCGTTGCGCCCACAGCGAGTTGGTGATCTCCAGCTTCGTCTCGTCGTCACCGCTCCCCGCGGTGCGCGCCGCAAGAGCGGTCGACAGTGCGTTCACCGACTGGTGGATGGTGGCTGGATCTGCCACGTGCAGAGCCTGATCGAGTTGGGAGAGCGTGTCGCCGCGCGCTCCGGCCGACGCCATCGACAGCGCGATGAGGATGCTCGCCGGCGAGAAGACGACGTTCGCATCGCCGGCCGCGCCGATGACGCGGGCGAAGAGGTCGGCCCCGAAGGCGTCGACTGCAGCGGTCGCAGCGGCCTCGTCACCTGGCGCTGCGGCGGCGCGGGGCAGGTCGCGCTTGACCAGCAGGCCGCTCTTCACCGGCGAGAGCTGCGTCGAGGTGGGCTGCGTCGAGTCAGGCAGTGTCGACGATGGCTGTGTCGAGGTGGGCGATGTCGACGTGGGCGATGTCGACGTGAACGGCGTCGGGTTCGTCGGCTGTGTGCCCGTGCCGGCTCCGCAGGCCTGGAGCAGTTCGACGATCGCGGGGACGGCCAGGAGGGCGACGAAGTTGCGGCGGTTCATCATCTCTGTCGGACGTTCAGCCCGTCGTCGAAGTTCCGGCGGCCACCGTGCTCGGTGGCGCTGTCGAACCGTCCGGGATGAGATCGAGGCTGAGGATGCCGTTCGTGCTCACGTCGGGGCGGATGCCACGGGCCGGAGCAGCGAGTTGATCGACCGGGACCGTGCGGCCATCGCAGTCGGTGAAGTTGCTGGTGTGGCGCACTTGGGTCACCTTGCACGACAAGGGCCGGTCGGCGGGGTGGGCGAGGTAGATCACCCAGCCCGTCGTCGGATCGGTCCCGCGGTGGTCGAGCACGATCGTCTTGTCGCCATCGGTGCCGAGCAGGTCGGGGAACAGGATCGGCCCGTCCTGCTCGACCAGCTTCGCGTACCCGCTGGCCAGGCCCGGCTGGAACGTCTTGGTGGCGAACAGGTTCGTGGTCTTCGCGCTGCCGTTGGAGAGCAGTGAGGCGACGCCCCACAGCAGCAGCGCGAGGACTCCGAGGAAGACGAGGCCGAGACCGACCGGCACCACCGCCCGCGCCAGCGGTGAGCGCAGCGTACGCGGGCGGGGGAGACGCATCGGGCACAGTATGGCGGGATTGGAGTCCCGGGCTCGGGGGGTCATATGGTTTCGCCGGCCGTCGGAGACGTCGCCAGCGGGGGCCGATCGCCGCCGGTTCACCGGCCACCGAGGCAAGGAGCGACACACGTGGATCTGTTCGAGTACCAGGGCAAGCAGTACTTCGCCCGTTACGACATCCCGGTCAGCCCGGGCGGTGTCGCCTACACGGTGGACGAGGCGGTCGCGGTCGCAGAGCAGGCCGGGTACCCGGTCGTCGTCAAGGCGCAGGTGCAGGTCGGCGGCCGCGGCAAGGCCGGCGGGATCAAGCTCGCCGAGAACCCCGACGAGGTGCGCACCCATGCCGGGAACATCCTCGGCATGGACATCAAGGGCCACCTCGTGAAGCGGATCTGGGTCGAGCACGCCAGCGACATCAGCAAGGAGTACTACGCGTCGTTCACCCTCGACCGCAGCGCGAAGAAGCACCTGCTGATGCTCAGCGCAGAAGGCGGTGTGGAGATCGAGACGGTCGCCGAGTCGAACCCGGATGCGATCGTGATGCTGCACATCGACCCCGTCGACGGCCTCTCGCCGAGCGCTGCTCGCGCCGCCACCGTCGACGCGCAGATCGACGACGAGGCGGTCGACGGGGTCGCCGAGATGCTCGTCAAGCTGTACCGCTGCTTCACCGACGGCGACTGCGACCTGGCCGAGATCAACCCGCTGATCCTGCGTCCCGACGGCGGCGTGCACGCCCTCGACGCCAAGGTCAGCCTCGACAACAACGCCGCGTTCCGCCATCCCGAGTGGGACGAGTACCGCGCCACCGAAGAGCTCGACGACCGCGAGCGGATGGCCCGCGAGCACGACCTGCAGTACATCGGCCTCGACGGCACCGTCGGGATCATCGCCAACGGTGCCGGGCTGGCGATGAGCACGCTCGACGTCGTCAACCAGGTCGGCGGGACGGCCGCGAACTTCCTCGACATCGGCGGCGGCGCGAACGCCGACGTGATGGCCGCAGCACTCGAGGTGATCAACTTCGACCAGAACGTGAAGAGCATCTTCATCAACATCTTCGGCGGGATCACCCGCGGCGAAGAGGTGGCGAAGGGGATCGTGGAGGCGCTCGGTCGCGTCGATCTGCGCTCGCCGATCGTCATCCGTCTCGACGGCACCAACGCGGAGCAGGGCCGTCAGATCCTGCTGGACGCCGGCATCCCGGCCTCGAAGCTGACCTCGCAACCGACCATGCTCGACGCAGCCCGCGCCGCGGTCGCCCTCTCGAACAAGTCAGGAGCCTGATCATGGCCATCTTCGTCGGCACGGATACGAAGGTCATCGTCCAGGGCCTCACCGGCGGCCAGGGCAAGTACCACGGACTGCGCAACAAGGCGTACGGGACAAAAGTCGTCGGAGGGGTGACGCCCGGCAAGGGCGGCACCGACGTCGAAGGCATCCCGATGTTCAGCACCGTTGCCGAGGCGGTGACAGCCACCGGCGCGACTTCGTCGTTCATCGCCGTGCCGCCGAAGGCTGCGTCAGCGGCGATCCTCGAGGCCGCCGCAGCGGGCATCGAGTTCATCGTCTGCATCACAGAGGGGATCCCTGCGCAGGACGAGGCGAAGGTCTACAACACGCTCGTGCGCAGCTACCCGCGCAGCCGCCTGCTCGGCCCGAACTGCCCCGGGATCATCAGCCCGGGCAAGTGCAACATCGGGATCACCGCCGGCGAGATCGCCCAACTGCCGTCCGCGAGCGGACCCAACGTCGGGATCGTCTCCCGCTCGGGGACGCTCACCTACCAGGCGCTGTACGAGCTCAAGCAGCTCGGGATCGGCGTGTCGACGTGCGTCGGCATCGGCGGCGATCCGGTTCCAGGCACGAACTTCATCGACTGCCTGGCCGAGTTCGAAGCCGACCCGGAGACGCACGCGATGATGATGATCGGCGAGATCGGCGGCTCGGCGGAGGAGGAGGCGGCCGCGTACATCGAAGCCAACGTGAGCAAGCCGATGAGCGCGTACATCGCCGGGGTCACCGCTCCGGCCGGCAAGAAGATGGGCCACGCCGGCGCCATCGTCTCGGGCGGCAAGGGCACCGCCCAGGGCAAGATGGACGCGCTCGCTGCTGCGGGCGTGCGGATCGGGCTCAACCCGACGGAAGCAGGCGAGTTGATGGCCGAGATCGTCCGCGACCTCAAGAAGTAACGGCGTCCTCCCCAAAGCGCACGTGAGGTGTGCCGATCGCCTTGGTGGGTCAGAACGCGAAGAAGCCCCGCCGTGAGGCGGGGCTTCGTGCGTGAGTACGGCGATCAGCGCGGGGGCGGCGGGGGTGGCGGTGGGCCGCCGGCGCCGGGCGGCGGGGGCGGCGGTGCGCTCGTCGTCGTGCCAGGCGGCGTGGTGGACGGCGTCGACGAACCGCCCTGCGGGATGTTGACGGTGTTGGCACCCATCCCAAGCAGGTTCATGATCGACCCGGCGGCCATCGCCAGCGATCCGATCAGCATGATGATCAGGCCGGCGCCCTTGTCGAGGCTCTCCGGGCTGGTGAACAGCCAGCCGAGCATGATCCCGGCGGCGGCGATGCCCCACGTGGCGTAGATCTGCTTCCAGTCGAACGTCAGCACCTTCGCCGGCAGCTTGACCCCGACCAGATCGAGGATCACGCAGGCCAGCATCGCCGCCCCGAGGAGCACGGGGATCAACGTCTCCGGAGCGAGCCCGATGTCGCCACCCCACGCATTGGAACTGATGCTTGACGCACCCTTCGCCGAATAGAAGTCCAAGAACGAGAAGATCAGGACGACGAGCCCCCCGACCCCCATGATCAAACTCGCGACAGTGATCGTTTTCTTCACAGCTGGCACGTCCTTCCCTGCGGGTGAGCGGAAACGTACACCTTGTACATCGATCGACGGTGGACCATGGGGCCGCAATACGCTCGCGGCTCATGCCGACCGCACTGCTCTCCGTCTACGACAAGACCGGAATCGAGGGTCTGGCTGCCGGTCTGCATGCCTCCGGGTGGCGGATCGTGAGCAGCGGCGGAACTGCGAACGTGGTGGCAGCGTCGGGCACCCCCGTGACCGATCTGGCCGAGTTGACCGGGCTGCCGGCGATCCTCGACCACCGCGTCGTGACCCTCCACCCCAAGGTCCACGGCGGATTGCTCGCCGACCCGACGAACCCCGCGCACCAGGCCGACATGGCCGCCCACGGCATCGAAGCGATCGATCTCGTCGTCGTCAACCTGTATCCGTTCGAGTCCGCCCCGAGCATCGAGCTGATCGACATCGGCGGCCCGGCGATGGTGCGCGCCGCGGCCAAGAACCATGCGCACGTCGGTGTGGTCGTCGATCCCTCCGACTATGGCGCCGTGCTCGACGAGATCCGCGCCACCGGTGCCCTTGCCGGCTCCACCCGCAAGCGGCTGGCGCGCACGGCCTTTGCGCGCATCGCTGCGTACGACGCCCAGATCGCGACCTGGTTCGACGAACCGGGTCCGGACGAGTCGGTGCTGCCGGAGCGGCTGCACCTCGCGCTGACCAAGCAGCAGCCCCTGCGCTATGGCGAGAACCCGCACCAACAGGGGGCCCGTTACCTCGCCGCCGGCCGGCGCAGCTGGTGGGACGACGCCGTGCAGCACGGCGGCAAGGAGCTGAGCTACCTCAACCTCTACGACGCCGACGCGGCGTGGCGGTCGGTGAACCGCTTCGATCGACCGGCGTGCGTGATCGTCAAGCACGCCAACCCGTGCGGCGTGGCGCTCGGCGACGATCTGCTCGACGTGTACACCAAGGCCAACGCCTGCGATCCGACGAGTGCGTTCGGGGGGATCATCGCCCTCAACCGGCGCGTCACCGGCGATGTCGCCGAGGTGATCGCGCCAGTGTTCACCGAGGTCGTCGTCGCCCCGTCGTTCGACGTCGACGCACTCGAGGTGCTGGCCTCGCGGAAGAACATGCGCGTCGTGTCCGGGCCGCCGCCGTACGGCGCCGCGCTCGACGTCCGCTCGATCGACGGCGGTCTGCTCGTCCAGCAGATCGACACGATCAACCTCGATCGCTCGACATGGTCAGTGGTCACCGACGTCGCACCGTCCGACGCGCAGTGGGACGATCTCGCGTTCGCGTGGCAGGTGTGCGCGTCCGTGAGCAGCAACGCGATCGTGTATGCCAAGGACCTGCAGACGTTCGGGATCGGCGCCGGTCAGCAGAACCGCGTCGACAGCGCGCGCATCGCTGCGGATCGTGCCGCCGGTCGCGCCGCCGGCGGGGTGTGCGCGAGCGACGCGTACTTCCCGTTCCGCGACGGGCTCGACACCGCGGTCGCGGCAGGCGTGACCGCCGTCATCCAGCCTGGCGGCAGCATCCGCGACCCTGAGGTGATCGCCGCCGCGAACGAGCACGGGATCGCGATGGTCTTCACCGGCGAACGCCACTTCCGTCACTGACCCGTGGCGGCCGGCGATCGCCCGCGGTCGCTCGCCGGATCAGGTCTGGCGGTCTTCCGGATCGGGCGGCGGCCAGGGCGCGGCCCCGGCGACGGCGGTGCGCGGGAGCACGAACGGCACGACCGGGCTGGCACGCATCGGATCCTGCTGCTCGACCCCGTCGTCGGCCACGTGCTCCGTCCACTCCACGCCGTCGTGGTACCGCCGTTGGAAGCGCCCGTAGGGATCGGGGAACCACCCAGGTTGTTGCTCCATCGGCTCGTCCTCCTCTGCGGTGACGAGCTTGGCACGCCGGGCGCTGGCGGGCGCGGGACGTTCCGGCCGTGGCGAGATGTCGATAGCGTCAGCGGGTCATGGCGCGCATCGCCGATCTCCTCACTGCCGGTCGGACGTTCTCGTTCGAGTTCTCACCCCCGCGCACCGACGCCGCGCAGATGTCCCTCGGCCGCACGATCGCGGAGCTGGAGCCGCTGCACCCGAGCTTCGTCAGCGTCACCTACGGCGCCGGCGGGAGCACGCGGGAGCGCACGCAGCAGGTCGTCACGTGGATCGGCAAGGAGACCGGGATCACCCCGATGGCGCACCTGACGTGTCAGAGCCACGTGCGCGAGGAGATCCGCAGCCTGCTCGACTCCTACCGGGACGCCGGCGTGGAGAACATCCTCGCCCTCGGCGGCGATCCGCCGGTCGATCCTGCCGACGCGAAGCCGAGCGACTACCAGTACGCCGACGAACTGATCGACGAGCTCGAGCTGTACGACTCGTTCTCGATCGGCGTTGCCGCGCACCCGGAGATCCATCCTCGTTCGCTCGACCGGGCCACGGATCGCCTCCGGCTCGCGGCGAAGCTGCGTCGCGCCGATTTCGCGATCACCCAGTTCTTCTTCGACGCCGAGCACTACGTCCGCCTCGTCGAGGAGCTCGCTGCGTTGGACGTGCACAAGCCCGTCCTGCCCGGGGTCATGCCGATCACCAACCTCGGCGCGGTGCAGCGGATGGCGCAGATGAGTGGCGCCGCGGTGCCGACGTGGGTGGTCGAACGGCTGGAGCGCGCCGGCGACGATCCGAACGACGTCCGCCGCGCCGGGGTGGAGCTGGCAACCGAGCTGTGCGCCGCGCTGTTGGACGCCGGCGCGCCCGGCCTGCACTTCTACACGCTCAACCGCAGCACCGCGACCCGCGAGATCTACGCCAACCTCGGCCTCCCCCTCCCCCGCTGACCCGTCGGGCGGCGCCCGTCGGGGTGGGCGCGGTGTGTGCCGGCCCGTGGCACACGTCGCGCCCACGTCTGGCGGGTGGGCGCGAGTTGTGTCGACGCCTGCCACACCTCGCGCCCAACCGGGTCGCTCACCGGCGCGGCCCACCTCTCCAGCTCATCGGCGCGGCCCGCCCGCGTCGGCGATCGGCAGGACTCAAGGCTCGTCGCGGTGGATGTCGGGGCGGCCGGAGCGGCGGGCGAGGAGATCGGCGACGAGGCCGGTCCATCCCGTCTGGTGCGACGCGCCGAGCCCGGCGCCGTTGTCGCCGTGGAAGTACTCGTGGAACAGCAGCCGCTCGCGCAGCACGGGGTCACGCTGGAGCAGCTCAGCGGTCCCGAAGCACGGACGGCGGCCGTCCGGCCCTGGTAGGAACAGGGTGCACAGGCGCCGTTCGAGCTCGTCCGCGATCTCGTGGAGGCTCCGCTGTGTGGCGCTCCCGGTCGGGCACTCGGCGGTGAGGTCCCCGCCGAAGTAACGCCCGAAGCGGCGCAAGCCTTGCACGACGATGTAGTTCACCGGGAACCACACCGGCCCGCGCCAGTTCGAGTTGCCGCCGAACAGGAACGACCGCGACTCCGCCGGTTCGTAGTCGACCTGGTACGTCGTGCCGCCGAGCGTGAGCACGAACGGATGCTCGCGGTGGTAGGCCGAGAGCGCACGGACGCCATGCGGTGAGAGGAACTCGTGCTCGTCGAGGACGTAGCGCAGCAGTCGCGTCAGCGCCTCCGGCGCGACGACCGACAGCAGTCGACCCTCGTCCTTGCCGAGCACGTGGGTCTGGGCGATGTTCGACGCGTACTCCGGCTTGTTCGCGCACAACCACACGAGGTGGTCCCTGAAGTTCGGCAGCGCGTCCAGTGTCGCCCGACCGAGGGTGATCGTGGCTGCCAGTGGCAGCAGCCCGACCATCGACCGGACCCGCAGCGGCAACTCCTCCCCGGTCCCCAGGGCGATGACGTCGTAGTAGAACCCGTCCTCCTCGTTCCACATCCCGCGGTCCGACATCGCCGTGGCGATGTAGGCGAAGTGCTCGACGAACTTCGTCGCGACGTCCTCGTAGATCGCGTCGTGGCGGGCGAGCGTGATCGACATCTCGAGCAGGTCGAGGCAGTACATCGCCATCCACGCCGTCCCATCGGCCTGCTCCAGCGTCCCGGCCACCGGCAGCGGCGCGGACCGGTCGATCGGACCGATGTTGTCGAGCCCGAGGAAGCCGCCCTCGAAGACGTTGTTGCCCTCGGCGTCCTTGCGGTTGACCCACCACGTGAAGTTGATCAGCAGCTTGTGGAGCATCTTCGCCAGGAAGTCGTAGTCGCGGTAGCCGTCGATCTCGAAGACGCGCATCGCCGCCCACGCCTGCACCGGCGGGTTGACGTCGTCGAACGACCACTCGTACGCGGGGATCTGCCCGTTGGGGTGCATGAACCACTCCCGGCACAAGAGCAGCAGCTGGTCCTTGGCGAACTCCGGGTCGATGTGGGCGAGGGCCACGCAGTGGAAGCCGAGGTCCCACGCCGCGTACCACGGGTACTCCCACGGGTCCGGCATCGAGATCACGTCGTGGTTGTTGAGGTGCCGCCACGCGTGGTTACGACCGAGCTTGCGCGCCTCGGGCGGTGCCGGCTCTGCGGGATCCCCGTCGAGCCAGCGTCCGACGTCGTAGTGGAAGAACTGCTTGCCCCACAACATCCCCGCGAACGCCTGGCGCATCACCGCCGCCTCGGGGGCGGGCAGGTCGCCGGCGATGCGTCCGTAGAACTCGTCGGCCTCGCGTTCGCGGTCGCGCAGCGTCGCCGCCCACGTCGCGTCGATCGCAGTCCCGGCTGCGGAGAAGCGCATCTTGATCTCGGCGCTCGCCCCCGCTGCAACGGTCAGCCGGTACCAGAGCGCGGCCTTCGTGCCGGCGCCGTTCGGGTTGACGGTGTCGGCGCCCGCGACGACATGGTCGTTGATCCCGTCCTTCGGGTACAGGGTGGCGTTGGGCGCCCCGAACAGCCGCGTCTGGTTCGTGTCGTTGTCGCAGGCGAGCGGCGTTGCCTCGCCGTCGGCGGTGAGGACCATCGGCCCGTAGAGCCGGTGGTCCGTCGCCAGGCGTCCCGGCGTCGCGGTGACGGTCGGCGTGTACCCGTCCAGTCCCCAGCTCCAGGTGTTGCGGAACCACACGGTCGGCAGGACGTGCAGCGTCGCCTCGTCCGGACCCGCGTTGCGCACGGTGAGGCGGATGCACCAGTCGTCGGTCCCGGCCTTCGCATAGTCGACGACGATGTCCCAGTAGCGGCCGTCGTCGAGCACGTTCGTGTCGAACAGCTCGTACTCGTCGTCGGCGCGGCCGCGCCGCGCGTTCTCGTCGATCAGTTGCTGGTACGGGAACTCCGCCTGCGGGTAGACGTACGCCCACCGCATCCAGGAGTGCGTGGGCGTCGAGTCGAGGTACCACCACAGCTCCTTGGCGTCCTCGCCATGGTTGCCCTGTGGGCCGGCGAGCCCGAAGATCCGTTCCTTGAGGAACGGGTCATGCCCGTTCCAGAAGGCGAACCCGAGCAGGCGGTGCTGCGTGTCGTCGCAGATCGCGCCGAGGCCGTCCTCGCTCCAGCGGAAGGCGCGGCTGCGCGCGTGGTCGAACGGGAGGTAGCCCCACGCGTCGCCGTCTGCGCTGTAGTCCTCGCGGACGGTGCCCCACGCCCGTTCAGACGCGTACGGGCCCCAGCGGCGCCACGCCGCGGAGATCGGGCCGCCTTCCACGTGCCCGAGCGGTGCGGCCATCGGCGGCGACGATAGACGCACCCGCCGCGCCTGGGCCCGCCGGGGACGCACGAATGGTCGCGGTGCGATGCGTGACGCAACACGCGCCGCCGCTGTCCCAGCGCCGGCTGGACCCCGCCCGAGGGCCGGCGTGGCGCCGGTGAGCCGGTCGCGCGAGTGCCGGTGGGCGATACTGGGCCGGTCGTGAGCCCGCCCTCCACCAGCCCGTCCACCGCGTCCCGGCCGGCGCGCGCCCCGCGCGCGCAGCTCAGCCGCGGCCCCTACCTGCCGGGTCTCGACGGCCTCCGTGCCCTCGCTGTCGTCGCCGTGATGATCTACCACGCCAACCACGAGTGGCTCGGCGGTGGGTTCCTCGGGGTCGAAGTGTTCTTCGTGATCAGCGGCTACCTGATCACCCTGCTGCTGATCGGCGAGCACGAGCGCAGCGGCTTCGTCGAGCTGCGCCAGTTCTGGCTGCGGCGGGCACGGCGCCTGCTCCCACCGTTGTTCCTGGCCCTGATCGCGCTGGCGGTGTACATGTCGCTGTTCGAGCGTCAGCCGATGGGGCGCACCCGCGGCGACTTCGTTGCCGGCCTGTTCTACGTCAGCAACTGGTACCAGGTGATCGTCGGGCAGGGGTACACGGCCGCAGGCGCGTTCGCCCCGTTGCGCCACCTGTGGTCACTCGCGGTGGAGGAGCAGTTCTACCTGCTGTGGCCGTTGATCATGGTTGCGATCCTGCGGCGCGGTCGGCGCCACCTGCCACGGGTGGGGCTGTGGCTGGCCGGGGTCGGCGTCGCCATCGCGCTGCTCGTCGGTTCGCTGTACGCGGGTGGCGACGTGGCCTCCGCCTGCACGCCGACGCACATGAACGGCTACTGGCTGATCGCCGGCCGCTGCATCAGCATCAACGACACGCTCTACCTGAGCACGATCACCCGTGCCGGCGGGCTGATGCTCGGTGCCGCGTTCGCGATGGTGTGGCGGCCGATGGCGATCATGCGCGGACCGCTGCGCAACAAAGGTCGCCAGCTCGACCTGCTCGCGGTGGCCGGTGTCGCGCTGCTTGCAGTGCTGATGTGGAAGCTGAGCCTCTCCGGCGCGGGCACATCGCTGGGGATCCGCTTCGACCCGTGGCTGTTCCGCGGCGGGTTCCTGTGGACGGGGATCGCGACGCTGCTGATCGTCGCTGCGGTCACCCACCAGGGCGCGCACGCAGGCCGCGTGCTCGGCAACCCCGTGCTCAACTGGATCGGCACGCGCAGCTACGGGTTGTACCTGTACCACTGGCCGATCTACCAGATCATCCGCAAGTTCGCAGGGGTCGGTCTCACCGGCGGCCAGTTCGTCCTGGCGATGGCGATCACCGTGCCGATCACCGAGCTCAGCTACCGCTACGTGGAGATGCCGATCCGCAAGGGCCGGCTGCGCGGGTCGTGGGCACGCGCTTGCGACCGATTCCGTCGTCGAACCGTCCAACCGTTGCGCCCGCTCGACACCCGCCGCCCGGCTT
>JBBQTN010000001.1:0-74757 GCA_038213195.1 Acidimicrobiales bacterium | reverse complement strand
CGGACCACGTCGTCGACGGGCCGACCACAAACGAACGGAGAACCCGATGAGCAGCATCGTCGCTGTCCGCGACACGAACGGTCGCGCGGTCAAGTACCGCGCCCGCTATCGGACGCCCGAGGGCTCCAGCCGCACAGCAACGTTCCGCCGAAGACTCGACGCCGCAAGGTTCCTTGCCACTGTCGAAGGATCAAAGCTCCGGTCGCAGTTTATCGACCCGGCTGCGACGCGGATGACGTTCCGGCTGTACGCGGACGGGTGGCTCGAACGAAAGCGCCAGACGCTTCGAGCCTCAACGGTCGAAAGCTTCGCCTCTCATTTGAACAAGCATCTACTGCCCGTATTCGGTGAGGACCAGCTCGGCGCGATCACTCGGGAAAAGGTCAAGGTGTTCGCCGGATCGCTGCAGCCGGGTGTGGCACCGACCACGGCTCGAGCGATCGTGTTCACGTTCGCCGCGGTGATGCGTGAGGCGGTCGACGACGGACGGCTTACGAGGAACCCGGCCGAACGGATCAAGGTCGGGGCCAAAACGGAGCGGCGGATCGATCCGATGCACATCGCCAATATCGCAGCGAAGGTGCCGACGATCGCCGATGCCATGCCGGACCGGTGGCAGGCAGCGGTGTATCTCATGGCCTCGACCGGGTTGCGCCTGAACGAGTGCCTTGGGTTGACAACCGACAGGATGAACTTCCTTCGCAGGAGCCTCCGGATCGACCGCCAGCTCGTCGGCGCCGGCTTCGGGCCGACGAAGACAGGGGCCGGCGTGCGCACGATCCCGGTGTCATCGTCGGTGATCGACATGCTCGCCGCGCATCTCGCCCTGTTCCCGGTCGGCGAGGACGGGTTGATCTTCACGACGGTGGCGACCCGCCAGACAATGGCGGGGAGGCCGATCGGTCGCTCGCAATGGTCGGACGCGTACCGCAAGGCGTGCCGCGTCGCGGCGGTCGAGGGCCGGACTCGGACGCACGATCTGCGGCACGTCGCGGCCTCGTCGTTGATCGCCTCAGGGTTGAGTGTGGCGGCGGTTCAAGCGGTGCTCGGGCACTCGTCGCCGTCGGAGACGCTGGACGTGTACACGCACCTGTGGCCAGGCGATGAGGACCGTACGCGGGCTGCGATCGAGCGTGGCACGGAGGCCTGGCCGAAGGCTTCGACGGGCAGCTAGGTCGACGGGGTTCCGCAAGTCGTGTCACGGACGTGTCACGGACGCCTGGGTTGAACGTATAGCTCCTGGTCAGGGGGTGTGTGATGGTGAGTCGGCCTGTAAGCGGGGTTCTGTGACGCCGAAGCGCCGGTGACCATCCCTCTGTGCGGCCTACCCGAGGGGGACCGTGTCGCCACGGTGGACGGGCCGCCCGTCCCCTCTGCTTGGCCTTGCTCCGGGTGGGGTTTACCTAGCCGCACGGGTCGCCCCGTGCGCTGGTGCGCTCTTACCGCACCGTTGCACCCTTACCTGTGACCGGTTGCCCGGTCCATCGGCGGTCTCTCTCTGTTGCACGTCCGTCAGGTCACCCCGACCTGGCTCACGCCAGCACCCTGCCCTGTGGAGCCCCGACTTTCCTCGACACGGTGGCGTCGCCGCCCCGTGCCGCGGCCACCCGGCCGACTCACCATCGCGCCCAAGGCTAGGCCGCTGGTCAGCAGGACGGGTTGAGGTACTCGTACTCGAACGAGTTGAGGCTCGGCGTCTGCAGGCTGACCTTCAACCGCGTGCCGTTCTCGTCCCCCGCGCCGACGATGATCTGCAGAATAGCCGTCGAGCCGAACGTGGCCGGGATCGCCGAAGGCGCCACGAGCGGCGTCGGCGCGCTGCCGCCGCCCTTCGTGGCCGCGGTCGTCGTGGTTGCGCCGAGGTTCTGCCCGGTCGTCGTCGGACCGCTGGCGGGGGTGGTGTCGGTGCTGATCTCCGCAGCCGACTGCTCGTCGGTGGACACGTACCCGTCCGGGCGGGCGGTGTTGATCATCAGCGCGAGGAGGGCGGCGTGACGGGCGTTGCCCACGCCGACGGCGAGCGTCGTCGCCCGCAGAGCCGGCTTCGACAGGAGGGTGACGAATTGCTGGTACGACGCGCCGATGATCGACTCCATCCCGTGCACCAGGGTGAGGATGTCACGCTTCTTGTCGTCGCTCGGGACGATCGCCTTGGCCTCTGGCGTCGCGGGCGCACCGACCGTGATGCGCTGGTACGAGGGGTTGATCAGCACTGAGTCGAACTTCGAGTTGCCGCACGTCCAGGGCACACCGCCGTCGCCGGTGGTGGCGTCGTCGAACACCTTCGCAGCAGCTTCGGCGTCCGCGATGAACCGCGTCACCAGCGGCTTGTACGTCGGGTCGAGCAGCTCGGGATCGTCCTTGACCTTGTTGTACACCGAGAGCAACGAGCGCTGCAGCGACGCGCTCGTGCGCAGCAGCGCGACGTCGGTGACCGGCGCATCGGGAAGCTTGGTCGTCGTCGGCGCGAGGCCGATGCGGCCGAGGCGGCCCTCTTCGGTGTTCTTGTTGCAGGCCGCGACCACCGCCGCGAGCGCCACGGACAGACCGCCGAGACGCAGGAAGCCGCGCCGGCCGACCACGCCGTTGCCGACACCCACGACAGTCGCGCCGTCGACACCGTCCGCGAGATCGGCGCGGTCCGCCGAATCGTTGGCCTGATGGCTCACGGCGTCATCCCCCCGCCGGCGTGAGCGCGGCGGCTTCCTTGTCGACGAGAAGATCCGCGAGCGCGGTCGCGCCTCGGAGTGAGGCGAGCACGGTGCCGTGGCGGGCCTCGACGGTGACGATCGATGCCAGCAGGTAGGCCGCATCTGTGCCGATCAGCTTGCCGATGAGCGACACGTGGGTCGCCACCAGCGTGGACTCGAGGGTGCCCGCCGCCGCGAGCAGCGTCGCCGTGTCGCCACTGAACGCCGCTGTCTGCGAGTCGAGCAGCGCTTGGTCGACCTTGTTGTCGGCGAGGCGCCCGAGGAGCCCGGACAGGGCCTGCCCGTATGCGAGGTGGGATTGGCTGAACACCTGGATGATCGTGTGCTGGACGTCGTTGAGCTTCGCAGCCAGGCCGATCTGGTACAGCTGATAGGCCGCGAGCTCGATGTCCTGGGCGAACTTGAGCAGCGGCACGTCCGCGTTGGTCGGCCGCTTGGGCGGGGCCGTCGTGGTGGTGGCTGGAGCGGTGCTCGCCGGGGCGGCGGTGGTGGTCGCCGAACGGGTGTCGACGGTGCCGTTCGAGCCGGCGGGATTGCTGGAGGTCGGAGGGGTCGTGGCCGCGGCCCGCCGGGCGATCACCGGCAGCAGTGTCGCCGCAGCCCCACCGAGGCCGACGCCGAGCAGCCGACGCCGCGCGACGTTGGGCCGATCCCGTCCTGCCGGTTCCCGTTGCGACTCGGCGGGCCCTGCGGACTCCGCCGGCGACACTTCGATTTCCACTCGGGCTGATCCTTTCCGACGAACCCCCCAAGACTTCCTGACCGAGGGCGGGCAGAGCAACTCTAGAAGTCGAGGGCCGACAGGTCAGGTATCCATCGACGCGCCCGGCGAACCGCTTCGGCCCACTGGTCGCGGTCGAGCCGGCGCCCCGGCTCGACGACGGCGCGTGGTCGCCAGGCCGCGGCGATCTCGTCGAACGACGACCACAACCCGGTGGCCAGGCCGGCCAGGTAGGCCGCCCCGAGTGTGGTCGCCTCGGTCTGGCGGGACACCTCCACCGGACGGCCGGTGGCGTCGGCGAGGGCCTGCACGAAGGTCGCGTTGGCGCTCATCCCCCCGTCGACACGCAGCGACTGCAGTGGACCGCCGTCGGCCTCAGCGGCATCGACGAGGTCGGCACCGCGGTGGGCGACGCCCTCGAGGACGGCGCGCACCACCTGTGCGCGGCCGCTGCCGCGTGTCAGGCCGATCAACATCCCCCTGGCACCGAAGTCCCACGCCGGCGTGCCGAGGCCGAGCAGCGCCGGGACGAAGACGACGCCGTCGGAGGTGTCGCAGCGCGCTGCGACGGCATCGCTGTCGGCCGCGTCGGCGATGATCCCGAGGTCATCGCGCAGCCACTCGACGTTGCTGCCTGCGGAGAGGATGATCGCCTCGATGCCCCACGTGACCTTCCCGTCGCGTCGCCACGCGGCGATCGGGTAGGTGCCGTTGGCGCTGCGCTGGCCCGACACCGGCGCCGGGTTCGTGGTGCACACGTCGAGCATCCCGCCGGTGCCGAAGGTGATCTTCGCAGCGCCGGGGGTGACGCAGCTCTGCCCGATGAGGCTGGCCTGCTGGTCGCCGACGAGCGCGGCGAGCGGAGGGGTGCCCGGGAGGGCCTCGGCCGCGCCGAAGATCCCGGAGGTGTCGACGATCGCAGGCATCATCGCCATCGGCACGTTGAGCGCGGCGCACGCCCGCTCCGACCAGCCGCTGGCGTCCGCGAGCGACAGGCCGGTGAGCGCGGCGTCGGTGGGATCGACGGCGTGCACCGTGCCGCCCGACAGCACCCACGCCACCCACGTCTCGACCGTCCCGAAGCACAGGTCACGTTCGCGGCCAGGATCGAACTGGTCGAGCAGCCAGGCGACCTTCGTCGCCGACTGGTTCGGGGCGAGACGCAGGCCGTGCTCGCTGCGCGCAGTGATGCAGTCGAACACGGTGCGCAGGTCCTGCCACCCGAGGCCCGGGCCGACCGGCGCGCCGGTGCCCCGATCCCACACGACCGTGCTCGCCCGCTGGGCGGTGATCCCGACGCCGCGAACGGTGCCGCCGCTTTCGGCCAGTGCTGCTCGAGCGACGTCCTTCACCGCCTCGCCCATCGCAGCCGCGTCGAACTCGACGAGCCCGGGCGACGGTGAGGAGGGGGGGAACGGGCGGTGGTGCAACGAGCCGACGGCACCGTCGCCGTCGACGATTGCGGCGCGCAGCCCGGACGTGCCGACATCGACGACGAGGACGCTCACCGACCCGACCCGGCGGGCAGGCTCACGAACGGTCCATCGACTTCGGGTTGATCCCACGCTTCTGCATGGCGCTGCCGAGGTAGCCACCGATCAGCCCGGCGGCGGCGACGGCGGTGAGGTTGAAGAACGTCGCGAACCAGTGGACGTCCCGCCCGAGCAAGAGGCGGATCGAGACGAACACGACCTGGGCGACGATGTACGTGCCGAGGGCGGTGATCAACGCGTGCATCAGCGGCAGCCGTCGTTGCTGCACCCACGCGGAGATCCCCGAGCCGAGCACGAACCCGACCAGCGCGAGCAGGCTGAGCAAGGTCGGGAGCCCCGAGTTCGAGCCGTTGTCTGCGAACCACCGCGCCGCGAACGAGAACGGCACCGCGAACACGAGCGCGACCTCGCCGCCGGCGCGGATCGCCCGCCAGTCGAGCGAGCTCACTGGCGCACCTCGTTCACGGCCAGACCGGCCCCTCGGCGAAGGGATGGCGCAGCCCGAGCTTGCCTGGGTTGAGCACTCCGTGGGGGTCGAGGGCGTCTTTCACCGCTTGCAACACTGCCAGCTCCGCGCCCAGTGCGGCGGGCACGAAGCGCGCCCGGTTGAGTCCGATGCCGTGGTGGTGGGAGAGGTTGCCGCCGGCGGCCAGCACGGCGCGCTGGCCGGCGTCCCACAGCGCGACGTAGGTCGCCTCGATCTTGTCGGGTGGGGGAGTGGCCGCGAACGTGAAGTACAGGCAGGCACCGTCGGAGTAGCTGTGCGAGAGGTGGCAGGTGGCCGCGCGGGTGTCGGGAACGGTCATCATCGCCGCCTCCACGTCGGTGACGATCGTTGCCAGCCGGCTCCACGGGGCGGCGATCTCCATCGTGTCGACGACGAACCCCTTGCGGGTCAAGGCCTGCAGGGCGCTCGTGTCGTTGCGGTGCTCCAGCCAGCGTTGGACCAGTTCCGCTGCGCCAGCGGCTGCCCCGCTGCACTCCTCGGTGACGATCCGCATCGTCGCCTCGACGATCTCCGGGTCGCCTTCGTCGAGCACCAGCAGCATGCACTGCGTGCCGTCGCCGCCCTGCCCGCGCTGCGACTCGGCCGCGTCGTAGAGGCGCAGCACAGCGGGCGTGGCGCCGCGCCGCAGGATCCGCCGGCAGGCGTCGATGCCGAGCTCGAACGTCGCGAACGCCCATGCCCGGCGCGCCTCGTGTGGCGGCAGTGGATGGGTGCGCAGCCACACCCTGGTGATGACCCCGAGCGTGCCTTCGGCGCCGATGAACAGCCGCGCCAGATCAGGGCCAGTCGCCGCGGCAGGCGCGACGCCGGTGCGCACGATCCGGCCGCCGGCGAGCACCACCTCCAGCCCGGCGACCATCGCGTCGACCTTGCCGTAGCGGGTGCTGTACTGGCCGGCGCCGCGGCAGGCCACCCAGCCGCCGACGGTGGCGATGTCGAAGCTCTGCGGGAAGTGGCCGACGCTGAGCCCGTGCGCTCCGGCCAGCTCGGCCTCGAGATCGGGCCCGAACGTGCCGGCCAGCACCTCGACGACTCCGGAGGGCGTGTCGACGCCGATGATCCCGGCCAGACCGGTGAGGTCGAGGACGACGCCCCCGTAGGCCGGCACCGAAGCGCCGCACACGCCGCTGCGTCCGCCCGCGGCGGTCACCGGGATTCGCGCGTCGGTGCACACGGCGAGCACAGCAGCGACCTGCTCCGTCGTGTCCGGGCGGCACACGGCTGCCGCCCGGCGCGGCACCTGACCGGCCAGCGCCCAGTGCATCGCCAACGGCCACCAGTCGCGGCTGGCCTCGGCGGTCGCGTGGACATCGGTGCTGGTCGGGGCGGCGGCCGCGAGCCGGTCGAGCACGTCGGTGGGAACGGTGGCCGCCGCGCCGGCGAAGTGGTCGGCGTCGCCGGTGAGCTCGATCGGTGGCGTCGGAGCGGTCACGTGCGCGTCGTCGGTGCGGTCGGGTCGGCGATCGCTGCGGTCACGTGGTCGACCCGCCGACATCGACGACGCTCCGTGCGGTCACGTCGGCGTGCCGAGGAGCTGCTCGGTCGCTGTGGCGGCGGCGACCTGCTCCTCGTTGCAGCGCGCCTCGAAGTCGGCGAGTTGGGCGGCCCGCGCCTCGTCGTCCCAGCCGAGCTCGGTTGCGAGGAGGGTGGCGACGGCAGGCGCCGCCGCCAACGCCGCCGGCCGGTCGAACAACCGGGCGCGCGTCCGTCGGGTGAGCACGTCGTCGAGCGTGCGTGCCATCTCGGCGCGCACCGCGTACACGGCCTCGGCACGAAGGTATGGCAGGCCGCGCACCAGCGGTTCGCCGAGCGCGGCGTCAACGTCGATCAGTGCCTGCACCTCGCCGGCGAGCGTGCCATAGCGCCCGGCGAGGTGCGCCGCCGGCGACCCGGGCGGCGGAGCGACGTAGCCCTCCGCACCGAGCAGCGCCAGCCGCTTGGTCCGACAGCGCGGTGTGTGCCCGATGTCGGCGGCCGCCAGATCGATCGTGTCAGCGGCCATCTCGCGGTAGGTCGTCAGCTTCCCACCGGCCACCGTGATCACCCCGCCCTCGCTGCGGCGAACGCTGTGGCGCCGTGAGAGGTCGGCGGTGCGCGCACCCTTGCCCGTGCGCGGCGCCGCCTTGACCAGCGGTCGCAGTCCGGCCCAGACGCCGGTGATGTCCGCCGCGGTCACACCCGTCGTGACCGTGGCGTTGAGGGCGCGCAGCACGTAGTCGATGTCATCCTTGGTGCACTGCGGATCGTCGAGCGGGCCGGCGTAGTCGGTGTCGGTCGTGCCGATGTAGGTGTGCTCGAACGTCCCGTCGGCCTTCGCTCCCCACGGCACGACGAACAGGCTGCGCCTGTCCTTCGGCACGGGGATGACGACGGCGATGTCGTTGCGCACCTTGGCCCACGGCAGGGTGATGTGCACCCCCTTGGCAGGACGGATCGAGCCCGGGTGGCTGTCCTCGTCGAGGGCGCGGACGTCGTCGGCCCACACCCCGCCGGCGTTGACCACCACCTTGGCGTGCACGGTGATCGACGCGCCGTCGGCCTCGACGACGGCGCCGTCGGCGCGGCCGGCCGCGTCCTTGGTGATCGCGGTGACGGCGCAGCGGTTGGCGATCGCCGCGCCGTGAGCCGCTGCCGTCCGCGCCACGGTGAGGCACAGGCGGGCGTCGTCCGCCGTGGCGTCGTAATAGAGGTAGGCGGAGGCGAGACGGTCCCTGGCCATCGTCGGGAGGTGGGCGAGCGCTGCGTCCGCCTTCAGGCGGCGGTGGAACCGGCCGATCCGCCATCCCCCCGTGAGGTCGTACATCCACATCGCCGAACCGAGGGCCCGTGCGATCTTGCGGGAGACCACACCATCGCGGGTGAGGATCGGAATCATGAACGGCAGCACGTTGACCAGGTGGGGGGCGTTGCGGCGCAGCCGCTGACGTTCGTGGAGCGCCTGGTAGACGAGCCTCACCTCACCCTGCTGGAGGTAACGCAGGCCGCCATGGATCAGCTTCGAGCTCTTCGACGAGGTTCCCGAGGCGAAGTCGTCGCGCTCGACGAGTGCGGTGCGCAGCCCGCGGGTGGCGGCGTCGAGGGCGACGCCCACCCCAGTGATGCCGCCGCCGACGACCAGGACGTCGAAGTGCTCGGACCCCAGGCGCTGCAACATCGTTGCCCGCTGGAAGCCTTCGCCAGAGCTCACCCCGGCAGTGTACGGAGGACGGCGAAGCCATCTCCAGCCACTCGGTGCGCGACGATCTGAGTGATCGTCCGCACCCTGGCGGTGGTCGCCACGCGGCTTGGGATGATTCGGAGCAGGATGACCACCACCTACGACCCCTTCCACCCTCAGTACCTCGACGAGGCCGACGTCCGGGGCGAGATGACCCGGGTGTACGACGTGTGCCACGGCTGCCGGCTGTGCGTCGACTTCTGTACGTCGTTCCCGTCGCTGTTCGAGATGATCGACCGCCACGACGATCAGGAGGCCGGCCGGCTCACGCCCGCCCAGCAGGACCGGGTGGTCGACGAGTGCTTCCAATGCAAGCTGTGCCACGTCAACTGCCCGTACACGCCGGGCCGGCACGAGTTTGCGATCGACTTCCCGCGGCTGATGCTGCGCGCCGACGCGATGCGCCGCGACGCGCACCAGGTCGGGGCCCGGGTCAGGGCCACCACCACGGTCATGGCCCGCACCGACGCGATCGGCAAGGTCGCCAGCCGGTTCGCGCCCGTCGCCAACAGGGTGGCCGGGGCGCCACCGGGCTCGCTCGTGCGCAAGCTCGTCGGCGCGGTCACCGGCGTGTCGGCCGTCCGGCTGCTCCCGCCCTACGCACGCCAGCGCTTCTCGACCTGGTTCGCCAAACGACCCAAGGTGCGGGTGACGAACGGGCAGGGGCGCGTCGCGGTGTTCCCGACCTGCCTCATCGAGTACCAGAACCCCGCCGTCGGGCACGACCTGGTCAAGGTGTACGAGCGCAACGGGATCGAGTGCGCCGTCGCAGGAGGCGTCGGCTGCTGCGGCGCCCCGTGGCTGCACAGTGGCAACGTCGAGAAGTTCGCGCGCATCGCGCGCAAAAACGTGCCCGCGCTCGTCGAAGCGGTGCGCGGCGGCCGCGACATCGTCGTGGCCCAGCCGACGTGCGGCTACATCCTCAAGCAGGACTACGCCAGCTACGCCCCTGGACCCGACGCCGAGCTGGTCGCGGCGAACACCTACGACGCCTGCGAGTACCTGATGAAGGTCCACAAGGGCGAGCAGACGGCGCTCGACACCGAGTTCTCCGGCCAGGTCCCGGCGACGATCACCTACCACACGCCGTGCCACCTCAAGGCCCAGGACGCCGGGTTGAAGAGCCGGGATCTGCTCAAGCTGACCGGGGCGCGGATCAGGCTCGCGCAACGGTGCAGTGGGATGGACGGGATGTGGGGTCTGCGCGCCGCGAACGAGGAGATCAGCATCGCCGTCGGTCGCAGGCTCGGCGACGAGATCCGGCGCGCGGGCAGCGAGGTCGTCGTCGGCGACTGCCACCTGGCGAACGCGGCGATCGCCGAGCAGACCGGTGCCGTCGCCCGCCACCCGCTGCAGGTACTGGCCCGCGCGTACGGCATTCCCGAGGAGCAGCCGCGCTGACGCCGCGCTCGGTGGACAGGTCGTCGGGGCGGTCTCACCTGCGACGACACGCACGCAGCCGTCATCCGCACGCAACGAAATTCCCGATTTGCCCCTGGCGGAGCGGTTCGCGTGGAACGTAGATTCACGAGCGCGGTCCGGGATCTTCCCGGTCGCCGGAACAACACCGGGGGCGAGAGGTCGTGTCTGCCAAAGAGCTCAAGTGGCGGGAATTGGGAGCATGCCGGGGCCTGGAACCCAGCATCTTCTATCCCGACGACGATGATGAGGCGCTGGACGCGAAGGCGGTCTGTGCGGTTTGCAGCGTGCGCGTGGCGTGCCTGGAGTTCGCGCTCCAGGTGCGCGAGAAGCAAGGCGTCTGGGGAGGCGCCACGGAGCGCGAGCGTCGCCGCCTGATCCGGCAGCGTCGCCGCACCGCGTAGTCCTCGCGAAGCGCATCGACCGGGTGCCACCGGCTGGGCCGCCCGGTCGCGGCCCCACGGTGCCCACGCCCGGTGTGGTCATGGCCCACCGCATCGTCGGTTGCCACGTCGTGGTGCGCGGTGCCGGCGACTGGTGGCGCAGCGCACCTCGTCGGCGGCGCGCCGATCGCTGCGCCCCTACCCGGGTCGGCCGTTCGCACGCTGCGCCCGGTCGGGTGGGCTGCCTAGTCTGAGCGCCGATGGACACCCTGGAGGATCACGGCGGCTGGCCGGCACTGCTCACGGAGCTGGTCGAGCACCGGGACCTGTCGGCGGCACAGGCGCGTGCCGCGATGGCGACGATCCTCACCGGGCAGGCCACGGCTGCTCAGCTGATCGGGTTCGTCGTCGCCCTGCGCTCCAAGGGCGAGACCGCCGAGGAGGTGTCCGGCCTGCTGGACGCGGTGCTCGAGCAGGCGACCATCGTGCCGCTCTCTCCGGCGCAGCGGGCCAGCGCGATCGACATCGTCGGCACCGGCGGTGATCGCAGCCACTCGATCAACATCAGCACGATGGCGGCGTTGGTGGTCGCAGGCGCCGGGGTTCCCGTGTGCAAGCACGGGGCGCGCGGCGCCTCGTCGCAGTGCGGCACCGCCGACGTGCTCGAGGCGCTCGGGGTGGCCATCGAGCTCGGTCCCGAGGGTGTGCTGCGCTGCATCGAGGAGGCGGGCATCGGCTTCTGCCTCGCGCCGCGCTACCACCCCTCGTTCCGGTTCGCCGCGCCGAGCCGGCGCGAGATCGGGATCCCGACAGTGTTCAACCTGCTCGGCCCGATGGCGAACCCCGGCCGCGTGCGCCGGCAGCTGATCGGCGTCGCCAACCCAGCGGTCGCAGAACGGATGCTCGCCTCGCTGCGCCTGCACGGCTCGCACCGGGCCTGGGTGGTGCACGGCAACGGGCTCGACGAGCTGACCACCACGGGGTCCTCGACGGTGCTGGCGTTGGAAGACGACGACGTGCGCTCCTTCACGGTCGACCCCGTCGCGCTCGGGCTTGCCCCGGCGATCGCCGAGGAGCTGGTCGGCGGACCGCCGGCCCACAATGCCGAAGTGGTGCGCCGTGTGCTCGGGGGCGAGCACGGCGCGCACCGCAACATCGTGCTGCTCAACGCCGCCGCCGGCCTGGTGATCGCCGAGCGGGCGGCGGACCTCCACGTCGGCCTGGCGATCGCCGCCGATTCGATCGACAGCGGTCGCGCGGCCGCCGCACTGGCCACGATGGCGGCTGTGTCGACCGAACAGGCAACGGCAGTCGTCGGGTGAGCGGGCTGTGGTGAGTGGGGAGAGCGTGCAGCTGTCGTCCTCAGGAGCCGGCATTGGCGAGCGGGAAGAGGCGGCAGCGGCAGTGGCCGGCGGTCGTGCGTGGCGGCCATGACGCACGGTGACCCACGGTGACCCACGGTGACCTGTGGGCGGTGAGCTGTGGGCGGTGAGCAGGTGACGAGTCGTTGACGCCCGGGCAGGCAGGCCACGTGCACGTGCGTGTCCCAGCGTCGTCGGCCAACATCGGTCCCGGCTTCGATGCGCTGGGGATCGCCCTCACCCTCGACGCCCACGTCGGGATCGTCGACGACGCGGGGTTGCCCCATGACGCCCACGTCCCCGACCTGCACCATCCTGCAGTGCGGGCGTTCGCCCGCGGAGGCGGCGCCGGCGAGGTCTGGGTGAGGTCGCCGATCCCGAGCGGGCGCGGGTTGGGCTTCAGCGGCGCGATGTACGTCGGCGGGCTCCTCGCCGCGCACCTGCAGCGTCTCGGGCGGATGCCCGTCGGTGAGGTCGAGGTGGACGCCGTGCTCGCCGCGGCAACCGAGTTGGAGGGCCACGCCGACAACGCTGCGGCATCGCTGCTCGGCGGCGTCGTCGCCGTTGCCGGGGGCCGGGCGGTGCGCGTCGCCACGCCCCTCGACCCGGCCATCGTGGTGTGGATGCCGGACACCTCGACGTCCACCAGAGCATCCCGCGCCCGTCTCGGCCCGACCGTCCAGCGAGACGACGCAGTTTTCAACGTGGGCCGAACCGCGCTGCTCGTGGCCGCCCTCGCCAGTGGCGACATCGCCGCGTTGCGCATCGCCACGCAGGACCGGCTGCACCAAGCCGGCCGCCTGGCCGCCGCGCCCGCGTCCGCCGACGCGCTGGCAGCCGCACTCGGGGCTGGGGCGTGGTGCGCGTGGCTCTCCGGCTCCGGCCCGGCGGTGGCGGCGATGTGTGACCGTGCCGCCGCCGGCGCGCTCTGCGCCGAGCTGCCGGCCGGCGGACGGACGATGTCCGTCGCGATCGAGCGTCGCGGTGCCGAGCGGGCCGCGACGTGACCCTTCATCCCGCGGCCAGCCGGGTGACGTGGCGGACGGGTGTCCGCGGTGCGCTCCACTCGCCCGAGCACCACACGACGCGCGCCCGTGCACCGGCGCGTTCGATCGCGCGGGCGATCAGCAACACCTCGTCGGCCGCGGCGCGCGGCAACGGCGCCGGCAGGGACGGGACCTCCGGCGCGGCGAGCGGCAACGCCATCGGCAGCTGACCCGGAATGCCGGCATCGACGAGCACTCCATCCATGACGTGCAGCGTCGCGTCATCGAGACGCAGTTCGATCTCCCCGGCGCGGCGCAGCTGCTCGGCGAGCCGCTGGCGGCGCACCGCCGCACCGAACGTCTGCGCACGGTCGCGTGCGGCGGCCGCTTCCTCGTAGCGGCGCTGCGTGGCGAGTTGCTGCACGCGTGCCCACAACGGGTCGAGCACGAGGTTCGGCGACTCGGTCAGCGCGGCGACGGCCAGCGCGACGACCTGCGCGTAGCGCGCCGGATCGGCCGCGCCGACGCACGGGCACATCGCCACGCCGAGTTGAGCGGATGCGCACGGCGTCGCCCCGAGCGCGAGTTGCGCGGTCGGCTGGAGTCGCGCCGTGCAGCGTCGCAGCGGCAGGACGGAGTGCACCGCCTCGATGACGGCGAGTGCCACCGCCTTCGACGGCAGCGGGCCGAGGTGCACACCGCTCGTGTGCGGTTCGTTGACGACGCTCAGTCGCGGCCACGCCTCGCTGCCCAAGCGCACGTAGCAGTAGCGCCGCCAGGTGGTGCCGGTGCGGTTGTAGCGCGGCGTGAGGTGGTGCAGGTAGCGCATCTCCAGTACCTCGGCCGAGACAGGGTCGGTGGTGCCGTGACAGGAGACGCGCTGCGTCTCGCGCAGCAGCGGCCCGATCTTGCGGCGGTCGTCGCTGCCGAAGTAGCTGCGCACCCGCTGGCGAAGGTTGGTCGCCTTGCCGACGTACAGCACCTCGCCGAGGTGGCCGTGGAACAGGTACACGCCGGGCGAGCGGGGCAGCTGTTGGGTCAGCCGCAGCTTGACTGCTTGCGGGTGGGCGCCGATCCGCGGCAGTGCGATCAGGTCGTCCAGCCCGAGCACCCCGAAGCCTGCGGCCCGCTCGAGCAGCAGGTGCAGCAGATCGGCCGTGGCGAGCGCGTCGTCGAGGGCGCGGTGGGTGGGCCTGTGCGGCAACCGGAACCGGATCGCGAGCGTGCCGAGCCGGCAGTCGGGCACCTCGTCGCGCACCAGTCGGCGGGCGATCGGCAGCGTGTCGACGACCACGTTGGCGAACCGCTCCCGCCCCGACCGGAGCAGTGCGGCGTTGAGGAAGGCCATGTCGAAGCCGACGTTGTGCCCGACGATGACTGCGTCCCCGACGAACTCCAACAGCGTCGGCAGCACGGACTCGATGCGCGGTGCGGCGGCGACCATGTTGTCGGTGATCCCGGTGAGGATCATCACCGCCGGGGCGATCGCCCGTCCGGGGTTGACGAGTGTCGCGAACGTGCCGAGGCACTCGCCGGCGCGCACCTTGATCGCCCCGATCTCGGTGATCAGGTCGCCACCACGGTCGCTGCCGGTGGTCTCGATGTCGAGCACGCAGAACGTCACGTCCGACAACGGCACGCCGAGGTCGTCCAGGCTGCGTTGTTCGAAGACCGGTCGCACGAAGTGCAAGGCAACCACGAACACGCGTTCGTGTCAAGAACTGACGTTCGATCCGCCGATCGTTACAGTGGACGAGGATGGAGGAGGAGCAGGTCGCGCCGGTCGCCGACGACACTTCGACCGTCCCTGATCGGCTGCTCCGCTCGGCGCTGGAGTTCGCGATCGGCACTGCTGCGGCCGGTGCGAAGGCCCGCCCGCCGCTGCCCCATCCCGACGCCCTCCGCCCGTTCCTCCGGCTGCACCGCCTCCCACCGGCGGCGTACGCCCGGGTGCGCCAGGCGATCGAGGACGATCCGCAATTCCTGGCAAGAGTCGGCAACGTCGCCTCGGCCGAGCTGGTGGACGAGATCGGCCTCGTCTGGCTGCGACGCGAACCCGGTTGGCGAGTCGTGATCGACGAGCTCGTCGCCTCGGCCGGCGGGGTCGGGCAGGACCGCTGGACGGCGGCGCGCCGTGAGCAGCGCAAACGTCAGGCTGCCGAGGACGCGGCCGCCAAGGCACGCGCGGCAAGCGTCGCGTTGCAAGATCAACTGGCTCGCGAGCGGGCGACGCACGAGCACGACAGGGCGGAGCGGTTGCGGCTGATCGACGAGCTCGACTCCGCCCGGTCGAGGCTGGTCGAGCTCGAAGGCACCGTCGGCGCGCTGCGCGACCAGACGGCGCGGGCCCGCGCCGCCGCGAGCGCGGCCGAGGCCGCCCGCGCAACGGCGACGGACCGTGCCGAAACCGCAGAGGCGGCCCGCGACGCGGTGCTCGCGGCGCGCGTCGAGGCGCTCAGCGGTCCGCCCGCCGCGTTCGTCAACGACGAGCTACACCGGGTGTACGAGGTCGCCGTGCATGGCGTCCACGAGGCTGAGCGGGCGATGCGCGAGCTCGGCGGGCTCGTCGCGCAGGCGCCTCGCGGGCCAGCCGTCGAGCCCGAGCAGCGATCGCCACGGGCCAGGCGCGAGCGTCCGCGTCGGGCGCCGTTGCCGATCCCGGGCGGCCTCTACGGCCATTCCGCCGCGGTCGCCGAGCACCTGCTGCGGGTTCCCGGTGTCCACGTCCTCGTCGACGGCTACAACGTGGCGATGTTGGGCTGGCCGTCTCTGGCGCTGCCCGAGCAGCGCGAGCGATGCATCGGCGCCGCCGAGGATGTCGCCCGGCGGTGGGGCACCGCCATCACGATCGTGTTCGACGGTGCCGACATCATCGGAACGTCCGCTGGGCGCCGTCTGGTCCGTGTGGTGTTCTCCCCGCCGGGGGTGATCGCCGACGACGTGCTGCGCGCCCAGGTGGCCGCCAGCGATCACGCCCAACCGTTGGTGGTGGTCAGCAACGACCAGGCGGTGATCGCCGACGTCCGCGCCGAGGGAGCGAACACACTGTCGAGCGACCAGTTCCTCACCGTCGCCCGCCGCTGACGGTACCCGCGCGGCGACGCGTGTCCAGGTAACTGTGCGACACCTCTGTGCGACCGTTGGGACGGGCCGGACGTGCCATCCCGGCCCGCCCACCGGACTCGCGAGGCGCGCAGCGCATCGCTCAACACAGTGAGGTCAGCCACCATGCACCACTTCGATGCGCAGGTATCCGCCATCACCATCTCGTGCGATTCGTGCGTCATGCGCGCCAGCGCGCACTGTGCGGACTGCATCGTCACCCACGTGCTGACCCCTGCACCACACGAACCGACCTCGTTCACGGACGAGGAGATCGCCGCGGTGACGCTGCTCGCTCGGGCGGGGATGGTGCCTACGCTGCTGCACCGTGAGGCCGATGGCGGGGAGCGGGGCTGATCGCGGGGTCGCCGTACGCAGCACCGTCGCCGGCCCGCAGATCCTGGACGAGCTCGTCGCGATCGCCACCGCCGCCGGCATCACCCGCACCGGGGTCGCCCCGGCCGGCGTCCTCACTCGGGCCCGCACCGAGTTGCACCGCCGCGCAGCCGCGGGCCTCGCCGACGGCATGCAGTTCACCTACCGCAACCCGGATCGGTCGACCGACCCGCAGGCCGCTGTCGCCGGGGCCCGGGCCGTGTTCGTCGGGGCGATGCCCTACTCCGCCGCCGAACCGCCGCCGCCCGCTGGCCCCGCCGGGCGGATCGCCCGGTACGCGTGGACCGACCACTACGCGGCGCTGCGCGAGGGCCTGTGGGCCGTCGCCCGTCGACTGCGCGCCGACGACTGGAAGGCGGTCGCGTTCGCCGACGACAACAGCATCGTCGACCGCGAGGCGGCCTATCTCGCCGGGATCGGCTGGTACGGGAAGAACGCCAACCTGCTCGTCCCGGCGGCGGGGAGCATGTTCGTGCTCGGCTGCGTCGTCACAACGGCGCCGCTGCCACTCAGCGGCGCGCCCCACCCCGACGGCTGTGGTGCCTGCCGCCGGTGCATCGATCACTGCCCGACGGCGGCGATCATCGAGCCCGGCGTCGTCGACGCCGGGAGGTGCCTGTCGTGGATCCTGCAGAAGCCGGGCGTCATCCCGCTGCGGTGGCGGACCGTGATCGGCGACCGGTTGTACGGCTGCGACAGCTGCCAGGACGTGTGTCCGCCGACGGTCCACGCGCCGGGTGGCTGGCCGCGGGCGCACACCGAACAGGCGTGGGTGAGGCTCCTCGACCTGCTCGCCGGCAGCGACGACGACGTCCTGGCGCGGTGGGGTCCGTGGTACCTCAGCGGACGTGATCCGCGCTGGGCGCGGCGCAACGCCCTGGTCGTGCTCGGCAACGTCGGCGATCGCAGCGATCCGGCGGTGGCGAGCACCGTGGCGCGCTACGTCCGTGACGTCGATGCGATGCTCCGGGTCCACGCGATCTGGTGCGCCCGGCGCCTCGCCCTGGAGGAGCTCGTTCCGGTCGACGACCCCGACGAGGTGGTCCGTGCCGAGCTGGCCGAGCCGGTGGCCCTCGGATGAAGCACCTGCTCGTCACCAACGACTTCCCGCCGAAGATCGGGGGGATCCAGTCGCTGCTGTGGGAGTGGTGGCGTCGCCTTCCGCCGGACTCCTTCGCGGTGCTGACCAGCCCGTACCCGGGCGCGGCAGAGTTCGACGCGGCACAGCCGTTTCGCATCGAGCGGGTGCGCGAACCCGTGCTGCTGCCTCATCCGTGGATGACGGCCCGCGTCGACGAGATGGCGCGGCGGCTGGGCGCGGAGCTGGTGGTGCTCGATCCGGCGTTCCCGCTCGGCGTCATCGGGCCGTCGTTGCAGCTGCCCTACGACGTGCTGATCCACGGCGCCGAAGTCACCGTTCCCGGCCGTTTGCCGGTCTCCCGCAACGTGTTGGCGTACGTCCTGCGGCGGGCCCGGCACATCGTCGCCGGTGGCGAGTACGCGGCCGCCGAGGCCGAGCACGCCGCCGGCCGCACGTTGCCGGTGACCGTCGTCCCGCCTGGCGTCGACATCGAGCGGTTCACGCCGCTGTGCGAGGACGCCCGTCTGGCGGCGCGAGGCCACTTCGGCCTGCCCGCCGACGCCGAACTGATCGTCGGGATCAGCAGGCTGGTGCCACGCAAGGGCCTGGACACGGTGATCCGTGCGGTCGCTCGACTGCACGCGTCGCGCCCCGATCTGTTGCTGGCCATCTCCGGGTCGGGGCGCGACGAGGTTCGGTTGCGCGGGCTGTCGGCCGAGCTGCACGCGCCGGTCCGGTTCCTCGGGCGGGTGTCGAACGCCGACCTGCCGCTCCTGTACGGGTGTGCCGACGTGTACGCGATGTTGTGCCGCAACCGCTGGAGCGGGCTGGAGCAGGAGGGGTTCGGGATCGTCTTCCTCGAGGCGGCCGCGTGCGCGGTGCCGCAGGTCGCCGGCGACTCGGGCGGCGCTGCCGAGGCGGTCGTCGACGGCGAGACCGGATTGGTGATCCGTCGCCCAGACAACGTGCGCGACGTCGCCGACGCGTTCGAACGACTGCTCGACGACCCGGCCTTGGCCGGCCGGATGGGCAGCGCGGGGCGGCGGCGGGTGGTGGCCGACTTCTCGTACGACGTGCTCGCCGAGCGCCTCGGCCGCGCCCTCGGCGCGCTGCCATGATGAGGCAAGGATGACCGATCCTGACGACGTCGGGCCGAGGTTCGCCGGTCGGGGCGAAGCCGAATCGCCGCCGACCGATCCTGACGGCGTCGCATCGTCTCGGACCGGACCGACCGCGGCCGAGCAGGGTGCCGGGCCCGGTCCTGCTCGGGACCGGATCGCGTTGACGTCGCAACCCGGCTTCGCGATGGTCCGCTTCGGTCTGGTCGGGACCGCGCTGTTCGTCGTCGCGATGGCCGTCGCCGTTCCGCTGCGCAACCATCGGGCAGGACAGGCCGTCGCCGTGGTCGCCTCGATGGCGCTGTTCGCGGTCGGGGTGGCGACGACGTTGTGGGCCTACACGAGCGCGCTGGAGCGCTCGCGCACCGAGGAGGTCGGCGTTGCCAACCTGTACCTGCTGAGTGGGCCGACGGCGCCGCGTCCTGTGCGGCGGGCGTTGTGGGGATGCCTCGGCACGCAGATCGTCGTCGGCGTCGTTGCGGCCAGCATCGGCTTCGCCGGATTGGACGAGCACCAGCTCAACGCGCTCGCCTTCGCCGTTCTGGTGCCGATGTTCGGCATCGGCACCAACGGGATCTGGGCGGCCCGTCACGGCGGGTACGGCCCGCGAGCTCGCCCGACCGTGCAACCCACGAACCGGAAGATCGGCTAGAACACTGCCATGGCTGAATCGGCTACCGACACCATCACCATCGCCGCGCCGCCGGACACGGTGTGGTCCATCGCCGCCGATGTGGAGCGCTACCCGGACTGGGCCAAGGATGTGAAGGACGTCATCGTCCGCTCACGCGACGAGCAAGGCCGGCCGGCGGAGGTCGAGTACCGGGCGTCGGCGCTCGGCCGCAGCACCCACTACACCCTCGGCTACGACTACACGCAGCCGTACGTGCTGGCGTGGAAGATGGTCCACGGCGACATCATGCGCACGATCGACGGTGCGTACACCGTCTCGCCGACCGACGATGGCGGGACCGAGGTGCGCTACGACCTGACCATCGAGCTCGTCGTGCCACTGCCAGGGTTCGTCAAGCGCCGCGCCGAGGTGCGGATCCTCAACACCTTGCGTGAACTGAAGGCCAGAGCCGAGTCGTGAGATCGACGTGACGGGGTCCCGCGTCGGCATCGACGTGGGGGGCACGAAATGTCTCGCCGTCGTGCTCGACGAGGCGGGCACCATCGTCGGCGAGGCGCGCCGGCCGACGCCACGGGGCGTCGACGCCCTGATCGGCACGCTCGTCGAGCTCGCCCGCGAGATGGGTGTGGGCGCGTCGCTCGGTGTGGGCGTGCCTGGCCTCGTCACCCGCGCCGGGAGGCTGCTCGCCGCACCCAACCTGCTCGACGTCGGCAACGTCGAGGTCGGGCAGATGCTGTCCACTGCGCTCGCCGTGCCGGTGGAGGTCGACAACGACGCGACGTGTGCGTTGGTCGCGGAGTGGCGGGTCGGGGTGGCTGCGGGGGTGGACGATGTGGTGATGGTGACGATGGGCACCGGGATCGGTGGCGGGATCGTCGCCGGGGGGCGCCTGCTGCGCGGCAGCAACGGCTTCGCCGGCGAGATCGGGCACATGGTCGTCGATCCGGACGGCCCTGCCTGCCCGTGCGGACGGCGCGGATGCTGGGAGCGGTACGCATCGGGGACCGGCCTCGCCGCCCTCGCCAGGACGGCCGCATCCGAGGGGCGACTGCGCGGCGTCGTCGAGCTGTCCGGTGGCTCGGTGTCGGAGATCCACGGCGAGCTGCTCTGCTCCGCGGCGCGCGACGGTGACGTCGAGGCGTCGGCGGTGATCGACCAGTTCGGTCGATGGGTCGCGCTCGGCCTGGTCAACCTCACGAATGCCCTCGACCCGGCGATGTTCGTGCTCGGTGGTGGGCTCGCCGTCGACGCCGACCTCTACCTGCCGCCGATCCAGCACTGGTTCGAAGCGTTGCTGTACTCGTCGGATGTCCGCCCGCACCCGCTGGTCAGGTTCGCCTCGCTCGGGGAGCTGGCCGGGGCCGTCGGCGCGGCGCTGCTGGTCGACGCACACGCCGTTCCGTGACGATCGGGGCACCGATGCCGAGCAGCCGACTCGCCTCCTCGCGACCGTCCGCCCGACGCGCCGGGCTCATTCGTGGCCCTCGGTGACCAACCGCGTCCGTGACTCGTCGATCTCGGCCCACGCCGCGGAGCGACCGGCGAGACCGGAGGTGGATGACGACTTGCCGGGCTCCAGCGCCTTGTAGACCTCGAAGAAGTGCTGGATCTCGCTGACCAGTTGCGGGGTGAGATCGCCGATGTCGAACACGTCGCTCCAGCGCGGCTCGCGTGGGGGGACGCAGATGATCTTCGCGTCCTGGCCGGCTTCGTCGACCATGTACAGCACGCCGACGGGACGCGCCTCGACCCAGACGCCGGGGTACACGGGATCCTCCAGCAAGACCAGTGCATCGAGCGGATCGCCGTCGCCACCGAGCGTGTCGGGGATGAACCCGTAGTCGGCGGGATACGTCGTGGCGGTGAACAGCCGCCGGTCGAGGAAGATCTTGCCCGTCTCGTGATCGATCTCGTACTTGTTGCGGCTGCCGCGTGGGATCTCGACGACGACGTGGACGCAACCCTCGCCCGGTTCCTTGGCCATGGCGCATGTTGCCACGAAACGGCCGACTCCAGGCAGGGTGCGCGAACTAGCCTCGATCGTGATGGATTTCCGCCGGATCACCAACCTGCCCCCGTACGTGTTCACGATCATCAACGGGTTGAAGATCGAGGCACGGCGCGCCGGCAAGGACGTGATCGATCTCGGGTTCGGCAACCCCGACCTGCCGTCGCCGCAGATCGCAGTGGACAAGCTCGCCGAGGCGGCCCATCTGGCGCGCAACCACCGCTACTCGATGAGCAGGGGGCTGCCGAAGCTGCGTGAAGCCGTGGCCGCGCTGTACCAGCGCAAGTGGGGCGTCGAGCTGGACACCGAGCTGGAGATCACCAACACGATCGGCTCGAAGGAGGGCTTCAGCCACCTGATGTGGGTGCTCCTCGACCGCGGCGACGCGGCCATCGTGCCCAGCCCGAGCTATCCGATCCACATCTACGGCCCGCTGTTCGCCGGCGCCGATCTGCGCCAGGTGCCGATGCGCAGCCTGGCCGACCCGCGGGTGCAGACCGACTACGCCGGCGACTTCTTCGACAGCCTGACGACCGCCTACGACGTCGGCTGGCCCAAGCCACGGGTCCTGGTGATCTCGTTCCCGCACAACCCGACCGGATCGACCGTCGACCTGCCGTTCATGCAGCGGGTGGTCGACTTCTGCCGCGAGCGGGAGATGATCGTCGTCCACGACTTCGCCTACGCCGACATGGGCTTCGACGGCTACGAGCCGCCGAGCATCCTCCAGGCCGAGGGCGCCAAGGAGTGCGCCGTCGAGCTGTACTCGATGACCAAGAGCTTCTCGATGGCGGGCTGGCGTTGTGCCTTCCTCGTCGGCAACGCCGACGTCGTGCAGGCGCTGGTCAAGCTGAAGAGCTACCTCGACTACGGCGTGTTCCAGCCGATCCAGATCGCGGCGACGGTGACGATGAACGAGGCGCCCGATTACCCGGCCGAGGTGTGCAGCATCTACCAGAGCCGTCGCGACGCGCTGGTCGACGGCCTCGGCCGGATGGGTTGGGACATCCCCAAGCCGAAGGGCTCGATGTTCGTGTGGGCGCAGATCCCCGAGCCGTACGCCGAGATGGACTCGGTCGAGTTCTGCTCGCACGTCGTGCGCGAGTGCGACGTCGCGCTGTCCCCTGGTGTCGGCTTCGGTCCGGGCGGGGAGGGCTTCGCCCGCTTCGCGTTGATCGAGAACGAGCAGCGCATCGCCCAGGGCCTGCGCAACCTCAAGCGCGGCCTGACCAAGCTCGGCTGACACAGCGGCCGACCGCGCCGTGACTCAACCACTGTGAGCGACCGTGGGTTCACACTGCCGTCATGTCGCGGTAACTGCCCCTGCAACATCGCATTTGTACCGTCGCCGCCGTGGAGACCTACGTCGTACGGGTGTGGCTGCCGGATCGTCCCGGGGCCCTCGGGCAGGTGGCCAGCCGGATCGGCGCGGTGCGCGGCGACGTCATCGGCATCGACATCCTCGAGCGCGGTGGCGGCAGCGCGATCGACGAGTTGACCGTCAGCCTGCCCGAGTCCGGGTTGGTCGACCTGCTGGTCGGTGAGATCCGTCAGGTCGACGGGGTCGCCGTCGAGGACGTCCGTCGTGTCGACACGTCCCGACCCGACGCGGCGATCGCTGCGCTGGGCACCGCGGCCCGGCTCGTCGAGACGCCGGCCGGCGAACGTCACGACGTCTTCTGCGCGGAGGTGCTCGACCTGGTCGACGGTGACTGGTGCGCGATCGTCAGCCTGGCCGACGGCGCCGTGCTCTCGGTCAGCGGCTCGCCGCCCGACCTCGGCTGGCTCGGCGCGTTCTTCGCCGGCAGCAGGCACCTCGACGGTTCGGTGGAGAGCGCGCCCGGCGACATCGCCTGGTCCTACCTCGACCCCGTCGGCGCAGCCGTCGCCAGCGGCCGCAGGGGTCGCCCGTTCCACGCCCGTGAACGCCAGGAGCTGACGCTGCTGTGCCGGATCCTCAGCGGTCTGTGACGGGCCGACTGACCGGGCCGCCGGGGCCACCGGACGAACGCCGGATCGGGTCAGGGGTCAGGCCGAAGCGCCTGAGTAGCGGCGCAGCCCTGCACGCCAGACTACGCGGGTGACGGTCGCCAGCACGACCATGAAGCCGAGCGCGACACCGACCCGCAACCAGGTCAACCGGCCGGTCAGTGCCTCGACCGGCACCGTGATCGCGAACGCCAGCGGGGCGACGTACGTCAGCGAGTAGCGCAGCCAGCCGGGGTAGATGCCGACCGGGTACTGGCCGGCGCGGTACAACCCGGTGAACATCTCCTGGACCATCTCCATCCGCACGAACCAGAACGCGCCCGTGGTCAGCAGCAGCCAGAAGCAGTAGATCATCACCGACCCCGCGGCGAGCGTGACCACGAAACCGGCGGCCTCGACCAGCCCGACCGACGTCTCGAACCGGGCGACGCCGTAGATCAGCACGCACAGCCCGACGAGCACGTCGGTGAGGCTCCACAGTCGGAACTCACGCACGCTGATCAGCAGTTGGGCGTCGGCCGGCTTGGTGAGGATCAGGTCGAGGGTGCCCTGGCGCACGTCGTCGCCGAGGCGGTTCATGTTCGGCTCGATCACGAACCCGATCAGGCCGAGCACGATCGTGAACACGCCCATGATCGCGATCAGCTGCGGATGGGTCCACCCCCCGAGATCGGCGGTGTGCGAGTAGACGAGCGCGAGCACGACCAGCCCGGACCCGGTGACGGCCACTGATTGCACCAGCTGGACGAAGAAGTTGGCCCGGTACTGCATCTCGTTCATCACCCCGATGCGCAGGAACAGCAGGGCCAACCTCATCCGGGGAACGCCTTCGGCGGCATGCGGATCAGCAACTCGCCACGACGAACGCTTGACGCCGGGCCACTCATCCGCTGACCGCCGTGAAGTGCTTGACCGCACGCCGCCAGACGACAGCGACGATGAGCGCCGCGCCGGCGATCCACGCCAGCTGGGCGAGCAGCCCGAGGTACAGCTGGGCGCGGGTGATCGGGCCGACGAGGGCCGTGATCGGGTAGCCGAAGCCCCAGCGGAACGGCAGGAAGTCGCCGACCGTGCGCGCCCAGCGCGGCAGCAGGGTCAACGGGAGCACGCGGCCCGACAGCAGTAGCTCGCTGTAGAAGTAGACCTCGAACAGCGCGGTCGCCCGGGTCGTCCAGAACGTGATCATCCCCAGCGACCACAGCAGCAGCGAGCGCAGTACGAACGCCAGCCAGATCGCGACGAAGAACACGACGCCCTGCTCGATGCTCGTCTGCAGCGACGGGTGGAAGATCAGCGAGAGGACGATCGCGATCGGGATCCACAGCACGATCACCACGATCTTCCACCCGGCGAACGACCCGATGTCGTAGTGCACCGGGTGCATCGGGCGCACGAGGTGGAACGACATCGTGCCCTCGCGGATCCGCTCCTCCCAGCCCGCGGGGGTGAAGGCGATGTTCATGTTCCGCACGAGCGTCCAGGCGATGTAGTACGCGGCGAACCCGGCGGGCGTGTAGCCGCCGACGGAACCGCCCGATTGTCGGGCGATCGTCGACCACACGACGAGGTAAACGAGCGGCTCGACGACCAGGCCGATCATCGAGAAGTAGTTCGCGGCGCGGTACTGGAACTGCGTCAGCATCCCCTGGCGGGCGAGCGTCCAGTACAGGTGGGCGTAGGCGCGCAGCGCGCCTATCTGCGCAGGGCTGTCGTCGGCGACGGTGGCCGCTGGCGCGGCGAGCGTCATGGGCGGGGGACCGGTTCGTCGCCGCTCGCGAAGACGAGCTCGATGACGTCCTCGATCGGTGTGTCCTCGACGGTGAGGTCGGTGACCTGCTGCTCTGCCAGCAGGCGGGCGGTCACCGCGGCGGTGGCTCGCCGCTCGACGCGCAACGTGACGACGGGATCGCTGACGTCGATCACATCGCCATAGCGGGACAGGTCGGCAGGCGCCTCGAGGGTGACGACCAGCGTCCGTTGCGACGCGAAGCGGGTCCCGAGCGCGGCGAGGTCGCCGTCGAAGAGGATGCGACCGTGGTGGATCACCACGACCCGCTTGCACAGCGCCTCGACGTCGGCCATGTAGTGGCTGGTCAGCAGGATCGTCGCGCCGGTGCGGCGGTTGTAGTCGGCGAGGAAGCCACGGATCCGCTTCTGCATCGTCACGTCCAGCCCGAGCGTCGGCTCGTCGAGGAACAGCACAGCAGGACGGTGCAGCAGCGAGTTGGCGATCTCCGCCTTCATCCGCTCGCCGAGGCTGAGGTTGCGCACCGGCTTGGTGACGATCGACGCGAGATCGAGCAGCTCGATCAGCTCGTCGCGCTGGGCGAGGAAGTCCGCTGCGCCGAGCCGGTAGATGGCCCTGGTCAGCTCGAAGCTGTCGAACACCGGCAGGTCCCATTGCAGCTGGTTGCGGTTGCCCATCACCAGCGTCATCCGGCGCAGGTACTCCCGCTCCCGGTCGAACGGCTGGTGGCCGAGGACGCGCACCTCGCCGTCGGTGGGGTGCAGCAGTCCGGAGAGCATCTTCAGCGTCGTGGTCTTGCCGGCGCCGTTGGGCCCGAGGAACCCGACCACCTCGCCGGCCGCGATGTCGAAGCTGACCCCGCCGACGGCGACGACGTCACGGGTGGAACGCTTGACCAGGCTGCGCAGCGATGCTCGCAAACCGGCCTCGCGCTCGGGCACGACGTAGACCTTGCGCAGCTCGCGCACCCGGATCACCGGCTCGCGCGGGCTCCGATCGACCATCGCTCGGAGGCTACGTGCCGCCGCAGGGCCGGGGGGCGGCATTGACGGACGGCGCGTCAGATCGACCAGCCACGACTGCGCTCGACGGCGCGCAGCCAGGTGGCATGGGCGGCGTCGGCCGCGGTGCGGTCGGGGTTCGGCTCGAACACCGCGTCGAGCGCCCACTCGGCGGCGAGCGCGTCCAGCGACGGCCACAGACCCTCGGCGAGCCCGGCGAGGTAGGCGGCGCCGAGCGCCGTGGTCTCGTGGTCGCGCGGCCGGCGCACGGTGACGCCGAGCTGGTCGGCCTGGAACTGGAGCATCGTGTCCATCGCCGACGCGCCGCCGTCCACGCGCAGGTCGGCGATCTGCGTCCCGGCCGCGGCGACCATGGCATCGACCGCGTCGCGGGTCTGGAACGCCATCGACTCGACCACAGCGCGGGCGATGTCGGCGCGGGTCGTGCCGCGGGTGATCCCGATGATCGTGCCGCGGGCGTGTGGGTCCCACCACGGGCTGCCGAGCCCGGTGAACGCCGGCACGATGCACACCCCACCACTGTCGGCGACGGTGCTGGCCAGCGCTTCGGTGTCGGCCGCGGCATCGATGATCTGCAGCTCGTCGCGCAACCACTGCACGGCCGCCCCCGTGACGAAGATCGAACCTTCCAACGCGTAGGCGACGGTTCCGTCGGCGAGGGTCCACGCGACCGACGTGAGCATCCCCTCCGCCGGCGGCGGGCAGGTCGGACCGACGTTGAGCAGCACGAAGCTTCCGGTGCCGTAGGTGTTCTTGGCCATCCCGGGTTCGGTGCACGCCTGCCCGAACAGCGCCGCCTGCTGATCGCCGGCGACGCCCGAGATCGGGATGCCGGCCGGTGCCCCGCAGCGATCGGTGGTGATGCCGAAGCGCCCGCTGGACGGGTGCACCGCCGGGAGCACGGACTGCGGCACGCCGAACAGCGCGCACAGCTCCGCCGACCAGGCGAGGGTGGTGATGTCGAACAGCATCGTGCGGCTGGCGTTGGACGGGTCGGTGGCGTGCACCTCGCCCCCGGTCAGGTTCCAGATCAACCAGCTGTCGATCGTGCCGACCGCGAGCCGGTCGTCGATGGGGATGTCGCGGTGGGTCAGCAGCCACTCCAGCTTCGAGGCGGAGAAGTACGGGTCGAGCACGAGCCCGGTGACGCGGCGTACCCGCGCCAGCTCACCGGCGGCTTCGAGCTGCTCGCAGCGTGTGGCCGTGCGCCGGTCCTGCCAGACGATCGCAGTCCCGTACGGCTGGCCCGTCGTGCGGTCCCAGGCGAGGACCGTCTCGCGTTGGTTGGTGATCCCGATCGCCGCCACCCGCTCGGCGCCGACGCGCTGCACGACATCGGACAGCGTCGAACGGGCGACGTCCCAGATCTCGGCCGCATCGTGCTCGACCCATCCGGGCTGCGGGTAGTGCTGGGCGAACTCGCGAGAGGCGGAGACGGTCGCGGCCGGGTCGCCCGGAAAGATGGCGCGGCTGCGAACGCTCGTCGTGCCGGCGTCGATGGCGACCACACAGCGGCCTGCAGACTCCGGCGGCGGGCCGCCCTGCTCGCTCCCCACTAGCGGCGCTTGCGGTTCGGTCGTTGCGAAGGCCCCGTGCTCGTGCGCCGCGTCGGCGCCGGTCTGGTGCGCGTCGCCGCCACGCTCGCCGCGCTCTTCGTCGCCGCCGGCCTGCCCCGACGTGGGCGCCGTGGCGTGCGCGGCCGAGCCGCCTGCGCGGCGCGCAGGTCCTTCATCGACTGCCGGCTGTAGCCGAACTTGGCGAGCACCGCCGAGAACCCGATGAACAGGAACATCCCGGCGACCAGCCCGACGTAGCTCGCCGCCTTGGAGTGCTTGATGACGAGGGCGAAGATGATCGTGCCGAGGACGAGGAAGATCGCCGCCTCGCGCATCAGCCGGCCCCACGGCACCGGCCTCGATGAATCCCACGCCATCTGTGTTCTGCTCCTGCCTGTCGGTGGTACGCGTTGATCTCGTCAGCGCTGGCTCGGCGATCGCCTACCCTGGCGCCGCGTGCGAGTAGGCATTCTGACAGGCGGCGGCGATTGTCCCGGGCTCAACGCCGTCATCAGGGCGATCGTCCGCAAGGGCGAGATGGTCTACGCGGACGAGGTGATCGGGTTCCTCGACGCGTGGGACGGGGTGCGCGAGCGACGCACGATGCCGCTCGACGTGCGCTCGCTGCGCGGCATGCTGCCGCGTGGGGGCACGCTGCTCGGCACCCGCCGCGGCAGCCCGTACGACACACCGGGCGGGGCCGAGCAGGTCGCCGCGACGTTCACCGAGATGGACCTCGACGCGTTGATCGTGATCGGCGGCAACGGGTCGTTGTCGGTCGCCGCCGAGCTGCACGCAGACTTCGACCTGCCGATCGTCGGCGTGCCGAAGACGATCGACAACGACATCGTCGGGACGGAGGTCACGTTCGGGTTCACCACTGCAGTGCAGATCGCCACGGACGCGATCGACCGCCTGCACACGACGGCCGAGAGCCACGACCGGGTGATGGTCGTCGAGGTGATGGGACGGCACTCGGGGTGGATCGCCACGCACGCCGGCATCGCAGGGGGAGCGACCGCGATCCTCATCCCGGAGCGGCCGTTCGACATCGACGCGATCTGCACCCTGCTGCGCCGCCGCCACGAGCGCGGTCGCTACGCATCGATCGTCGTCGTCGCAGAAGGCTGCGAGCCGGCGGAGGGGACGATGGAGGCGCGCGAGAAGATCTACGACCAGTTCGGCCACGTGCGCCTCGGCGGGATGGCCGACACCATCGCCCACGCGATCGAGGATCGCACCGGGTTCGAGGTGCGCGTCGTGATGCTCGGCCACGTCCAGCGTGGGGGCACGCCCACCGCGTTCGACCGCGTGCTGTCGACGCGCTACGGCGTCGCCGCGATCGACGGGGTGCACGACGGCAAGTGGGGGTTCATGGCGGCGCTACGCGGCGGCGAGGTGATCATGGCGCCGCTGACCGACACTGTCGGCAAGACAAGACCGGTCGACATGAGCCTCTACGAGGTCGCCGAGATCTTCTTCGGCTGACCGGTCAACGGCTCGTCACAGCGTGCAGTCGACGTCGGCGAAACCGGCGGCGGCGCCGGCCACCCGGTTGTCGCAGGAGATCACGTTGCCGCTGGTGTTGGTCACGGCGAAGCCATGGCCTTTGCCGTTGACCGTGGCGGTGTTGTTGCGCAAGACGTTGCCGGTGCCCCAGCCATCGAGGATGTGGTGCATCTGGAAGCCGTCCATCGGCGAGTTGGTGCCGACGTTGCCCTCGATCAGCCAGTCGTTGCCCTTGGCGTCGACCCACGAGTCGGCGCCGGTCAACGCGCTGCCGTCGAACGTGTTGTCACGAACGACGCCGTTCGCCGAACCCTCCTTGAGGTCGACGCTCTCCGCGGTCGTCGCCGAGATCGTGTTGCCCTCGACCAGGTTGCGGTCGCTGCGATCGGGGTCGCACCCGGCGTAGGTGCACCAGTTGCTGGTGGCACTCCCGACGTAGACACCCTCGCCGAACTTGTCACGGCGCTTGCCGGTGTCGTGGATCACGTTGCCACGCACGATGTCGTCGGTGCTGAACGTGCGCAGGTGGATGGCTTCGTCGCCGATCTGCTCGACCAGCAGCCCTTCGACGATGTCGTCGACGCCACGGTCGACGACCACCCCCTTCTGGGCGTTGCGCACCGTGAAGCCGAGCAGCCGCCAGCCCGTGGCCCCGTCGAGATGCCACGCGTAGCCGCCGCGCACGCCCCCGGCGTCGATCACCGCGTCGCGGGGACCGCAGACGAAGATCGGGTGGTCGACGGTGGCGGCGGCGCGCCCGACGAAGCGGCCCGCGTACGTTCCGGCGGCGAGCCGGATCACGTCACCCGGCGCGGCGGCGGCGAGCGCCTTGGTCAACCCGTCGGCATCGGACACGGTGACCGTCGGATCGGGGCAGGTCAGGTGCTCGCCCCGATCCGGCATCGTCGCGGCCGGTCCGTTCGCTGTCGATCCGGTCGATCCGGTCGATCCGGTCGCCCCGGTCGCCCCGGTGGCCCCGATCGAGCCCGAGGAGCCGGCCGAGTCCGCGGAGCCGGTCGAGTGCTCTGAGTCGTCCGGGGCAGTGATGGGCTCGTCGCCCGGCGGCGGCGTGCCATCGGCAGTTGGCGGCGGAGCTGCTTTGCCCGGCGGCGTCGTCGGCGCGCTCGTCGCGGCGTGGCTCGTCGCCGCCGGCGCCGCAGTCGAGTCCCTCCCGTGGCTGCTGCACGCACCGAGCGCGAGCGCGGCGACTGCGGCCGCAGACCGCGCGACCCTGAGGCTGTTCCTGCCGCTTGTCATGTCTTGAACCGCGCCGGAGGAGCGCTCGCGTCGGGCGTCGAAGCGTCCGTCGGAACGGGCACGGTCTCCGGTGCGAGGGCCGGTGGGGTCGGCGCCGCCGTCGGTGCGGCGGTCGGTGTGGCGGCGGTCGTCACCGGCGTCGTTGACGACGGAGCAGCGGTGACCGTCGGCGCCACAGTGGTCGGCGACGTGGGCGCGACGGTGGTCGGTGACGTCGGGGCCACGGTCGGGTCCGTGGCCCTCACGCCGCTGTTCGGGAGGAGCGCCGTGAAATCGTTGCGCGTCAACGGATCCGTCGTCAGCTGGCCGTCCGGTGTCGGCCACGGGTGCGCCACGTCGTCGATCGTGATCACCACCCCGCTGACTCCGGTCACGTTGGTGGCGGTGAGGACGATCTGGCCGACTGCTTCGACCAGGGTCGCGCCGCTCAGCCCGGTGAGCGGATCGGTGACGTCGACGGTGACGATGTCGTTGTTCGGGGTCGCGCTGATCAGCCGCGTGCTCGCCGGGATCGCGCTGCGCAGGTCGGCGTTGAGCTCGCGCGGTGTCGCGCCCGCGAACAACGCCGCGAGCGCGTTGTCGATCGTCGCTGTCACATCGCGGGCGATCGGCTTGAGCACGAACCGCCCAGTGTCGTCGTGACCGATGAGGTAGATCACCGAGGTGTTCGTCGCGGTGATCGCCGTCTGCCCGTTGTCGCCGGCGTTGTCCGGGTGGGCCGGCGCGTTGATGTCCCGCGGGGCATCGTCGGCAGTGATCCCGCACGCTGCGAGCACCACGACGCCGAGCACCGCAGCGATGACATGGCGCCACCATCGCAGCCGGCTCGCTGGCGCTCGCGCGCCTGCCGGGGTGTTCGCTCGCCGGGGCTCGCTCACACCCCGACCTCCTCGGCGGGGAGCTCGAGGATGAATCGTGCGCCGGGTTGGGCGTCGGCGCGGTCCTCGACCCACACCCGGCCGCCGTGCATCCGCACGTGCTCTTCGACGAGCGCGAGGCCGAGCCCTGCGCCGTCGTTGCCGCTGCGCCGGCCGGCCACGCCACCGCGGGCGAAGCGCTCGAAGATCAGATCGCGCTCCTCCGGCTGGACGCCAGGACCGTGATCCTCGACGACGATCCACACGTGGCCGAGCGGCTCGCCCTCACCCTCGGGCTCGACCACCGACACGGTCGGATCTGCGCCACCGTGGACGCGCGCGTTGTCGATCAGGTTGGCGACGACCCGCGCCAGCCGGCGCCGGTCGCCGCGAATCACAATCGCCTCCGCGCGCTCGCTGACATGGACCTCGGTCGCCGGCAGGCTGCTCACCGCGATCGCCTGGCGGACGAACTCGGCGACGAGCAGGTCCTCGAGGTGCAGCCGGATCGCTCCTGCGTCGAAGCGGGAGATCTCCAGCAGGTCCTCAACAAGACCCTGGAAACGGGTGACGTCGCCGACGAGCAGGTCGAGTGCGGCCTGGGCACGCTCCGGCATCTCGTCACGACGCCCGACCATCACCTCCGCGCTCGCGGCGAGCGTCATCAACGGTGAGCGCAGCTCGTGGCTGACATCGCTGGCGAACCTGGCGTCCTTCTCCACGCGCAGCTGCAACGCCGCCGCCATGTTGTTGAACGCGTTGGCGAGCGAGCGCAGGTCTGGATCGTCGGTCGGCTCGAGGCGGGTGTCGAGCCGACCGCCGGCGATCGCCTGGGCTGCCTGCGCCGCATCGCCGAGCGGCCGCACTGCACGGCGCGCCGCGAACGTGCCGAGCAGCGCCCCCGCCATCGTGGTGATGATCCCGCCGAAGAGCAGGCTCAGCCCGACGTTGTTGAGCGTCGAGCGGACGTCACCGAGCGGGATGAACTCGAAGAACGAACCGTCGGTCGACTTCAGCGGGAAGCCGACGATCAGCGTCGGTTGACCCTCGACGGTGACGATCATCCGCGACGCGACACCGTCGTCGACGACGCGGTTGCGCAGCGCCAACGGGATCTGGTCGCGGCTGAGACCGGGTTCGCTGGACCGCCAGTCGCCGCTGTCGAGCACCGCGGCGCGCAGCACGCCGAGTTGGCGCAGACGCACGATCGCGGTCAATGCCGTGGCGTTGTGGGCGAGCAGTTCGTTCTGGGTCACCTGGGCGTCGCGGCGGGCCTGCTCGACGCCGGACTTGTCGCGCTGGTTGATGATGCTGCTGCGGGTGAAGCTGTACGCGGCAGCAGCGAGGAACGCGGAGAGCAGCAACGCGCCGAGCACGAACAGCATCAGCAGGCGGGCGCGCAGCCCGAGTCGCTTCGGGCGCAGCGCTTGGATCCGCTGCCGCCAGGTGCGCCTGTCGAATGCCGCGTCGGGCAGCCGGAGCCCCGCCGTGTCGTCTCGCCCGGCCACCCGGGTCGACGACGGGTCGGCGCTGCTCATCGGCGAGCGTGCGCCGTCACGCCTGCAGCCGGTAGCCCAACCCGCGTACCGTGACCACGTGGCGCGGGTTCGCCGGGTCGGCCTCGACCTTCGTGCGCAGTCGGCGCACGTGCACGTCGACCAGCCGGCCGTCGCCGAAGTAGTCGTAGCCCCACACCTTGTCGAGCAGGCTCTCCCGCGAGAACACCCGACCGGGGTTCTGGGCGAGCTCGCAGAGCAACCGGAACTCGGTCTTGGTGACGTGCAGCTCCTGGCCGGCGCGCATCACCTTGCCCTCATCGGGCACGATCTCGAGGTCGCCGAAGATCAACCGCGCGTGCGCTGTGCTCGTCGGACGGATGCGGCGCAGCAGGGCGCGGATGCGCGCCGACAGCTCCTTCGGCGCGAACGGTTTGGTGAGGTAGTCGTCCGCCCCCGCCTCGAGCCCGGCGACGACGTCATGGGTGTCGTTGCGCGCGGTGACCATCACGATCGGCACGTCGCTGTTGCGGCGCAGCGTGCGGCACAGCTCGAAACCGTCGATGCCGGGGAGCATGATGTCGATCAGCACGACGTCGGGCACGCAGCGATGGAACAGGTCGATGGCGTCCTCGCCGCTCGCCGCCTCGTCGACGATCCAACCTTCGTCCTCGAGTGCGAGCTTGACAGCGGTGCGGATGCGCTCGTCGTCTTCGACGGACAGGATGCGGGTTCCCACCGGCCCATCTTGCCAGCCAGCGGGTCGTGCCACTCCGCATTGCCCAGCTCGGTGTGCGGCAGCGGGTCAGTCGAGCGGATCGCGCAGCAGCTCGATCATCGGCTGGAACAGCGCCGGCGTGGCGACGAGGACGTTCGAGGGATGCACAGGTCCGCCGTCGAACGAGCCGGTCCTGCAGCCGGCCTCGGCGGCGATCAGCTCGCCTGCGGCGAGGTCCCACGGCCCGAGCCACTGCTCGAAGTAGACGTCGACGCGGCCAGCGGCGACGTTGCACAGGTCGTAGGCGGCGGCGCCGATGCGGCGGATGTCGCGCACCTTGCCGATCAGGCGGACCACCCGCGCGGCCTGCGCCTCGCGCCGCTCCGGCAGGTAGCTGAACCCGGTGGCGACCAGTGCGTGGCGCAGCGACGTGGTGGTGCTGCAGCGGATCGGGACGCCGTCGAGGCGCGCTCCGCCGCCGCGGATGGCGGTGAACAGCTCGTCGGTGGCGGGCACGTACACCGCCCCGACCTGCGTCCCCTGGTCGGTGCGCGCCGCGATCGAGACGTTGTAGCCGGGCAGGTCGTAGAGGAAGTTGGTGGTCCCGTCGATCGGATCGATCAACCAGCGGACACCGGACCGGCCGTCAGTGTCGGTGCCCTCCTCGCCGACGACCGCATCGTCGGGACGCAGCCGGGCGAGACGTTCGACGATCAGCCGCTCCGAGGCCCTGTCGAACTCGGTGACCATGTCGGTCTCCGACGACTTCGACGAGGTCTGCCCGATGCCGTGGGTGCGGCCGTCGCGCACCATCCGCCCGGCTTCGCGCGCCAGCGACGCGGCGATCCGGCAGAGGTCCTCGAGCTCGGCGTTCACGGACCTGGTCGGTTCGCGCCGTCTCGCTCGCGGTCACTGATCTGGCGCCACTCGCCGAGGGCGCGCAGGACCAGCACGGCCACCACGCTCATCCCGAGCGCGGCGAACACCGCGCCGAGGAACGCGCCGAGGCCGCGCTCGGTGCCGCACTGACCGTGGCACTGCAGGCGCACGAGGGTGTAGCCGATCAGCCCGCCGGCGGAGCCGCCGACGAGGATCGCCACGAACGCGAGCACGCGGGCAGCGGGGGAGGGAAGGGCCGACAGCGGTCGCTCCGGGGAGCCCTGTGGTGTCGACACGGCCGACATCGTACGGCGCAGTCCCGGTTCGGGATCGTTCCTCGACGCCGGTCGAGCAAGCCGCCGTGGCGAGGCACCTCCTCGCCCGGACCCTCGTAGAGTCCCCGGTCGTGCGTGTCACGGTCGTGGTGCCGACCTTCAACGAAGCCGACAACCTCGACGCGCTCGTCCGTGGCGTGCGCGGCGCGTTGCCGGACGCGATCGTGTTGGTGGTCGACGACAACAGCGCCGACGGCACCGCCGACCTGGCCGTGCGGCTGGGTTGCGAGCTCGGCGGGGTGGACGTGCTGCGCCGGCCGCACAAGGCAGGTCTCGGCGCGGCGTACCGGGCGGGGTTCCGGCTGGCGATCGACGACGGCGCGGAGATCCTCGTCCAGATGGACGCCGACCTCTCCCACGACCCGGCGGCGTTGCCGGCGCTGGTCGGGATCGTCGCCTACGGCGCCGACGTGGCGATCGGCAGCCGCTACGTGCCGGGCGGAGTGACCGAGAACTGGCCGTGGCGGCGCAGGGTCCTGTCGCGCTGGGGCAACCGCTACGTCGCCGGCGTGCTCGGCCTCGCCGTGAACGACGCCACCGCCGGGTACCGCGCGTACGCGGCGCGGTCGCTCGAACGGATGGCGTTCGAGACGGTGCGCGCCGACGGCTATGGGTTCCAGGTGGAGATGACGTACCGGATCGTGCGCATCGGCGGCAAGGTCGTCGAGTTCCCGATCACGTTCCGCGATCGTGTTGCCGGCGAGTCCAAGATGTCGGGCAACATCGTCAGCGAGGCGCTCCTCCTCGTGGTCAAGCTGTGGGTCCGCGACCTGCGCGGCAGGCGGCTGCGGCGCAGGGCCGGCGGCTGATCCGTGACGGCGGGCGCGTGAGGGCGCACAATGGTGGGGAGAGCGAACGCACGACCAGGACCGGAGAGTGAACCGGACGGTGAGGACCGAGACGAGGAGGCGCACATGAGCATCGCCGCCGAGTCGCGGGTGATCCTCCATGTCGACATGGACGCGTTCTTCGTCAGCGTCGAGCTCCGTCGCAGGCCAGAGCTGCGTGGCCTCCCGGTGGTCGTCGGCGGGACCGGTCCGCGCGGGGTGGTGGCGGCGGCGTCCTACGAGGCTCGACGATACGGGGTGCGTTCCGCGCTGCCCTCGTCGATGGCGCGCCGGCTGTGTCCCGCCGCGGTGTTCCTGCCCGGCGACCACGAGCTGTACGCGAAGGTCAGCGAGGAGGTCAACCGGATCTTCCTGGACGTCACGCCATTGGTCGAACCGCTCTCGCTCGACGAGGCGTTCCTCGACGTCAGCGGCGCGCTGCGACTGCTCGGCGACGGGGTCACGATCGCCGCCGGGATCCGGGCGCGGATCGCCGACGAGCTGCAGCTGACGTGCTCGGTCGGTGTCGCACCGAGCAAGTTCCTGGCCAAGCTGGCCTCGGAGGCGGCCAAGCCGCGGGCCACACCGGAAGGCGTCCGTGCCGGCGCGGGGATCGTGCGGATCGCCCCCGGCGAGGAGCTGGCGTTCCTCAACACGCTGCCGGTCCAGGCGCTCTGGGGCGTCGGTCCGGCGACGCTCGAGCGGCTGACCCGCTTCGGGGTGCGCACCGTCGGTCAGCTCGCCGAGCTCGACGAGGCGGCGCTGGTGGCGAGCGTCGGCACCGCCCACGGGCGCCATCTGTACCGGTTGGCGCACGCGCAGGACGACCGCCCGGTCGAACCGGACCGCGAGATCAAGTCGATCGGCCACGAGCAGACGTTCGCCACCGACCGGTCGACTCACGACGAGCTGCGGCTGGAGCTCGTCCGGCTCACCGACGCCGTGGCCGCCCGGTTGCGCGCCAACGGGCGGGTGGCGCGGACCGTCACGCTGAAGGTGCGCTTCAACGGGTTCACGACGATCACGCGGGCCGTGACCATGGCGCGACCCGCCGACACCGCGCATGGCCTGCTCGAGGCGCTGTCACCACTGCTCGCCAACGTCGAGGCGGGGCTCGGCGTCCGGTTGCTCGGGGTCAGCGTGAGCAACATGGCGTCGTCATCCTCCGGCGGGGACGAACAGCTCAGCCTCGACGACCTGTTCGACCGCGTCGGCGGAGGTCCGCAGCGACGTGCGGCGGCGGGTTGGCAGGCGGCCGCGGAGACCGTGGACGCCATTCGCGAGCGGTTCGGTCACACCGTCATCGGTCCGGCGAGCGCGGTCGGGACGGACGGGTTGCGGTTGGTCCGCCGCGGCCAGCAGCAGTGGGGACCGGATCAGCAGCCCGAGGCGGCCGAAATCATCGACGACCTGGGACCTGTCTCGCCGCTTGCGTTGAAAGAGCGGCGTTCTCGTGGAAGGATGATCGGAGGCACTCGGTGAGGAGCAACCATGCCGCTCTCAGAAGACGAACAGCGAATTCTCCGCCAGATCGAAGAGCAGCTCCAGCGCGACCCGAGCTTCGGTCGTGACATGCATCATCGTCGCGCTAGTTCTCGTCGATCGATCGTGCTCACAGGGCTCGCCGCACTGGTCTGCCTCGGCCTGTCGATCGTGCTCCTGTCGGTCAGCCCGTACCTCGCGTTCGTCTTCTTCATCGGCGCCGTTGTCGCCGTGCTGTTCGCCGAGCAACACGCCAGGGCGCTGGGTGAAGCGGGCCTCAACCATTTGAGCGAGAGCGTGCGCAACCGCTTGGGTGGGGCCAGCAACGCACGTAACACCCGCAACCAGAACGACCGCTGAGCCCCCGGCGGCGGCCCCTTTCGTCGAAGTCCGCCACGGCGCCGGCGCGATCTCACCCGGTCTGACGGGCCACCCGAGGATCGATCCGGGCGAGCACGCGCATCGACAGCGACATCCGCGGCTGGCAGATCTCGTCGATCTGCTGCTCGAGCTGCTCGCTGCGCACGGCGGCATCCTCGTCGACGCCGGAGGGGGAGTAGACGGCGAGCGTCACGGTCCGCGCCAGTTCACCGACCATGTGCCGGTCCACGCCGGTCGTCTGCTCGACGAGGCGCGAGTACTCGAGCGGCGTTGCCCCGCCCGGCGCGGGCGCTCCGACGAGACGCAGCACGCCACACGATCGTCGCCAGGCCGCGGCCACGCGGTCGAGCGGAAGGCGTGACCCGCGCCTGCCCAAGGCTCTGGCGACGCGGGGCATGAACAGGGCCCATGCGCCGATCGCGGCGACGAGGAGGAGCACCCACAGGAAGGCCGCGCCACCGTCGAACGAGCCGGTGGTCCCCGCCGCGCTGATGGTCGTCACCGGCACGGTCGTGCCCGCAGCATCCGGGTTGCCGATCGGCTTGCTGTGGGTGATGTCGTCGAGCGTCGTCGGCGGGGCGGCACCCTGGCCAGGATCGGCAGCAGCCGCGGCGTCGCCGGGCGTCGGCGCGGTGTCGTCCTGCGCGGCGCTGATGCCGGTGTGATTCTCGGCACCCGGCTCCCCGCGGCCGGGGGTCGGCTCGAACGTCACCCATCCGAACCCGTCGAACCACACCTCCGGCCAGGCATGGGCCTGGCGGTCGTACACGTGGTACAGCCCGTCGGTTGCGCTGTACTCGCCGGACGTGAACCCGATCGCGACGCGGGCGGGGAGCCCGAGCGAACGGGCCATCGCTGCGAACGTCGCCGAGAACTGCTCGCAGTAGCCACGGCGGATGCGCAGGAAGTTGCGGATCGCATCATCGCTGTTGCCGGCCTGCACCGACAGGTCGTACTGGAAGTTGGTGCGGAACCAGTTCTGCAGCAGGACCATCTTGTCGTACGGGTTCGTGCCGCTCGCGGTGACCCCGCGGGCCAGGTTGCGGGCCTCGTCGGGGAAGTCGCCGGGGAGGTCGTAGAGCAGCGCGCTCGGCGCGCCGCTGACGGTTGCGAGGCGCAGCGCGTCGGCCGACGGATTGGCGCGCACCGAGGTGACCTTGACGACGTCACCGGATTGCAGGCCGGGCTCGGTCCGCAACAGGGTCTGGGTGGTGTCGCCGAAGTACAGGCCCGACGTCTGGGCACGGACCGGCGCGTACGCGACCGGGATCAGCTCGCCGCCGAGACGCTTGATCGTGATCGTCTGGTCGATCGTCTGGCCGGCCCCCGTGGTGGCCAGCTCGCCCGTGGCGGGACGCAGCGCCTCGTGCTCCAGCGGCTGCCATTGGGTCCCGTTGAAGGCCTCGAGTCCGATCTCGCGCCAGTACGCGCCCGCCGACGCCTTGACGGTGAACACCTCGACGTTGGCCCGGTTGATCAGACGCGAGCGGATGTCCACCATTGGGTTGAGCACCTCGGTGACGTCGTCGCCGCGGTTGCGGGTGTCGAACAGCGCGTGTGACGACGCGCCGGGCAGGCGCGGCGCGACCACGCCGGCGGCGAGCGCCGCGATCGCGGCCAGCGCCAGCGCGGCAGGCAGCACCGATCCGAGGGTCCGCCGCCTGGCGCCCATCCACGCCGACTCGTCCTGCGCGTGGCCGAAGCGGAGGACCGCGATGACCACGATCGCCGCTCCGATCCACAGCGCCGAGACAGCGATCCGGTCGCGGTTCGTCCCGAGTGCGGACGTGAACACGAACACCACGCCCGCCGGCACGATGGACTCGGCCCGTCCGAACGCCCGGAACGCGAACGTGTCCGCGAGGATCGCGCACGTCGACAGCAGCGCGGCGGAAGACATCGCGAAGCTGCCCTGGCTGGGCACGGGCGCGACGGCACTCGGGAACTGCTGCCAGACCAGGCGCATGTCGGCGTGCAGGAACTCGATCGTGCGGCCCGTCGGCAACAGCAGCCGGGTGGTGTCGGGGTAGTAGACGATCGCGATCAGCTCGAGCGCGACGAGCACCACCACCGGGATCGCCACCCAGATCGGCACGCGCACGAACCGCATCACGGCAGCGGCGGCATGCACGCCGACGACGACGGCGACGACCTGGCGGAGGTAGGTCCAGTCGGGGAACAGCCGGCACAACCCGACCGCGGTGACGATCGTGAGCAGGGTCAGCGCGAGCGTGCCGGCCGGATCGAGCGACGAACGGAGCGGTTCGCGAACCGGGCGTACCTCGACGGCGCTCGGCGTCGCTGTCGCTGTCACCCGAGCACCGCGACGTTCATGCCGGCATGCCTGCTGCGCTGCGTCCGACGACGAGCGCGGACCAGCTGTCGGCGAGGGCGTCGAGCGACGTGCCGTCGACGGAGAGCCGCCCAAGCCCGTCCGCCTCGCGGATCGACACGACGATCAGGGTCTCGTCCGGCGTCAGGCCGCCGCGCGCCGAGGCCGCCGCAGGACTGGCGGACGAACCGGTGATCAGCACGACCAGCCCGAGGCCCTCCGTGACCCCCTTGCCGAGCGTGGTGTAGTCGAGCAGGTCGCTGTTCGGCTCGACCGTCGCCAGCCAGCGCAGCCCGGCGTTGGCGACCTCCGGGCCGCGCAGGTCCACGCCGGTCGACAGCAGCCGGGTGGAGACGCCGGTGGCCGACGAGCTGAGCGTGACGCTCGCCGCAGCGCACACGGCGCGCTCGAAGGCTGCTGCGTCGTACTCGCGGGCGTTGGTGTCGAGCACGATGGTGCAGCGGCGCACACCCTCCAGCGCGGTCTCGCGCACGACCAGCACGTCCGAGCGTGCCGACGCCTTCCAGTTGACCCTGCGCAGGTCGTCGCCGGCGACGTACTCACGTTGCGAGTGGAACTCGCCGCCGGTCTGCCCCCACGCCTTCATCCGCAGGTGCTGACCCAGCCGTCCCGCCGAGCCGGCCGCTGGGAACGGCAGGTAGACGTGCTGGGGGACGATCAGCACGTCGTCGGAGCCGGCGATCAGCGTGGCCCGCGCGGACAGACCGAGCACGTCCCGGCGGTGGGCGAGCAACGGTCCGACGGTGAGCAGGCCGCGCCGTGCCGTCGGCACGCGGTACGCAGCGCTGGCGGCCTCGCCCGGCAGGAGCGGTGCGAGTTGCATCGGCGCGCCGCCGTTGTCGCCGACGGGTTCCCACAGCTGCACGTGCGGCGTCTTGCGGCGGTCGACGTTGGCGACCTGGATGTCGACGCGGGCCGGCTCACCGACGGCGACCATCGATGGACGCACCACCCGCTGGACCGCAAGGCTCGGCAGCGGCCGGCGGACCACGACCAGCGAGACGATGATCGCGACGACGAGACCCGCCGCGAGCACGAACAGCTCCATCAGACCGAACACGCGACCGATCGCGAAGGTCATCGCCGCTCCGACCACAGCGGACCACCCGTGGCGGGTCAGCACGGCTCAGCGACCTACGGGGACGGCAACCGCAGCGAGCAGCTCGCGCACGACGGTCTCGCCGCTCGAACCTCGCGCCACGGCCTCCGGCCGCACCATCACACGATGGGCGAGCACGGGCACTGCGACGGCCTTGGCGTCGTCGGGCGTGGCGTAGTCGCGCCCTTGCGCCGCGGCCCGCGACCGCGTCGCCCTGGCGAGCTGCAACGTCGCGCGTGGCGACAGACCGAGCGCGAGGGCCGGGTGGGCGCGGCTCGCCTCGGAGAGGTCGACGAGGTACCCCTTGAGCGGCGGGGCGAGGTGCACGGTGCGCACGGCGGCGATCAGCGAGAGGACCTCCGCGGTGCTCACCACGGGGCGGATCTCCTCCAGCGCGGAGGCGGCGCCGTGCGAATCGAGGATCGCCAGCTCGGCGTTGCGCCCCGGGTAGCCGAGCGACAGGCGCATCAGGAACCGGTCGAGCTGGCTCTCCGGCAGACGGTACGTGCCCTCTTGCTCCACCGGGTTCTGGGTGGCGACGACCATGAACGGGATGGGCAGCCGGTGGCTCACGCCGTCGGCGCTCACCTGGCGCTCCTCCATCGCTTCCAGCAGCGCCGACTGCGTCTTCGGCGAGGCCCGGTTGATCTCGTCAGCGAGCACGATGTTGGCGAACAGCGGCCCCGCCTGGAACACGAACGACTCGTTGGCGCGCTGGTAGATGCTCACCCCGACGAGGTCGGCGGGGAGCAGGTCGGGGGTGAACTGCACCCGCTTCCACGAGCAGTCGATCGACGCTGCGAGCGCCTTGGCGAGGCTCGTCTTGCCGACGCCGGGCACGTCCTCGATGAGCAGGTGGCCCTCGGCGAGGAGGCACACCACGGCGAGCTCGATCGCATCTCGTTTGCCGTGCACGACCGTCGCGATGTTCGACGTGATTGCGTCGAAGAGTGAGGCGAAGGTGGGAGAAGGGTTGGACTGCAGCGCCGTCACGCTGCCAGGGTAGACGCCACCCGAAGGATGCGTCGTTCACGAGCTACCGTCGCCGCCGTGCCCCGCTGCTACCTCGCGATCGATGTCGGGGGTACGAAGCTCGCTGCGGGGATCGTCGACGAGCACGGCACCGTCCTGCTGCGTGATCGCATTGCCACACCCCCGCGGGATGTGTGGCCCGCGCTGTCCCGGCTGGTGCTGCGGGTGCTCGCGGCTGCGCCGTCCGATCCGGTGGGGTGCGGCGTCGGTTGTGGCGGCCCGATGGATCCCGACGGGCGCCAGGTCTCCCCCTTGCACATCCCGACGTGGCAGCGCTTCCCGCTCGCCGCAGAGGTCGAGGAGCTGACCCAGCTCCCGGTCGTCGTCGACAACGACGCCAAGGCGCTGGCGCTCGGCGAGGCGTGGTGCGGTGCGGCCGTCGGCGTGCGCGACTTCGTCGGCGTGGTGATGGGCACTGGGGTCGGTGGCGGTCTGGTGAGCGGTGGACGGTTGCTGCACGGGCGGCTCGGCAACGCCGGCCACCTCGGCCACATCGTCGTCGAGCCGGCCGGCCGCGAGTGCGCGTGCGGAGGGAGGGGGTGCCTGGAGGCCTACTGCAGCGGGCCTGCGATCGAACAGGAGACCGGCCGGCCGCCCCAGCGCGCCCCGATCGCCATCGTCGAGCGCACCGGGACGCTGATGGGTCGCGCCCTGGCCTCGCTGGCCGCGATCTGCGACCTGAAGTTGGCGGTCATTGGCGGGTCGGTGGCGCTCGGGTTCGGCGAGCCGTTCTTCAGCTCCGCGCAAGCCGAGGTCGACCGTCGGGCGAAGCTGCCGTTCATCGCCGGCTTCCGCGTCGTCCCCGCCGGCCTCGGCGCCCTCGCCCCCCTCGCCGGGGCGGCCGCCCTCGCCCACGTCCGCCTGTAGGCGGCGAGGCAAGCGCCAGCGACGAGCCGCAGAACGGGAGCGGGCGAAGCGCAGCGGAGCCCAGTCCCGACCATCGACGGGGACCCACCCCGGCCTCTAGCCTCCTCTCCATGCAGCCCACGTACACGGCAGAGGCGGACGCGTATCGCGAGAAGGTCCTTGCGTTCCTCGCCGAGAAGCTCCCACCGAAGTGGGGCGGGATCGGCAAGCTGGAGGGCGAAGAGCTCGATGCGTTCGTCCGGGAGTGGCGGGCGACGTTGTACGCGGGCGGCTACCTCGCCCCCGGTTGGCCGACCGCGTACGGCGGCGCGGGCCTCTCGTCGCTCGAGCAGGTGATCCTCGCTGAGGAGTTCACCAAGGCGGGTGTGCCGACCGGCGGGCCGAACGACGGCTTCGGCATCCAGATGCTCGGCAACACGCTGTTGCAGTGGGGCACCGAGGAGCAGAAGGCGCACTACCTGCCGCGCATCCTGTCCGGCGCAGACACCTGGTGCCAGGGGTACTCGGAGCCGAACGCCGGCAGCGACCTGTCCAACGTGGCGTTGAAGGCGGTGCTCGACGGCGACCAGTGGGTGCTCAACGGCCAGAAGATCTGGACGTCGGCCGGTCATCTCGCCGACCACATCTTCACGCTGGTGCGCACCGATCCCGACGCGCCGCGACACAAGGGCATCTCGTTCATGCTGGTCGACATGCGCCAAGGCGGCATCGAGGTCCGCCCGATCAGGATGATCTCGGGTGAGAGCGAGTTCAACGAGGTCTTCTACACCGATGCGACCGCACCGAAGAACGAGATCGTCGGCGGGTTGAACAACGGGTGGGCCGTGGCGATGACGCTGCTCGGCTTCGAGCGCGGCGAGGCCGCGGCGACGGTGCCGATCCGCTTCCAGGGCGAGTTCGACCGGCTGTTGCTGCTCGCCAGGGAACGTGGCGTCGCCGACGATCCTGTCATCCGCCAACGCCTTGCGTGGGCCTACGGCAGGGTCCAGATCATGCGCTACAACGGGATGCGCGTGCTGACCCGCTTCCTCCAGGGACACCACCCGGGGCCGGACGGAGCCATCTCGAAGCTCTACTGGAGCGAGTACCACCGTCTCGTCACCGAGCTCGCGGTGGACATCCTCGGCGCGGAAGCGCTCGTACCGTCGGGCCGGCGCCCGTCGTCGGCGTTCCAGGCCGACGACGCCGGTGCCCCGAACAGCTCGTGGAGCTGGGTGGGCACCTTCCTCAACGCACGCGCCGGCACGATCTACGCCGGGTCCTCGCAGATCCAGCGCAACATCATCGGCGAGATGGTCCTCGGTCTGCCGAAGGAACCGCGTTGAGCGCGCGCCGGATGGCCGAGGTCGGAGCCGCCATCCTGGCGAGGCCGGCGTTGTGGCGCAGCGCGCTGCGGCAGTGGCACCGCACGACGCCGGCGGGATGGTGGCACCGACGACCGTTCCTGCCTGTGCCTCCCGCGGAGTACCTCCGCTTCCGGCTGGTCACCCAGTACGGCGACGCCTCTCGTCCGGTGGCGGCAGCGGATGTGCTCAACTACCTCGCGTGGTGCAAGCTCCAAGACCGATGAATTGCACGCACCCTGCTCAGAGTGGTCGGTAGGGTCTCCGCATGCGGAGCGCGCTGGTCTTGAACGCAACGTATGAGCCGCTTTCTGTGGTGCCGTCGCGGCGCGCCGCGTGCCTGGTCCTGGCCGACAAGGCCGACATCGTCGAGGACGACGGGACGGAGCTGCACTCCGAGTCCCTGAGCGTGCCCAACCCGATCGTGATCCGCTTGCGCTACGTGGTCAAGGTGCCGTACCACCGGCGCACGGCGTTGTCGCGCCGTGCGGTGTTCGCCCGCGACAACCACGTCTGCCAGTACTGCGGCAACCTCGCCGATTCGATCGACCACATCATGCCCCGCTCCCGCGGCGGACAGCACGACTGGGAGAACGTCGCGGCCGCCTGCCGTCCCTGCAACCTGCGCAAGCGCGACCGCACGCCCATCGAGGCGGGGATGGATCTCGCCCGTCCGGCGCACGCACCGAAGGAGCTGGCGTGGGTGACGATCTCTGTCGCCCGCGTCCCCGAGGCCTGGAAGCCGTACCTCGCCCGCGCCAGCTGACGGCGCTCGGTCGGCGTCCGACGCCGTCGGGTCCGATCCAACGATGACGGCTTCGGCCTGGCACGTCGAGCACATCGCCGGCGACGCGGCGACCTTCCACGCCCGCCTCCCCGACGGCTCTTCTGGCGCGTCGCGGCTGGCCTGGGTGTTCGAGGTCGCCGGGCCGGCGCTCGTGCTCGGGTCCGCGCAGCGCGCCGACGCGGTCGACGCGCGGGTCGCCGACGCGCTCGGAGTGTCCGTCGTGCGGCGCCGCAGCGGCGGCGGCGCCGTGCTGATGATGCCGGGCGAGGTCGTGTGGGTCGACCTCGTGGTCGGCGTCGGCGACCCGTTGTGGGACGACGACGTCGCCAGATCGATGCACTGGGTCGGGCAGACGTGGTCGGCGGCACTCGCCTCGCTGGACGCGCAGTCGACCGTCCACACCGGTCCGCTCGTGCGAACCCCGTGGTCCTCCGCCGTGTGCTTCGCCGGCCTCGGGTCCGGGGAGGTCACCGATCCAGCGGGTCGCAAGCTCGTCGGGGTCGCTCAACGCCGGACGCGTGACTGGGCGAGGTTCCAGACGATGTGCCACGTGCGCTGGCGTCCCGAGCTCGTCGCCGCCCTCACCGCAGCTCCGCGCCCGACGCCCGTCGAGCTGGCCCCGCTCGTTGCGGCGATCGACGCCTCCCCGGCCGCCGTGAGCGCCGCCCTCCTCGCCGCCCTCCCGTAACCATCTCGTCCGACCAGGGCCGCCCCTGCCCGGGCCCGTGCGCCCGGTGCGCGCGGGGGTGGGCGCGGTGTGTGCCGAGGCCAGGCGCAGCTCGCGCCCACCTCGTCGGAGCCACTCGGGGTGGGCGCGGTGTGTGCCGAAGCCAGGCACAGCTCGCGCCCACCCGGGGTCGTGGGGGCGGGTTCCGCGCCGGCGTGTGATGGTGCGCAGGGGGATCGGGGGGAGATATGGGGGAGAGTGGTTGACTTTGGGGGGTACGGGGGACCAGAATGGCGACGCGTGGGGAGAAGTGGCGACACGTCCATCTCGCTCCGCACCGGCATGCAGGGTCCATGCGGCGGCAGACCGTCGATGCGAGCAGGGAAGGAGGCTGAGGCGCTTGTTGTTCGTCGGGACGCACGAGCGCCAGCTCGACGACAAGGGGCGGCTCGCCTTGCCTGCGGCTTTCCGCAACCTGCTCGGCGAGCACTGCTACCTCGCCAAGGGGATGGACAAGTGCATCGAGGTCATCCCTGCCGAGACCTTCGAGCGCGACGCGATGGAGACGATGGAGGCGGTGCGGCGTGGCGAGGCGAGTCGTAACACCCGCCGCTCCCTCGCTGGGACCGCGGCGCTCGTCACGCTCGATCGCCAGGGTCGGGTGAAGCTCGACGACGCGCTGCGGACATACGCCGAGATCCCGCTCGAGCACACCGTGCTCGTCACCGGCAACTTCGACCGTCTCGAGATCTGGGAACCCGAGCGCCGCCGGCGCATCGAGACCGCCGGAGACGACGAGCTGGCCGGCGGCGAGGAGTGAACCGACGCGCCGCCTGCCGATTGACAACGACCATCCACGAGATCGACCAACGAAGGAGGAACGAGGCAACACCGAGTGCACGAAACCTGCGTCCCGTTCGCCCATCTGCAGCCTTCCGGCCCACAAGATGGACAGCCCCAATTCCGCCCGCTTCCGTCTCGTTCGACCGGGGAGACATCCCGGCGACACTCGTCGGCCGGGGGGCTGCAGATCGGCGAACCGCGCAGCACGACGTGCCCATCGGTCAGCAGTGACCGCGACCATCCGCATGGCATCCACGTTCGACCACCGGCCGGTGATGGCCGACGAGGTCGTCGCCCTGTTCGCGACGGTTCCGCCGGGTTGGGTGCTCGACGCCACCATCGGTGGCGGCGGACACGCCGAGCCGATGCTCGAGCGATGGCCGCACCTCTCGGTGCTCGGACTCGACCGCGACGAGACAGCGTTGTCCGCGGCCGCCGAGCGGCTGGCCCGCTTCGGGGACCGGCTCCGGCTCTACCACTGCAGGTTCGATCGCCTCGACGAAGCCATGGAATCGTTCTCGACAGACTCGCTCTCAGGATCGGTGTTCGACCTCGGCGTCAGCTCTCCCCAGCTCGATCGACCCGAGCGCGGGTTCTCCTACCGCAACGATGCTCCGCTGGACATGCGGATGGACACCACGCAGACGTGGTCGGCAGCTGACGTCGTCAACGGCTACTCGCTCGACGAGTTGACACGCATCCTCAAGATGTATGGCGACGAGCGGTTCGCGCGCCGGATCGCCACGGCGATCGTTGCCGCGCGCCCGATCGAGTCGACCGCCCGACTTGCCGAGGTCGTGGTGCAGGCGATCCCCGCACCGGCGCGGCGCACAGGAGGTCATCCGGCGAAGCGTTCGTTCCAGGCGATCCGCATCGAGGTGAACAGCGAGCTGGATGCGTTGCCGGCCGCCCTCGACAGCGCGATCGCGCGGACCGTGCCGGGCGGTCGCATCGCCGTGCTGTCGTACCACTCGGGCGAGGACCGGATCGTCAAGGAGCGGCTGCGCGTCGCAGTCACCGGTGGATGCACCTGCCCGCCCGAACTGCCGTGCGTGTGCGACGCAGTCCAAACCGTCCGCCTCGTGCGCGGCGTGCCGCGCCGACCCTCGGCGGAGGAGCGCGCCGACAACCGTCGCGCGGCCAGCGCCCGGCTGCGCGTCGCCGAACGGGTGGTCGACACCCCGCGGCGCGGAACCATCGGCGGCGGGATGGTGAGCTGACGATGGCGCTGGTCCTTCGCGACGACCGTGGTGAGGACGACGCTCGCGACCTGCGCGTCGATGGCGACGGCGAGTTCGACGCCGCGGGCACGAGGCGCAGCGGCCGGACTCGACGCGCCCACGTCGACGACCGAGCCGATCGCACGGACAGCACCGGTCTGACGAGTCGGCTCGATCGGCTCGATCGGACCGTCGGCCCGGCCGGTCGCGCGGGTCGGGACGCACCCACGGATCGCGACCATGTCCCGGATCAGCGTGGCGGCGACGGTCATGGGGCGCGGGCGTTGCGGGTGTCGCGGCCCGTGCGGCCCGGGCAGGAGCGCCACGCGGGGCCGTTCGTGCCGATGCGCACGAGGACCCACGGCGGGGTCGCCGGGCGCACCACGGTGGTCGGGCCGGTGGTGCGACCGATGGTCCGTTCCACGGTCGGGATCGAGGCCGGGCCGTCGCCGCTCAAGGTCGTCGTCCCGCTCCGACGGCGCACGGCGCGCCTCGTTGCCATCGGCTTCGCCGTCGTGTTCGTGTTGATGCTTGGTGCCGCCGCGTTCGAGACCCAGCTCGCCCAGCGCCAGGTGAAGCTCGACAAGATCGACCGCGAGATCAACACCGCCACCGACGACTACAACCGTCTGCGCCGCGAGCGCGCCGAGTTGCAGTCACCGGAGCGACTCGCCACGGAAGCGACGAAGCTCGGCATGCAGCCGTCGGATTCGACGGACTTCGTGACCATCGACCCCTCGATCGTGGCCGAGATCCAGCGCAGCGCCGGTGGGGTGTTCGACACGAACGCCACCGTGCTGTCGCCCCTGGACGAGTTCACGCGGGTGAAGTCGATCATCGGGACCGGCCCGTGAGCGCTGGACGCGGTCGCGATCGGGGCGACGGCGGCGCGGTGCACAGCGCGCAGCGCCGCCACGGCGCCTCCGCGCGGCGCGCGTCAGCAGGCCGCAAGGCGGTTAACACCGGTCAGGCGGGCAAGACCGGTCAGGCGGGCAAGACCGGTCGGGCAGGCAAGGCCGGCGCCGCATTGTCGAGCACGTCCGCGCGGGCGGGGGGCCCCCGTCATCGTCGTCATGGCGTCGACGCGCCACGAGCGGGTCATGCCCGGCCCTTGACCAGACGCGCCCCGGCCGCGCCGGTTCGCGGTGATGCGCCGGCTCGCCGGTCGCCTCGCGCTGCGGCGCGGATGGGCGACGCCGGGGCGCCGAAGCGACCGCTGCAGCGACGCAAGATCACGCCGCGGGTGATCCGTCACCGCTTCAAGGGCGGCAACAGCCGCAAACGGATGATGTGGATGTTCGCGGTCAGCGTGCTGCTGTTCATCGCCGTGCTGGGCAAGGTGGTGCTGCTGCAGACCGCTCAGGCGGCTGGTCTGGTGCGGGCCGGCAAGGATCAGCGCACCAGCGAGTCCCGGATCAAAGCGGGCCGGGGCACGATCTTCGACCGCGACGGCGTGGAGATGGCGCTGTCGGTGCCCAAGATCACGATCACAGCGAACCCCAAGCTCGTCACCGATCCCGTGGGTACCGCCAACGTGCTCGGCCAGCTGCTCGCGCTCTCGTCCGACAAGCAGCAGGCGCTGCAGGCATCGCTCACGGCGAAGAACACGTCGTTCGTCTACGTCGCCCGCCAGATCGACGAGGGGCTGGCCGGTTCGGTGATGGCGCTCAAGCTCCCCGGGATCGGCTCCAACGAGGAGGACCAGCGCGTGCTCCCGACCGGCGACGTCGGTCTCGACGTGGTCGGCCGCGCCGACATCGACGGGGTCGGCACCGCCGGCCTGGAGAAGCAGTACAACGACGTCCTCACCGGCACGGACGGCCAGCGCGTGGTCGAGCACGACAGCAAGGGACGCTCGATCGCTGGCGGCGACACGACGACGCGGCAACCGGTCGCCGGCCAGGATCTCGAGCTGACCATCGATCGTTCGCTGCAGTACCAGACGGAACAAGCGCTCCTCGCCGGCGTCAACAAGGTGACCGCCAAGGGCGGCAGCGCGATCGTGCTGGACACGTCCACGGGCGAGATCCTGGCGATGGCCAACGTCCAGCGTGATACCGACGGAACGGTGAAGGTGACGTCGGCCAACAACGCCGCCGTCGAGGCGCACGAACCGGGCTCGGTCGCCAAGGTGTTCAGCATCTCCGCGTCGGTCAACGAGGGCATCGCCACGCCGGACACGACGATCAACGTGCCGCCGTACTACGTGTTCGACGCCGGCACGAAGTGGGAGCACCGGATCACCGACGCCGAGTTCCGCGCCAGCGGCCCGCTGTCGTTGCACGACATCCTCGTGCAGTCCTCGAACATCGGCACCTATCTGACCGCACGGCAGCTCGGGTCGGCGACGCTGTCGTCGTACCTGCACGCGTTCGGCTTCGGCGCGGCGACCGACCTCGGCTTCCCCGGCGAGAGCGCAGGGCTGATCAAGCCGTACACCGCGTGGCAGGGCACCGAGAACGCCACCGTGACCTACGGCTACGGCTACTCGGGGACTTCGTTGCAGCTGATCGCCGGTGTGAACTCGATCGCCAACGGCGGTACCTACGTCGGACCGAAGCTCGTCAAGGCGACGATCGACGCGAACGGCAAGGTGCTGCCGACGCCGCCGTCGCCGACGCACACCGTCGTCACCCCGACGACGGCTGCCGAGATGACGTCGATGATGACCGACGTGGTGTGCGACAAGAAGGGCACCGGCTACGGCTACGCCGACATCCCCGGGGTCACCGTCGCCGGCAAGACCGGCACGGCGTACAAGGTGCAGCAGAACGGGACGTACGCAGGGGTGGACGGGCAGCGGTCGTACTTCGCCAGCTTCGTCGGGTTCTTCCCCGCATCGGCCCCGAAGGTGACCATCCTGGTGTCCGTGGACGAGCCGGACGCCAGCTCCAACGACCGCTTCGGCGGCACCGCCTCCGCGCCGATCTTCGTCCACATCGGCGAGGCGGCGATCCACGAGCTGCAGATCTCCCCGCCGGCGGGCGACACGGGTTGCCCGCCGGCGGCGCACTGAGCGATGGCGACGACCCTCGCCGCGCTGATCGACGCCGCCGGCCTGACTGCCACCGTGACCCGCGGCGACGAGCAGACCGCGGTGTCGTCGATCGAGTTCGACTCGCGCCGGGTGACGGCCGGCGCCCTGTTCTGCTGCCTTCGCGGTGAGCACAGCGACGGGCACCGCTTCGCCGCGGAGGCGGTGGCCGCCGACGCGCCCGCGCTCCTCGTCGACCACGTGCTCGAGCACATCGCCACGTCCGTCGTGCAGGTCGTCGTCGACGACACCCGTGTCGCGATGGGCCGGCTTGCCGCGGCGTTGTACGGCCAACCGAGCCGCAGGCTGACGATGGTCGGGGTCACCGGCACCAATGGCAAGACCACCACCACCAGCCTGATCGGCTCCGTGCTCGAGCATGCCGGCACCACGACGGGCACGATCGGCACGTTGACCGGCGTGCACACGACGCCCGAGTCGCCGGAGCTGCAGCGGCGCCTGGCGGAGTTCGTGTCGATCGGCAAGCGCGCCGTGGTGATGGAGGTCTCCTCGCACGCCCTGACGTTGCACCGCGTCGCCGGCTGCCACTTCGACGTGGCCGTGTTCACCAACCTCGGCCACGACCACCTCGACCTGCACGGAACGGTCGAGGACTACTTCGCGGCGAAGGCCAGGCTGTTCGAGCCCGCCCTGTCGGCGCGGGGCGTCGTCAACGTCGACGACGAGTACGGCCGCAGGTTGCGCGCCGGCGCGACGATCCCGACCGAGACGTTCTCGCTGGCCGACGTCGACGATCTGCGCGTCGGCGTCAGCAGTCACTCCTACACGTGGCGCGGGGAGCGTGTCGAGGTCGGCATCGGTGGGCGGTTCAACGCCGCGAACAGCCTGGCCGCGGCCACCGCGTGTTCCGCTCTGGGGCTCGATGCGGCCACGATCGCCACCGGCTTGCGCCACGCACCGGCGGTCCGCGGGCGGTTCGAGCCGGTGCGCGCCGGTCAGCCGTTCGACGTCATCGTCGACTTCGCGCACACGCCCGACGCGTTGCGCGAGGCCCTGCTCGCGGCTCGGCCGGTGGACGCGAGCGGGCGCGCCGTGATCGTCGTGTTCGGCTGCGGCGGCGACCGCGACCGCGCCAAGCGCCCCGAGATGGGCGCGGTCGCGGCGCGCCTCGCCGATCTGATCGTGCTGACCTCCGACAACCCGAGGTCGGAGGACCCGCTGGCGATCATCGAGGCGATCGTCGCCGGCGTGCCCCCCGAGTACCGTGGCCGGGTGGTGATCGAGCCCGACCGCCGGCGTGCCATCGCCGCCGCACTCGGTCGGGCCGGGTCCGACGATGTCGTCGTGATCGCCGGCAAGGGCCACGAGGACACCCAGACGATCGCAGGGCGGGTGCTGCCGTTCGACGACCGCGCCGTCCTCATCGAGCTCCTCGGGAGCCGCTCGTGATCGCCGTGATGATCGGCGGCGCCGTGGCGATGGTGATCTCGCTGTTCGGCTCGCGCTACCTGATCGGTTTCTTCCGGAACCGGGGGAAGGGACAGCCGATCCTGGGCAAGGAGGACCGCGGGCCCGACCACCACCAGTCGAAGTCGGGCACCCCGACGATGGGCGGCCTGGCGATCGTCGTCTCGGCGCTGATCGGGTGGCTGGTCGCCCACGGCCGCAGCGGTCTCGTGTTCTCCAACCAGGCGCTGGTGATCTGGGCCGCCGTGCTCGTGCTGGCCTTCATGGGCTTCCTCGACGACTTCATCAAGGTCCGCAACTCGCACAACCGCGGCATCTTCTGGAAGAAGAAGAGCTACATCACCCTCGCCCTGTCGATCGGGATCGCGTGGATCCTGGTCAGCGTCACCAGCATCAGCCAGAACGTCTCGGTCACTCGCGCCAACCTGCCGGGCTGGCACCTCCCGTGGTTCGCATGGATCATCTACGCGGGGGGAATCATCTGGGCGACGTCCAACGCGGTCAACGTCACCGACGGTCTCGACGGCCTCGCCGGTGGCTCCGCCCTGCTCGGCTTCCTGGCGTTCACGATCATCGCCTACTGGGCCTTCCGCAACCCTCAGGTGTACAGCAGCGTGGTCAACCCGTTGGATCTCGCGGTGCTCGCCGCGGCGTTCGCCGGGGCGTGTGGAGGGTTCCTGTGGTGGAACGCTGCGCCGGCGCGGATCTTCATGGGCGACGTCGGCTCGCTCGGCATCGGCTCGGCGCTGGCGCTGCTCGCGCTGACCACCGACACGCAGCTGCTGCTCGTGCTGATCTGCGGGATCAACGTCATGGAGGCCGGTTCCGTGGCGGTCCAGATGGGCGTGTTCAAGGCCTCCGGACGGACGAAGCGGCTGTTCCGGATGTCACCGATCCACCACCACTTCGAGCTCGTCGGCTGGCCGGAGACCACGGTGATCATCCGCTTCTGGTTGATCTCGGGGATCTGCGTGGCCACGGCGCTGGCGCTGTTCATCAGCGACTTCACCCATATCGATCTGCCGCGGGTGGTCTGCCCCGCCGGCTCGCTGACCTGCGTCGCGGCACCGGCCAAATGAGTGAGCGCAGCGCGCGAATCACCACGCACGTCGGTTCGGCGCGCCGCGACGACCTGCTCGTCCGCACGCCGCAGGAGCCGGTCGCCCCGATGAGTGTCGGTCCTCCCCGTGCCGTCGACGGCACGACGGTGCGCCGCGCCCTCGTCTACGGCGTCGCGATCACCGGTGAGGCGGTGGCCCGTGCGCTGCTCGATCACGGCGTGCAGGTGGTGCTCGCCGACGACAGGCCCGGCCAGGCGACGCGGGCCGTCGCAGAGCGCCTCGGCGCCGAGCTGGTCGGCGCGCCGTCCGCAGTAGCGATCGTCGAGCTCGTCGAGCGCTGCGACCTCGTCTGCCCGGCGCCCGGCGTGCCGGAGACGCACGACGTCGTGCGCGCCGCGGAGGCCGCCGGCATCCCGATCGTCACGGAGCTCGACCTCGCCTACGAGTGGGAGCAGCAGCGGCCCCGCGGGCCGCGCCCGATGCTCGCCGTCACCGGTACCGACGGCAAGACCACGACCACGCTGCTCGTCACCGAGATGCTGCGTGCCGCCGGACGCCGTGCGGTGGCGGTCGGCAACACCGAGGTGCCGCTCGTCGCCGAGCTCGACGGCGACGCCGAGGTGTTCGTCGTCGAGTGCAGCAGCTTCCGGCTGAACTGGCTGCGCAGCTTCCGCGCCGAGTCGTCCGTGTGGCTGAACCTCGCCCCCGACCACCAGAACTGGCACACCTCGCTCGCCGCCTACGAGGCCGCCAAGGCGCGGCTGTGGTCGCACCTCCGGCCGACCGACGTCGCCATCGCGAACGCCGCCGACGCGGTGGTGATGCGCAACCTGGCCGGCGTCGCCGCGATCCGCCGCAGCTTCGGTACGGGGACGGCGGACTACCGGGTCGACGGCGACGTGCTCGTCGGACCGCGGGGCGCGATCGCGACGACGGCGGAGATGACCCGCGCTCTGCCCCACGACGTCACCAACGCGCTCGCCGCGGCGGCGGTGGTGCTCGAGTCCGGGCTGGCGGACAGGGACGCGGTGCGCGGTGCGCTTGCCTCGTTCCGCCACCCACCGCACCGGATCGAGCTGATCGGCGAGGGCGCTGGGGTGCGCTGGTTCGACGACTCGAAGGCGACGACACCGCATGCCGCCCTCACCGCGATCCGCGGGTTCGCGCGGGTCGTGCTCCTCGCCGGCGGCCGGAACAAGGGGCTCGACCTGGCCGGTCTCGCCGCCGAGCACGACCGGATCGTCGCCGCGATCGGGCTCGGCGAGGCGGCGGGCGAGATCACCGCCGCCTTCGCGCCCTGGGTGCCGGTGTTCACCGCCGCATCGATGGACGAAGCTGTGGCAACCGCGGCGCAGCTCGCCCGACCGGGCGACGTCGTCCTGCTCTCGCCGGCCTGCGCCAGCTTCGACTGGTACCCCGACGGCGGCTACCCGGCACGCGGCGACCACTTCAAACGACTGGTCGCGGCGCACCTCGCCTCCGCGGCGCAGCACCCCGTCCCACCCACCCAAGGAGCGCCCCGATGACCGTCCGCAAGATCGTCACGACGAGGCGGCGGTGCCGATGACCACGTCGACCACCATGCTCGGCGACCGTCGCCGCCAGGCGCTGGAGCGAGCATCGGCCATGCGCCGCCACCCGGCCCGGCGGCCACAGGCCCGCCCGGTCGGGCCGCCGCCCGTCGAGTTCTACCTCATCGCCGTCGTGATCGCGGTGTTCGTGATGCTCGGCCTGGTGATGGTCCTCTCGGCGACCTCGATCGCCCAGTTCCACCAGGGCAAGTCGCCGTGGCGACCCTTCACCAAGCAGTTGGCATGGGCAGCGTTCGGCACGGTCGGGCTGTGGGTGGCGCTGCGCGTGCCGCTGCACTTCTGGCGGCGGATGGTGCTGCCGATCCTGCTGATCGCGTTCGCGGCGATGCTCGTGCCGTTCGCACCAGGACTCGGGGAGAAGGTCAACGGGGCAACCGCGTGGGTGGCGATCGGCGGGTTCACCGTGCAGCCGTCGGAGTTCCTCAAGCTCGCCGTGCTGCTGTTCTGCGCGAACTTGCTGACCAAGCGGCACAGCGAGATGCACGACCTCCGCCGCACGCTCGTGCCGGTGCTCGTCGTCGCCTCGATCGGCGCGGCGCTGTGCCTCGCCCAGGGCGACCTCGGCTCGGCGATCGTGCTGGCCTGCATCGTCTTCGTGATGGCCTTCATCGGCGGCGCGCCGCTGGTGCCGATGCTCGGCGCCGGCGCGTTCGGAGTGCTCGCCGGGGTCGGTTTCGTCGCCTCCAGTCCCCGTCGCGCGGCGCGCTTCACCGCGTTCCTGGACATCGCCGCGCACAAGGACCACCTCAGCTACCAGACCTACCAGGCGATGATCAGCACCGCGCAGGGCGGGCTGCTCGGCGAGGGGACCGGCCGCGGCTCGGCCATGCTCGGCGGCTTCCTGCCGCTCGCCCAGAGCGACTTCATCTTCGGAGTGATCGCCCAGGAGCTCGGGTTCGTCGGGGTGATCGGCGTGCTCGGCGGGTTCGTGCTACTCGCCTACGCGGGTGTGCAGGTCGCGCTGGCGAGCACCCACGATCGGTTCGCCGCACTCGTCGCCAGCGGGATCGTCGGATGGCTCGTGGTCCAGACGATCATCAACGTCGGTGGCGTGATCGGGTTGATGCCCGTGACGGGGTTGACCCTGCCGTTCTTCTCCGCAGGTGGCAGCTCGCTGTTCGTGTCGATGACCGCCGGCGGGCTCTTGCTCAACGTGGCCCGCAACGTGAAGTGAGCGTCGCCACGGGAACGCTCACGGACACCACCGACTCGACGTCGTCGTCGGCCGGCACGTTCGCCGTCGTCACGGGCGGCGGCACGTCAGGACACGTCCTTGCCGCGCTGGCCGTCGCCGAGGGCCTGGTCGGCGCTGGTCATCCCGTCGCGTCGGTGCACTACGTCGGCACCACCCGTGGCGTCGAGACGCGGTTGCTGCCGCCGACCGGGCATCCGTACACGCTGTTCGACGTGGTCGGGCTGCAGCGCAGCATCTCCCGTCGCAACCTCCTGTTCCTGCCGAAGCTGATCCGCGCCACCTGGCAGGCGCGGGCTCTGTTGCGCCGCCTGCGCCCGAAGGTGGTCGTCAACGTCGGCGGGTACGCGAGCTTCCCGGCGACGTTCGCCGCCCTCCTCGCCCGCATCCCGGTGGTGATCGTCAGCTACGACCGCCGGCCGGGGTTGGTCTCCAAGCTCCTGGCCCGCGGCGCTAGCGCCGTCGCCGTGGCGTTCCCGGGCTCCGACCTGCCGAACGCCACGCTCGCCGGCGCACCGGTGCGCCAGCGGATCGTCCACGTCGACCGGCGCCGCGATCGGGTGACGGCGCGGGCCGAGCTCGACCTTCCGCTCGACCGCTTCGTGGTCGTCGTGTGCTGCGGCTCTCTCGGCGCGCAACCCGTCAACGACGCGGTCGTCGAAGCCGTCGGGCGGCTCGCCGATCGCCGCGACCTCGCCGTGCACCACGTCGTCGGGGACCGGTTCCTCGACGCGGCCGCGCCCCCACGGGACGGCAGTGACGGCATCCTGTACCGCGTGATCGGCTACGAGGAACGGATGCCGGCGGTCTACGCCGCCGCCGATCTGCTCGTCACCCGTGCCGGCGCGGGCACGATCGCCGAGCTCGGCGTCGTCGGTGCACCGGCGATCGTCGTGCCCTGGCCCGGCGCCGCCGAGAACCACCAGCTCGACAACGCCCGCCAGCTCAGCGATCACGGCGCCGCCGTGCTCGTCGAGCAGCGCGACCTCACGGCCGACCGGCTCGTCGCCGAGATCGAGCGGCTGATGGCCGACCCGGCGGCGCTGGACGCGATCGCCGCGGCGGCTCACGCGGCCGGCGAGCCGGCCCGCAGCGGTGCGTTGGCCAAGCTGATCGAGCAGGTCGCGTCATGACCGCGCCGACCGCGCCGAACGCGCCGATCACGCCAGCCACGTCGGCGCCGGTTGCGCCGCTCGACCTGACCGTGCCGTCGCGGCTGCACGTCGTCGGCGTCGGCGGGCCGGGGACGAGTGCGATCGCGATCGTCCTCGCCGAGATGGGCCACACTGTCAGCGGCAGCGATGTCCGTGAGCAACCGGTCCTCGACCGGCTGCGCGCCGGCGGTGTGACGGTCAACGTCGGACACCGCCGTGACGTCGTCCACGGCTGCACTGCCGTCACTGCGTCGAGCGCCGTGCCGGCGACGAACATCGAGCTCGACGAGGCGATGCGCACCGGCGCGATGGTCCTGCGCAGGGCCGGGATGCTCGCCTCGATCTGTGCCATGGCCAAATCGGTGGCCGTCGCCGGCACGCACGGCAAGACCACCACCACCTCGATGCTGATGATGATCCTCGCCAGGGCCGGGTTGCGGCCGAGCTTCGTCGTCGGTGGCGACGTCGCCGACATGGGCACCGGCGCGCAGTGGACCGGCGGCGAGTGGTTGGTGGTCGAGGCGGACGAGAGTGACGGCACCCACCTCGAACTGCCGCTGTACGGCACGATCCTGACCAACGTCGAGGCCGACCATCTCGACCACTACGGCAGCCTCGAGCACATCGTCGACAGCTTCGACCGCTACCTGGCGCAGATCCCCGGTCCGAAGGTGCTCTGCGCCGACGACGCGCGCTGCGCCGTGCTGGCTGCGCGCCACGGTGCGATCACCTATGGCACGGCGTGCGGCGCCGACTACCGCGCCACCGACGTGCATGCTCGGCCCGGCGTCATCGCCTTCGACGTCTGGCACGGCGGGCCACGACTGGGCAGCGTCGCGCTGCCCCTGCGCGGCATCCACAACGTGCGCAACGCGACCGGCGCGCTGGCGATGGCAATGGAGGTCGGCGTGCCGTTCGAGGTGGCCGCCGACGCGCTGGCCCGCTTCGGGGGAGTGGCCCGGCGGTTCGACATCCGCGGCGTCGACCGCGGGGCGACCCTGGTCGACGACTACGCCCACCTGCCCAGCGAGATCGCCGCGGTGCTCGGTGCGGCCCGTTCGAGCGGTGACGGCTGGAGCCGCGTCGTGGCCGTCTTCCAGCCGAACCGCTACAACCGGATGTCTGTCCTCTCGCCCGAGTACCGCGACGCGTTCGTCGACGCCGACCTCGTCGTGCTCACCGACATCTATCCGTCGGGGACCACGCCGATCCCCGGTGTCACCGGCAAGCTCGTCGTCGATGCCGTGCTCGATGCCCATCCCGACACGCGGATGGTGTGGTTGCCTCGGCGCGTCGACCTCGTCGAGTACCTCGCCCGCCAGCTGCGCGAGGGCGACGTGTCGATCTCGATGGGCTGTGGCGACGTCGCCACCCTGCCTGACGAGGTGATCGCCCGCCGCGTGGAGTTGCGGGGAGCCGGGTGAGCGGCTCGCTCGCGGCCACGCACGCCGACGACCGGGTCGCGCTGGCGCTGCGCCGGCTGGACGGGTTCGCGCTCGCCGACCACCCCCTCGCCGGCTACACGACGTATCGGGTCGGCGGCGCCGCCGCGGTGTTCGCGACGCCGCGCTCGATCGACGAGCTGCGTGAGATCGGTGCCACGGCGGCCGAGACCGGGTTGGAGGTCCTACTCGTCGGTCGCGGCAGCAACATGCTCGTCGCCGACGCCGGGTTCGACGGCATCGCCGTGTCACTCGCGGCGATGTGCGCCGAGGTCGAGATCGAGGCCACGACGGTCCGCGCCGGTGCCGCCGTCGCGCTCCCCGTCCTCGCCCGGCGGACCGCGGCGGCCGGGCTGACCGGGTTCGAATGGGCCGTCGGCGTGCCCGGCTCGATCGGTGGCGCAGTGCGGATGAACGCCGGCGGCCACGGCGCAGACCTCGCGTCGTGCCTGGTCGAGGCGCAGATCCTCGACCTGCGCAGCGGCCAGGAAGCGGTGTGGCCGGCAGCGGACGTCGGGCTGCGGTTCCGCGGTTCGGCACTGCGCGATCACCACGCCGTGCTCGCCGCGACGTTGCAGCTCGGCACCGGCGACGCCGCGCAGGGCGAGGCGGCGATCGCCGAGATCGTGAGATGGCGCCGCGAGCACCAGCCGGGGGGCCAGAATGCAGGTTCAGTGTTCGTCAACCCCGTTCCCGGCCAGCTCGCGGCCGCCGAGTTGATCGATCGGCTGCGGTTGCGCGGCTTCACGATCGGCGGCGCGTCCGTCAGCGACAAGCACGCCAACTTCATCCAGGCCTCCGGCGCTGCGACCGCCGCCGACGTGCGCGCCGTCATCGATCACGTCCGCGCCGAGGTGGCCGCCGCCACCGGGTACCGGTTGCGGAGCGAGGTCCGGCTCGTCGGGTTCCCCGACGTGGACGGTGAGCCGTGATCCCGTGAGCGAGCGCAGCGAGCGGGTGATCGGTGACGGTGGAGCGTTGCCCGACCAGCACGTGCCCGATGTCGTCCTCGAGGAGCTGCTGGCGATGTTCGGGACGCCGTCGCCCGCAGACGCCGGCGACGTCACCTACGACTTCGACGACCCGTCGATCGATCGCCTGCTCGGCATCGACACTGTCGAACTGAACGCCCCCCCGCCGCTCGTCGCCGACGATCAGCCACCGGTCGCTCCGGATTCAGGCGCGCCGCAATCCGGCGCGCCGGTATCCGCGGGGACGACGCGGCTCACCGCTCCGGCGGCGACATCGACGCGCCGAGGACGCCGCCGCACGCCGAGCAGCGACACCGGTGCCGTGACGGGCGCGGCACCGACGCCGGCCGCGCACGAAGCGGCCGACACGCCGGGCACGCCGACGACCACGTCCCCGGCACCGACCACGTCCCCGGCACCGACGCCGTCTTCGAGGCCTCCCTCCGCCAAGGCGGGGAACGCTCCCGCCACGGCGACCACCGCGTCGGGTGCGCCGAGCACCTCGGGCAGGGCGACCGGCCCGTCCGGTACGGCGAACAGCACGTCTTCGGCACAGAGCCCCACCCTGCGGGCGGGCAGCGACAGCTCGGTCGTGCTGCGCCCCACCTCCGGCGACGCGGGTCGCGACAAGCCGGGCCGCAAAGCCCGCAAGGCAGCCAAGGCAGCGGCCAGGTCGGCCGGGACGGCAAAGGTCGACGCCTTCACCCCGGCCGGCGCGGCAAGCGGCGGACCTCGGGTGATCGTGATCGCCGACGACGACCAGCACGTCGACCCGATCTACCTCGACGAGGACGCCGAGCACCGGATGCGGGAGATCCACACGCCGGTCCCCGGCCCGAGCGGTCGTTCGACGATCATCATCGACGAGTACGACCAGCACACCGACGCGATCCAGGCGCTGGCCTCCTCGTCATCGGCGATCGACCCGCGCCTGCGCGCCCGGAGGGTGGCGGTGCGCCGTGCGGTCGGCCGGCGCAGGCTGCTGTGGACGGCGGTCGTCGCCGCCATCGTGCTCCTCGCGGTGGCGGTCGTGGCGGTCCTCGCCTCGCCGATCTTCGACGTCCGCACGATCGCCACCCAGGGCAACGTGTACACCGATCCGGCGTTGGTGCAGTCGATCGAGCAGCAGCTGCGCGGCAAGCCGATCCTGCTCGTCGACACCCGCAAGTACGAGCGCGAGCTGGAGGCCAGTCCGTGGATCGAGGCGGCGCGGGTGACCACCAGCTTCCCGCACCACGTGCTCATCGACATCCGCGAGCGCGTCCCGGAGGCGACGTTCGCCGGCTCCGACGGGCAGTTCAGGGTGATCGACCGCGAGGGTCGTGTCCTCGCCGTCCTCGGTGGTCGACCGATCGCGTACATGCTGCTCACCGGTACCGCGCCCGACAGTGAGCCGGGGCAGTTCGCCGGCGACGCCTACGCCGCCGCGGCCCAGCTGGTGATCGCGCTGCCGCCGGAGATCCGCTCGATCACGACGTCGGTCGGCGTCGACACGACGACCAACGAGCTGAACCTGGCGATGGACGCACCGACGGCCACCGGCGTCGAGGTGCGCCTCGGCACGGTCGCCGGGATCGAGGACAAACTCGCCCGACTGCTGAAGTTGGTGCAGGACGGATTGAAGCCTGACCAGCAGCTCGATGTCTCCACCGCGGAGGTCGGAACATGAGCGTTCCACCGTTTGGGTGCTGATTCGTGCGAGACTTGTCGCGATACCGCGCCGACCGCCCACACACGCTGCACCAACGCTACTGACTACGATCTACCAGGATCGTGACGGGACGCCCGCACGGAACCTCTACTCGAACGTGACATCAACATGAACCTCACCTCTCATCCCCACCTCGACACTCGGAGGTTCAGTTAGATGGCTGGCTCGCCCCAGAACTACCTCGCAGTGATCAAAGTGATCGGTGTCGGCGGCGGCGGCGTCAACGCGGTCAACCGGATGATCGACGCGGGGTTGAAGGGCGTGGAGTTCATCGCCGTCAACACGGACGCACAAGCGCTGCTGATGAGCGACGCCGACGTCAAGCTCGACATCGGCCGCGACCTCACCCGCGGCCTCGGCGCGGGGAGCGATCCCGACGTCGGCCGCAACGCCGCCGAGTCGCACCGTGACGAGATCGAGGAGATGATCAAGGGCGCCGACATGGTGTTCATCACCGCCGGCGAGGGTGGCGGCACGGGCACGGGTGCCGCTCCGGTGATCGCCGAGCTGGCGCGCAGCATGGGCGCCCTGGCGATCGGCGTGGTCACCCGCCCGTTCAGCTTCGAGGGCCGCCGGCGCGCGGTGCAGGCCGATGCGGGGGTCACCCGGCTGAAGGAGAAGGTCGACACGCTGATCGTCATCCCCAACGACCGCCTGCTGACGGTCGCCAACGAGAAGACGAGCGTGCTCAACGCCTTCAAGATGGCCGACGAGGTGCTCCTCCAGGGGGTCTCCGGCATCACCAACCTGATCACCACCCCCGGCCTGATCAACACCGACTTCGCCGACGTGAAGATGATCCTGTCCAGCGCCGGCTCGGCGTTGATGGGCATCGGCCAGGCGAGCGGCGAGAACCGCGCCGTCAGTGCCGCGAAGGCGGCGATCGCCAGCCCGCTGCTGGAGGCCGCGATCGACGGTGCCCGCGGCATCCTGCTGAACATCACGGGTCCGTCGAGCATGGGCCTGTTCGAGATGAACGCGGCCGCCGAGATCATCCACGGTGTCGCCCACCAGGACGCCAACATCATCTTCGGCGCGGTCATCGACGACGAGATGGGCGACGAGATCAAGGTCACCGTCATCGCCGCCGGCTTCGACCGCTGGGACGGCGGCAAGGTGCCGGCCGCAGGGCCCGAGGTGAAGGGCGCGACGCCGACCAACACGTTGAAGGATCTGTTCGCCGAGCCGGCGCCCGACCCGCTCGACGATGACGACGAGTTCGACGTCCCGTCGTTCCTGAAGTGAGCCCGCGGGCGCGGTGACCGCGCTCGACACCGCCGTCGTGCAGCGACTGGCCGCGGTTCGCGAGCGCATCGCCGCAGCGGGAGGCGTGGACGTCGACGTGCTCGCCGTGACCAAGACGTTCGGGTTCGACGCAGTCGTCGCGGCGCACAACGCCGGCTGCCGGGCGATCGGCGAGAACTACGCGCAGGAGGTCGTCGCCAAGCTCGGCGGGGCCGAGCACGCCGTCCCGGACGGGCTGGCGGTGCACTTCATCGGCCGGCTGCAGACCAACAAGGTCCGCCAGCTGGTCGGGATCGTCGATGTCTGGGAGACGGTCGACCGCGTCGCGGTGGTCGACGAACTGGTCAAGCGCGCTCCGGGCGCTTCGGTGCTGATCCAGGTCGACCCCAGCGGGGAACCCGGCAAGGGCGGCTGCGCGGTCGCGGACGTGCCCGATCTGGTCAGCCGGGCCGCGACCGCCGGGCTGACGGTGCGCGGGTTGATGACCGTCGGGCCGACGGCCGGCGGTGCCGAGGCGGCACGAGCGGGCTTCCGCGTCGTGCGCGCCCTCGTCGACGACCTCGGTCTGGCCGTGTGCTCGATGGGGATGAGCGCCGACCTGGAGGTCGCGGTCGAGGAAGGCTCGACCGAGGTGCGCATCGGCAGCTCGCTGTTCGGCCCGCGCTCCGGCTGAGGCCGCAGCTCGGTGTCCTCTCTGCGAGACCGCTGGTGAGCTAGCGTCCCGGTCCAGTAGGAGGAAGCCGGCTTGGGCATTTTGAACACTTTCAGCAACTGGCTCGGACTCGGGCCCGACGATGCCTACGACGACTACGACGATGCTGCCGAGTCGGAGCGCCCGGCGCGCCGGACCCGCGAGAACGAGCAGCAACGTTCGCCGCGCAGCGACCCGGACACAGAGGGTACGGTTCGCACGATGCCGTCGCGACCGAGCTTCCCCCAGCGCGACCCGGACTCCACCGCCCGCCGGCCGATGCCGGCGCCCGACGACTCCGGCGTGCAGCCGCGACCGATCAGCTCGCCACGACAATCCGGCGCGACGCGGGTCGTGCCGGGGCCGCCGTCGGGCGATCCGTACACCGTGCGCCCGCGCCGGTTCGACTCCGCCCAGGAGATCGCCGACAAGTTCAAAGAGGGTCTGCCGGTGATCATGAACCTCGAGGCCGCCGACCGCGAGGTCTCGCGCCGCCTGATCGATTTCGCCAGCGGGATCTGCTACGCGCTCAACGGCAGCATGGAGAAGGTGGCCACCGGGGTCTACCTGCTCAAGCCGATCTCGTCTCGCCCGGCGAGCTACGACAGCTGACACCCCGAGTCGTCCCACCGGCCGCCAGGCAGGGCGACTAGCCTCGCTCGGATGGAATTGACTCCGCAATCGGTTCGGACCACCGGCTTCAAGACCGTCAAGAAGGGTTACGACCCGGGCGAGGTCGACACGTTCAAGAACAAGGTTGCTGCGGCGATCGAGACGGCGCAGAACCAGGCGACGGCGATGGAGGCCAGAGCCAGGGCGGCGGTGTCCAAGTTGCAGGAGTTGACCCAGGCCGGGGCGACCAAGGAGACCGGGCCGTCGACCCCGCCGTCGGGGACCCCCTCGGTCACCGCCCCTGCTGCCGAGAGCGCGACGGTCGCGACAGCGCCCGCGGCGGAGCTGACCACGGCCGATGCGGACAGCATCAGCCGCACGCTGCTGCTCGCCCAACGCACCGCGGACGCGACGATGTCGCAAGCCAAGACCGACGCCGATGCGATCAAGGCTGCCGCGCTGACCGAGGCCGCTGGCATCCTCGACACGGCGCGGGCCAGCGCAGCGAGGATGATCGACGACGCCAAGATCGAGGGACGGCGTGCCCACGAGGACGAGCGGATGAAGGCGGAGGGCGAGGTGCAGTCGCTGATGGCGCGGCGCGACTTCCTCGTCAGCGACGTCGATCACCTCGAGCACCACGTCGGCGCGCAGCGCGATCGCCTGCGCGAGGCGGCCACTGCTCTGCAGGACCTGGTCGAACGCGTGCCGGGCGGTCTGGGCGAGGTCCGTCGGCCGCTGCTGTCGGCCGCCGACACCCCCTCGCGGATCGACGGGCCGTCGACGAGTGCGACGACGCGGGTCGATGCGCCGGCCGGCTCCGACACCGCGAGCGGCACGGCTGCCGGCACCAGCGACGACGCGGACGAGGTGCTCAGCACCGAGGCGATGGGCGACGGTCCGGTCACGGTCGGCTCTGCAGACGACGAGCCGGCGCCCGCTGGTCCGACGCAGACCAACGGGGCCGGCGTCTCCGGGCCGTCGACCGGCGAGCTGCCGCTCACCCGCAACGACTCCTGACCACACACGCGCCGTCCGGACTCGCCCAGCCGCCCGGCGCCGGCCCGTGGCCGGGGGGTCCGTCGACCTGCCCGACGATCGGCGTCCTCCCACAGAGCAGACGTACCGTCTGTGGGAGGACTCAGACTGCTGAGTCGCGGCGAAAACAGGCCGTGGCCGGTGACCGGTGAGCGGTAGCATCGACGCACGGCGATGACGAGGCCATCACCTCCGAGCCTCCGGAAGAACGGTCGGACACGCAGCGGCGTGACGGCCCGGTAGAACCGGACGGGTCCAGCCCGACATCGCTGGCGAAACCGAGTGGCCGGCACCTGCGGGTGGCGGCAAGCAGGGTGGGATCGCGGGCCGAACGGCTCGTCCCTGCGGCAATCACACCGCCCACCATCTCGCTCGGAGCCACCCGGTGACCTACCCAGACGTCCAGCCGCAACCGTCCTTCCCCGCCGTCGAGACCGACGTGCTCGCGTTCTGGGAGCGAGACCACACCTTCACCGCGTCCCTCGACCGGCGCCGCGGCGCCGACGAGTACGTGTTCTACGACGGCCCGCCGTTCGCCAACGGCCTGCCGCACTACGGCCACCTGCTCACCGGCTTCGTCAAGGATGCGATCCCGCGCTACCGCACGATGCGCGGCCGGCGCGTCGACCGCCGCTTCGGTTGGGACTGCCACGGCCTGCCCGCCGAGGTGGTCGTCGAGAAGGAGCTCGGCATCCAGGGCCACCCGGAGATCACCCGGTTCGGGATCGGGAAGTTCAACGACGCCTGCCGCACGAGCGTGCTGCAGTTCACCGACGACTGGCACCGCTACGTCACCCGCCAGGCGCGCTGGGTCGACTTCGACAACGACTACAAGACGCTCGACCTGCCGTACATGGAGAGCGTGATGTGGGCGTTCCGCACCTTGTGGGACAAGGGCCTGATCTACGAGGGCTTCAAGGTGCTGGCCTACTGCTGGCGCTGCGAGACCCCGCTCAGCAACACCGAGACGCGCATGGACGACGTCTACCGCGACCGCCAGGACCCCGCCGTCACCGTCACCTTCCAACTCGATGAGGCGTCGGCGAACTCCATCGACCACCTGCTCGCCATCGCGGCGCCGGACGCGGTCGCCACGGGCGCCGAGGGAAGCGCCAGCGACGGAGAGCCGAGAGGGAGCAGCCGAAGAGCAGTGGAGGCCAGTCCCGACCGTCGGGACGGGCCAGTCCCGACCATGGTGATGGCCTGGACGACCACGCCGTGGACGTTGCCGTCGAACCTCGCGCTCGCGGTCGGGCCGGACGTCGACTACGCGGTGATGGACGAGGACGGGACTCGGTACATCCTCGCCGAGGCGCGTCTCGGCGCGTACGAGCGCGAGCTGGCCGGCGCGACGCAGGTCGGCACGATCAAGGGCAGCGAACTGGTCGGGCGCACGTACACGCCCATGTTCCCGTTCTTCGCCGACACAACGAACGCGTTCCAGGTGCTCGGCGCCGACTTCGTCAGCACAGAGGACGGCACCGGCGTGGTCCACATGGCGCCCGGCTTCGGCGAGGACGACCAGGTCGCCTGCAACGCCGTCGGGATCCCGACGATCTGCCCGATGGACGAGCACGGCCGGTTCACGGCTGCCGTGCCGCCGTGGGCCGGCACGCACGTCTTCGACGCCAACCCTGAGGTGATCAAGGAGCTGAAAGCGCGGCGGCTGGTGGTCCGCCACGACAGCTACGTCCACTCCTATCCGCACTGCTGGCGCTGCTCGCAGCCGCTCGTCTATCGCGCGATCGGCTCGTGGTTCGTCGAGGTGACCAAGATCCGCGACCGGATGGTCGAGCTCAACCAACAGATCCGCTGGGTGCCCGAACACGTCCGCGACGGCAGTTTCGGCAGGTGGCTGGCCAACGCCCGCGACTGGTCGATCAGCCGCAACCGCTTCTGGGGCTCGCCGATCCCGGTGTGGAAGAGCGACGATCCGGCCTACCCGCGCATCGACGTCTACGGATCGCTCGCCGATCTCGAGCGCGACTTCGCCACGAGGGTCACCGACCTGCACCGTCCGCAGGTGGACGAGCTGGTCCGCCCCAACCCCGACGACCCGACGGGCCGGTCGATGATGCGCCGCGTCCCGGAGGTGCTCGACTGCTGGTTCGAGTCGGGGTCGATGCCCTACGCCCAGGTGCACTACCCGTTCGAGAACCGCGAGTGGTTCGACAGCCACTACCCGGGCGACTTCATCGTCGAGTACATCGGTCAGACCCGTGGCTGGTTCTACACGCTGCACGTGCTCGCCACCGCCCTGTTCGACCGGCCGGCGTTCCAGACCTGCGTCAGCCACGGCATCGTGCTCGGCGACGACGGGCTGAAGATGTCGAAGAGCCTCAACAACTACCCGGACCCGATGATGGTGTTCGACACGTACGGCAGCGACGCGATGCGGTGGTACCTGCTCAGCTCGCCGATCCTGCGCGGCAACGACCTGATCGTCACCGAGGACGGGATCCGCGACACCGTCCGCCAGGTGATCCTGCCGATCTGGAACAGCTGGTACTTCCTGTCCCTGTACGCCAACGCGGGCGGTACGCAGGGCACGTTCCGCACCGATCAGACCGATGTCCTCGACCGTTACATCCTCGCCAAGACGGGTGACCTCGTCGGCGAGCTGACCACGACGATGGACCTCGCCGACCTGTTCGGTGCGTGCGCGACCGTGCGCACGTTCCTCGACGCGCTGACGAACTGGTACGTGCGTCGCAGCCGGGACAGGTTCTGGGCAGGCGACCAGGACGCGATCGACACCCTCCACACGGTGCTCGCAGTGCTCTGCCGCGCCCTCGCCCCGCTGCTCCCGCTGACCACGGAGGCCGTCTACCGCGGGCTCACCGGCGAGCGCAGCGTGCACCTCACCGACTGGCCGGACGCAGCGACGCTGCCTGCGGACCCGGCGCTCGTCGGTGCGATGGACCTCGCCCGCGACGTGTGCTCGTCTGCGCTGCGCTTGCGCAAGGCGCACCAGCGGCGGGTCCGCCAGCCGCTCGGATCGCTGCGCGTCGCGGTGGCGGGAGCGGAACGCCTACGGCCGTTCGTCGAGCTGATCGCCGACGAGGTCAACGTCAAGCACGTCGAGCTCAGCGACGACGTCGCTGCAGTGGCCCGCTACGACCTGCAGGTCACGCCGGCGGCGATCGGCCCACGCCTCGGGGCGCAGACCCAACAGGTGATCAAGGCGGTCAAGGCCGGCGACTGGCGTCGGGAAGGGGACGTGGTGGTCGCCGGCGGGACCCCGCTGCACGAGGGCGAGTACGCGCTCAAGCTCGTCGTCGACGGTGGCGGCGCGAGCACCCCGCTGTCCAGCGAGGCGGGCGTGGTCGTGCTCGACACCGAGGTGACCCAGGCGCTGGCCGCCGAAGGCACCACCCGCGACCTGATCCGGCTCGTCCAGCAGGCCCGTCGGGAGGCCGGCCTGCACGTCAGCGACCGCATCGCGCTGTCGCTCGGCGTCCCCGAGGCTCTGCGCGGCCAGGTGCAGCCGCACGTCGGGTTGCTGACCCAGGCGACGCTGGCGACCAGCGTGGCCTGGGTCGAAGGCGCCCCGACCGCCGAGCTCGACGGTGAGCCCGTGCACATCGGGGTCGTGCGCGCCACTCGTGGCTGAGGCGCTGCGATCCAGGCCGGGCGCAGGTATCATCGCCGCTTCATACGGTCGAGGAGGGTGACATGGCGACTGCCAAGAAAGCCGCGGCAAAGGCGCCGGCGACGTCGGGCACGGCCGATGGGAGCCCCCAGGAAGCCCCCGCCGAGCCGGCCAACGGGGTGGTCGCCAACTCGGCGCCGGCGCGAGCCGCGGCACGCACCGCGAAGAAGGCGGCCACGGCCGCCGACGCGGCGTTGGCGTCCGGCGGCGGGCTGATCAAGGGCCACAAGGACGGGATCGCCTTCACGAAGGACTTCGACGTCAAGTTCCTCAGCGCCCAGAAGACGTTGCTGCTCGCCGAGAAGCAGTCCCTGCTCGGTCAGGCGATCCGGCTCGAGGACGAGGCCAACTCGCTGATCGAGGAGTCCGAGATGGGCGACGTGCAGTTCGACGACGAGGGTGGCGAGGGCGACACGATGGTCGTCGAACGCGAGCGCGACCTGGCCCTGTCCGCCCAGGCCCGCCAGACCATCGCCGATATCGATGCGGCGCTGCTGCGGATCGGCGACGGCTCCTACGGCTACTCCGTCGAGTCCGGTCGCCCGATCCCGCGCGAGCGCCTCGAAGCCATCCCGTGGGCGACCGTGCTCGTCGAGGAGAAGGTCGGCGGGATCGGCCGTCGATGACCCAGGAGCCGGTCGCGGAGCCCGGCACCGACCCGACGGCCGGCGACAGCGATGACAGCCCCGCCACGCCCGCAGACTGCGAACCGCCCGACGCGCTCGACGAGGCGGCTGCGCGCCCGACGCAGCCCCGGCCGGCACCGCAACGCTGGACTGGGCGCACCGGGCTGACGATCTCGCTCGGCATCGCCGCTGTCGTGGTGGTGCTCGATCAACTTGCCAAGCACTGGGTCCTGAACGCGCTCACCGACAGTCCGCCGCGACACGTGATCTGGACGCTGCAGCTCAACCTGTCGTTCAACAGCGGGATGGCGTTCTCCACCGGCCAGGGGATCGGCCCGATCATCGGCGCCGCGGCGATCGTCGTCGTCGCCGGCCTGGCGCTGTCGGTGCGCCGAGTCGGCAGCCCGGTCGCGGTGATCGCCGCCGGCTTGGTCACCGGCGGCGCGATCGGCAACCTCGCCGACCGGCTGTTCCGCGGGCGGGGTTGGCTGCACGGCTCGGTGATCGACTTCATCGACCTGCAGTGGTTCCCGATCTTCAACATCGCCGACTCGGCGATCACCATCGGCGGCGTGCTGTTCTTCGGCTGGTCGCTGTTCGGTGAGGGGCGCGGGGCGCGGTGATCGCCGAAGAGATCCCCGCTGCGCTCGCCGGCGAGCGGCTCGACCGCATCGTCGCGCTGGTCACGGAGGCGAGCCGTGCGGAGGCCGCCGATCTCGTCGCCGGCGGCGGAGTCACGGTCGACGGCGTGCCGGCGGCCTCCGGCAAGGTCCGGCTGCGTGCCGGCCAGGTGGTGTCGATCGACGAGTCGCTGCTGCCGACCGCAGAGCCGCCGCAGGCCGACCCGTCGATCGAGCTCGCATTGGTCCACGTCGACGACGCCATCATCGTGATCGACAAGCCGGCCGGGTTGGTGGTCCATCCCGGCTCAGGGCATCCGGACGGCACGCTGGTCAACGGCCTGCTGGCACGATTCCCCGAGCTCGCCGGGGTGGGGGAGGCGCACCGCCCGGGGATCGTCCACCGTCTGGACGTCGGCACCAGCGGGCTGCTCGTGGTGGCGCGGACCGCCGCGGCATACGTCGGGCTGGTCCAGGCGCTCGCCGGCCACCACGTCCAGCGGGCCTACCGGACGCTCGTGTGGGGTCGCCCGCCGAACCCGATGGGGATGATCGACGCGCCCATCGGGCGCGATCACCGTGACCCGACGCGGATGGGCGTCGTGGTCGACGGCCGTCCGGCGCGCACCGAGTACCGCGTCGTGCACGTCTACGACGAGCCCGCCGAGGTGGCGGCGCTGCGCTGCCAGCTGCAGACCGGTCGGACCCACCAGATCCGGGTGCACCTCGCCGCGATCGGTCACCCTGTGGTCGGCGACGCCACCTACGGCGGGGTCCGCGACGCGATCGACACCCGCCGACCGTTCCTCCACGCCGCCGAGCTGGATCTGCGCCACCCCGTTGACCAGCGGATGCTGCACTTCGAGGCGCCGCTGCCCGCCGATCTCGTTGCGGTCGAGGCCACGCTGCACGAGGCCGCTGCCGACCAGGCGTGACGGGCGGCGCCGAGCCCGCCACCCCGGTACGTCACCCCGGGTCCGTCACCCCTGGTCCGTCACCCCGGGTCCGTCACCCCCGGTCCGCGGCCGGCTGCGCGGCGATCTGTGTCCTCCACAGATCGCCGCGCAGCGTGGGAGGACACAGGCGGGTGGAGCGGCGGACCCGGACCCGCTCGACGTCCGCCCGACTTCGTCCGGCGCCTGCGGGCGGTTCGGCCGCGCCGCGGCCGGAACGATCAGACCCGCTCGACCTCGAGTGGTTCCGGGAGGCGGGCCTCCGGCCATGCCGACTTGCCACGAGCCGCGTCGGCCACCGACTGGAGGGTGAACCCCTCCAGCAGCCGCCGCATCTGCTCGCCGGCCGACTTCCAGATCGCCAGCAGCACGCACTGGCCCTCGTGGTCACACGCCCCGTCCTGGTGCGGCTCGCCGAAGTCGCCGAGGCTGATCGGACCGTCCACGGCGGAGAGGATCTCGCCGAGGCGGATCGCGTCAGGCGACCTGGCCAGGACGTACCCGCCGCCGACGCCGCGCTTGGAGCGCACCAGCCCGGCGCCCTTCAAGGCGAGCAGGATCTGCTCGAGGTACGGCTGGGGGATGGCCGTGCGCTCGGCGATGTCACGGACGGAGGTGGGCCCGCGCGCCGTGTCGTGCAGGGCGAGCGAGAGCAGCGCTCGACACGCATAGTCGCCCTTGCTCGAGACTCGCACGCCCTCATCGTAACCGTTGGGCGGGGCACGCGAGCGGGAGCCGCTTGGCGGACGGTGCACTGAGGTGGTGGACTCGCGTTGCATCGTGAACCGCGTCTCGCTCCTGCCGACCTTGCCCGACTACGCCGGGCCGAACGTGCGCGGGATCACACCGGCGCTGCTCGGGCCGCGCAGGGCGCTGCTACCGGGCTGGATCCCGGCGGTCGTGCGCAAGGCGAGCCAGGTCGTGCTGCTCGTGCTCGACGGCCTGGGCTGGGAGCAGCTGCAGGATCGTCGTCACCTCGCGCCGACGTTGGCGGCGATGTCAGGAGGTCCGATCACCACGGTCGCCCCTTCCACCACGGCGACGGCGCTGACCTCGATCACCACAGGGCTCACGCCTGGCGAGCACGGCCTGGTCGGCTACCGCTTCGACCTCGGCGGCGACGTCCTCAACGTGCTGCGCTGGGCCACCCAGTTCGGTGACGCCCGTCGCGCCCACGAGCCCGCAGCCGTGCAGACGTTCCTGCCGTTCTTGGGTCAGCCGGTGCCGGTGGTCTCCAAGAGCGAGCTGGAAGGCAGCGGGTTCACGACAGCGCACCTGCGCGGCACCCGCCCGCACGGCTGGCGGACGATGTCCAACCTCCCCGTGATCGTCGGGCAGCTGCTGGCCACGGGCGAACGAGTGGTCTACGCCTACTACGACGGGGTCGACAAGGTGGCCCACGAGCGTGGCTTCGGGCCGTTCTACGACGCGGAGGTCCGCGCCGCCGATCGTCTGGTGGCCGACGTGCTGGCCGTGCTGCCGGCGGGCGCCGCCCTGCTCGTCACCGCCGATCACGGGCAGGTGGAGGTCGGCGCGAACACGCTCGCCCCTGCGGCCGAGGTGCTGCGTCTGTCCCGCGGTGCGTCGGGTGAAGGACGGTTCCGGTGGCTGCACGCCAAGCCCGGCGCGGCGGCCGACCTGCTGGAGGCCGCGACTGCGGCGCACGCCGACATCGCCTGGGTCCTCAGCCGTGCCGAGATGATCGAACAGGGCTGGTTCGGTCCCGTGGTCAGCCCGCCGATCGCGGCCCGGCTCGGCGACGTTGCGCTGGTGGCGCGTGAGCCGGTCAGCTTCGACGATCCCGGGGACACCGGCCCGTACCCACTTGTCTGCCGGCACGGCTCGCTGACCTCGGCGGAGATGCTGGTGCCGCTGCTCGGCGCCTCTCGGGCAGACTGACCGGCATGTCGAACGACCAGACCACGCCCGTCGGCGATGTCGCCACGAACCTGCCGGTGCCAGTCGAGCATGGCGAGCTCGTGCAGCCGGAAGGGGAGACCGAGACCCAGAACGAATTGATCACGGAGCCCGGCAAGGTGATGCGGATCGGCTCGATGGTCAAGCTGCTGCTGGAGGAGGTCCGATCCGGATCACTCGACGAGGCCAGCCGCGAGCGCTTGGCCGAGATCTACGAGCGCTCGATCGTCGAGCTCGCAGATGCGATGTCGCCGGATCTGCAACAGGAGCTGCACAACCTCGCCCTGCCGTTCAACGAGGGGACGGTCCCGTCGGAGAGCGAGCTGCGCGTCGCCAAGGCGCAGCTGGTCGGCTGGTTGGAGGGGCTGTTCCACGGGATCCAAGCGACGCTCTTCGCCCAACAGCTGGCCGCCCGTCAGCAGTTCGAGCAGATGCGCCAGCTACCTCCCGGGTCGCTGTCGGGACAGCGCGGGCCGGAGTCGCCGAGCGACCGGCCGGGCACGTACCTCTGACCGCGTGACGATGGTCCAGCTCGCGGCTCGACAGCGCCGGTGACCGCCGAGCCGGTGGACTACTTCGGGCTCGGCAACCCGCTCGTGCGCTGGAAGGCGCGCCGATCGTTGGGCGCACGGAACCGGATGTTCGAGGTGCTGCTGCGTGAGCTGTCGCCGACGGCCGAGACGCGGGTCGTCGACATCGGGGTGACCCCGGAAGCCGAGTTGGCCGACTCGAACGCCTTCGAACGCTTCTACCCGTGGCCGCAGAACCTGGTGGCGACCAGTTTCGAGGACGCGTCGGCGATCGAGCAGCGCTTCCCCGGCGTGCGTTTCGTGCGGACCGACGGCGACGCGTTGCCGTTCGCGGACCGGGAGTTCGACGTGGCCGTCGCCATCGCCGTGCTCGAACACGTCGGCGACCGCGACCACCAGCGGCGGTTCCTCGCCGAGATGGTCCGAGTGTCCACTGCCTGCTACCTGACCACCCCGAACCGTTGGTTCCCGCTGGAGCTGCACACGATGTTGCCGCTGCTGCACTGGATGCCCCAGCGCGCCCACCAGTGGGTCCTCCGCCACGTCGGGCTGCGCAGGTGGGCCGAGACGTCGCACCTCAACCTCGTCTCGCGACGCGACCTCGCTTCGATCGTGCCGCCCGGCTGCATGGTGACGATCACCGGCCACCGCATCCTCGGCTGGCGATCGAACCTGATCGCGATCCTCCGCGCCCTCCCGCCCGCCTGAGCCACCAACCCGCCCCGGCCGGGCTCCGCTCGCCACGGTGCAGGTGGGCGCGATGTGTGCCGGGTTCTGGCACGTTTCGCGCCCACCTGTGCGGTGGGCGCGGTGTGTGCCGGGGTGTGGCACGATTCGCGCCCAACTGTGTCCGGTGGGCGCGGTGTGTGCCGGGGTCTGGCACGTTTCGCGCCCACCTGTGCGGTGGGCGGCGGTCAGTCCAGGGTGGTGTCGAGGCCGACGGTGGCGAGGGTCGCCCACGTGTCGGCGCCGTGCATCGCCAACACCATCAGGTCCTGGAACTCGCCGGTGGCGTCGCGCACATGCCCTTGGAGCAGTGCCTCGGGGACGAAGCCGAGCTGGGCGAACAGGGAGATCGTCGCGTCCTGGGTGGAGATGGCCTCGACGACCACCTTCGACAGCTCGGCCTCCAAGGCGGCGGCGAGCGCCGCCTTTGCGAGTGCGTGACCGACCCCGCGGCGCCGCTGTGTTGGGTCGACCACCAGGCGCAGCTCGCCGACGTGGCTCGACCAGCCGATCCCGGCGACGACGGCGGCGTACCCGATCACCTGCTCGCCGGTCTCGCCGGTCTCGCGGCCTGCCTCGCCGGTCTCGCCGGCCTCGCCGGCCTCGCCGGCCTCGCCCGTCTCGCGGCCTGCTCCGCCGAAGCCGGCCCCACCGGGGTCGAGGGCGATCAGGCGCGTGCTGCGCCCGTCGGCGAGCCAGCCACGCACCGTGTCGGCGCCGGTGAACGGCTCCTTGAAGAACGTGCGGTCGCCCTCCGGCACTCGCCCGAAGAAGGCGACGACGCGGTCGACGTCGTCGGTCGTGATCGGGCGGATGTTCATGCCGCCGCCCCCTGCGCGTCGGTGTGCGACAGCAGCCACGCGGCGATCGCCGGGATCGACTGGCGTTGGGCGGACTTGCCGACGATCAAGCCGACGTGCCCGGCGCGCAGCCGGATCTCCTCCATCTGCGGCAGCAGCGCCAGGATCGGCGCGGTCGCATCCGGCGGGATGAGGTGGTCCGCCTCGCCGATGATGCTCACCGCTGGGCAGGTGATCGAACGCAGGTCGACGGTGCGACCACCCATCTCGATCTGGCCGGTGACGAGGCAGTTGTCCTGCATGAACCACGCCACGGTCTGGCGGAAGCACGCTCCCGCGAAGGGGATGTGGTCCTGCG